>CARSXK010000001.1:0-124181 GCA_949065595.1 uncultured Bacilli bacterium
TTTTATTTGTTTTCAATGATTTTTTTCTATATCTCCACACTTTGGCAACACTATCAGACATTTTATCCTTATTGACTATAGAAATTTGCGTGATACAATATAGTATAATATGAAAAAATTGTATCCAATGGTTTCTTTAATAGAATTAATGCCTTTTTAAAGTATATAAAAGAACCACCAATTTAATGGGGTTCTAGTTTTACATAAATATGGGGCGCAGTGTGGGAATCGAACCCACGAAATAATAGAACCACAATCTACCGTGTTAACCACTTCACCAACCACGCCATGTAACATAAGTTACATCTAATATTTTATCATAAATTATAGAATAAGCAAGTGTTTTTATCAAAACTTATTAAAATAATATAGACAGTAACTGGATAATTTGTGCTGCTACTAGATTTTCTGCTACCCCATTTGCCAATGATTTGACAGAATCAAGTGCCTTTTTTATTTTAGATGGAGTTTCTTTTTCATTGACCATCTCAATTGCTTCCAATACTACTTTTTTGATTTCGTCCATGCAATTATCTTGATTTTTATTACTCTCTAACAAAGCATCAATTTTATTTAAAATGATTCTTACTTGATCATAATCCATGTTGCTACCCATATACATCCTATTATTATCTCCATTTTGTATTTGTATTTGTTCTACATCTCCACCAATATTTACTACATTTCCTTGTGATTGATTCATATAATCCTCCAACCTATTTGCTGCATTACACGCATCTTGCAATGTAACAAAATAATCTCTACCCTCTTGATAAATCCTCTCTGCTACCCGAAATTCTGTATTATTATAGTCTGCCCAACTATGTAAATCCTCTTTATAAGTTTTCCCATAGTTTATATTAAAATCCGTTGCCATTAAACCAATTTTTTTGAGTAAAACAACTTCTTTTTTCGTTACATTATCCTTTTCAATCGCCTTTTTAATTAAGGCCAAGTCTGCCTTTATCGTTTCAAAATAACGAACGGTAGATAAAATAGTAACCTGAAAATTAATAGGTATTTTATTCCAAAATCCACTGCTCATTAGTTGCGTAATACGTTCAGTTATATTACCATTTGTATCATTGGTAAATTCCATCCACTTAACGATATCATTATAGATATCTTGTTGCGATTGCGTCTCATATGATGTCAAACCTCCACATAATCCCTGTGCCATAAATATTTCCTCCTTATTACAAACAATGATTGAATCATTATTTTAAAATAATTCCAAATATATAGTATCACATATTTTGCAATCAGCAAATAATTGATACACTATTCGTCGTTCATTTTAAATCTCGATGATACAAGGTCTGTTCCCATATTATTATCAAATAAAATTGTTTTATCCTTTTTATTAAACTGTGAAATACGGTCATAATTTACAATGCATGCCCTATGTGCATATACAAAACGACTATCTAACATATTTTTCAGTTCAATCAAAGTTTTATTTACAATAATTTGATTGTCTGTTGTTTGAATTGTACATTTACGGTCTTTATCTCTTATGATATATAAAATATCCTTTGTCGCAATTGTATGAACAATGTTCTGATTCTTAAAACGTATGATATTTTTCATACTCAAATTTTTAAGAGCAAGTTCAATTGAATCTTCTAATTCTTTCTGATAGTTTCCACTCTTATCAATAAAATCTAGAAATAAAAATTTACTTTTTAGCATGTCCTTTTTATACTTTTCATAATAAGCAGTACAAAAAATCAACATGCTTTCAATGTCATCATTGCGAATTTGTTTGGCAATCTCAATTCCAGATTTTCCGTTCACTTCAATATCTAATATGTAAATCTTAAGTGTACTTTTCTGATTCATAAGCTTCATAAAACGATTGTCATAACTTTCAAAGAAATTTTTCCTGTATACCATATCATTGCGCATCATGACACGATCAATAATTTTCTCTACTTCTTTTCTAAATAAAGCTTTATCATCACATATAATATAATTTATCATACATCATACAACCCCTAATTCTATTCTGTGTGCAGTTAGTAAATAATTGTAAAATCATAAGATCCATGATTGAAATCACTTTATCCTAACCTACATTATTGTAACCCCTTTTTCCAAAATTTTACAGTATGTTATCTGCAAATTTTCAAAATCTGTCTCAATCATAAAAAATAATGTCCGAACTTTAAAGAGATTTGGAAAAATAGTTACATACCCATACCAAATGGTTAAAAAACCATACGATAAAGTGAAGGGAGAAATTTTTATGTATAATTACCAAAATAAAAATTTAGATTACTACCAATATGCCAATGACAATTTTAATCAACCACTCTATACAGAGGATGCCAATGCGAACACACTTTTTGATCCATACCAAGGATTTATTAGAGGAAATATGTTTCCAAATCTTTACAACGGCTATAAGTTAAATCAACCACTTGATATTAAACCAATGAATGAAAAAGAACAATTGCTTATGTTTTTAGATGCACTGTCATTCGCAACCATTGATATCAATTTATATTTAGACTTATATCAAAATGATAAGGATATGATTGCATTATTCAATCAATATCGCATGGAAGCAAATAGATTAAGACAACAATACGAAAGCAAATATGGTCCTATTTTAGTAGATAGCGATGCGTCAAATGGATATCCTTGGGCTTGGGACAATCGCCCATGGCCATGGGAAAATGAGTAAGGGGGAGCGAATATGTGGATTTATAAGAAAAAATTAGAATATCCTGTCAATATTAAAAATAAAGACTTACGGATGGCCAAATATTTGGTTACACAATATGGAGGCCCAGCTGGAGAATTATCTGCGGCTTGGCAATATTTAAATCAACGTTATACCATGCCTGATGAAAAGGGAAAAGCATTGTTAACAGACATTGGAACTGAGGAACTTGCTCATGTCGAAATCATTTCTACCATGGTTTATCAACTTACAAACGGAGCTAGCATTGAAGAAATGGAAGCAGCAGGTTTGGGTGCGAATTATGCACAATTTGGAATGGACTTATTTCCATCGGATTCATTTGGAAATCCATTTACTATGGCTTATATTAAGACAGCAGGGGATCCAATTGCCAATATCGAAAGTGATATGGCAGCAGAACAAAGGGCACGTGCTACTTATGAGCATCTAATGGATATGACCAATGACCCTGATATTTTGGGACCACTTTCTTTCTTAAGACAAAGAGAAATTATCCATTATCAAAGATTTAAAGAACTTCGTAACTACTATTTAGATATGCAAAAGAAAAACTCTTAAGATTAAGAGTTTTTTGTTTACGCAGCTTGACTATAGTCATCTTCACGGTTTCTTTTAAAATCATTTGTTCCATGATTATTTCGTTCCGCTTTTTTCTTATCGCGGCATTCCTTACATCTCACAGGTTGATTTGTAAATCCTAAAGATTCGAAATGTCTTTGTTGACCAGCTTCAAACACGAATTCTTTACCACAATCTTTACAAACGATGGTAATATCCTCATATGTTTTTTCCATTTTGTACCTCCTTTTTGATTTGGATCTTAGAATTATAATGTTCTTTCAAAAAGGAAAGTGACAACATAATTTTAAACCAATCTAAATATAACATAATTTGTATGGTTAAGCAAGCAGTTTACTATAGATTATGTTATTTTCTCTACAAATATGACTTTTAATGGTAATATCAGTTATGAAATTTGGATTCATTCTCATATACTAATGAAAAGGAGGATATTATGAACTTAATTCCCAATGTACCTGCAAAAGTATTCTCCTTTAGTGCTGTGGTCGTAGGTTATCTACTAATTGATGATTTGACTGCAAATGAACAAAATGCGCTTGGAAACTGGCTTATGTTGGTTGCACAAGTATTGTCTACAAATGCATATTATAAACAAGTACAGGCAGAGCGCGGACTGGACCCAAATCAAAAAAAAACGCCTTCCGCCGAAGAAACTGTAGCAATCATGCAAAAAATGATGCAAGCGCTACAAAAGGAAATTGATGACATCAAAAAAAGTCTATCGTGACTTACTGTTGTTTGGTATAAAAAATAGCATCTGGTTTCATATTAAGAATGGTACCAATGCGGACTGCTGTATCGTAAAATAATCTCCTTTTTTTGTTTTCAATTTGTGAATAAAAAGAAGGTGTGATAAAAAGTTTTTTTGCCATATCATATATTGTAATCCCCTTCTCTTTTCGTAGAAGTCTCAATCTCTGCATATTATACATTATATCACCCCTCTTAATATATCAAATATTAGATTATTAGTCTATAATATTTTGCGAATTTGTATGAGAAAATTAAAGTGGGTGATGTAAATGACTGGTAAACAAACAAATATATATAATGTGATTGGCAAAAATATTAAAAAGTACAGGAAAATGATGGGTATGACACAACGAGAGTTAGCAGAAAGATTATTGCTTAGTGATAGTTTTATAGGAAAATTAGAATCCATTACTTATCAAACCATTTCAATCGATACTTTAGAACAAATTGCTTCTGTTTTACATACAGATATTAGACACTTCTTTGACGAAGAATAAAAAGTCGAGCTTATAAATAAAGCTTCGGCTTTTTATTATCTTCATCTATGGTGCCATTCATTCTTTGTTGAATACAATCATAAAGACGAGAAAAACATTTCAATTCAGTTAAACGAATTACTTCTCCACCATTACAGAGTTCATAAAAATCACGAATTCCATCCATAAATTCTACAGTAGGATTATTTTTCATATCATAAAGTAGTTGCAATGCAGGACTAGTTATGGCCTTTTTTATATTATATTGGAATGCTTTATTTCGTAGTCTTGGGTATAAATGATATAAAATGAGTAAGGCTTGTTCCACCAGTTGGCTATAATTCATTTTTTCATTTAATTTTAAAATACGAAAGGAACCTTTTTTGGTTGCTGATTGTATGGTAGGGTCATATGCTGTTAATAGTACACGAGATGGTTTTAATTGTCTACGACGTATTATTTCTTTTATACATTTTTGTAATCGCTCTGCATTTTCAATTGGTTGATCAATATTCATAATTCCCCATTGCCAATCATAATTTTCTTCCATAATTTGTTTCAAATGTTCTAAATAGATATACTTTTCATATTGACTTCTATATTGTTGATTTAACGCTAAATAAAAATTTTGTTGATTTTTAATAATATATTCTCTTAATTCTTTTATGTATGCGATCCTTTTTTGTTTTTTACTTTGAGACCATTCTGTATTTTTTAATTTAGAATCAATTAACTGGTCACATAAATTTTTGACAAGTTCAGATTCTATATAAAATAGAGTATCCAACTCATCCATCTTTATTCCCTTTAGTTTTTCATAATCAGCTTTTTGAGCCAATGTGATTTGTGTTCTCATTTCATGCATTTTTGTAATTGCTATAATTTTATCTTTGTTTTCTCTTTTATATTCATATATGTATGTTTCTGGAAGTCCTAGAATAGAACTTGTTAAAATCATGTTTCTATCTGTTTCATTTATTACTTGTTGTAACGATTCTAGAGGAACCGTTTGTTTTGCTGTCATTTTATTCTCCTATTCTATTTATGGTGTCAAAAAAAGAAAGATACTACTTTCTACTATCATATTTCTTTCTTTCATTTGTATTCAATATCTTTTTACGTAATCGGAAATTAACAGGTGTAATTTCCACTAATTCATCACTATTGATATAATCTAAACAATATTCAAGACTCATCAATCTTGGACGTTTTAGTACAACTGTATGATCTTTTCCGGCACTTCTTGTATTGGTTAAGTTTTTACCTTTTACCACGTTTACCGCCAAATCATTGTCATGGCTATGTTCTCCAACAATCATACCTTCATAGATATCAGCGCCTGGTTCTACAAACATAATACCTCTATCTTCTAGTTGTCCCAAAGCATAAGCAGTTGCTTTTCCATTTTCCATAGAAACTAATACGCCTAGTTTTCTTTCTCCGACTTTTCCGCCTGCCATTTTGCGATATTCTTTGAAGGTATGGCTCATCATTCCATATCCTTTGGTCATCGTCATAAATTCAGTTGAAAATCCGATTAATCCCCTTGATGGCATGGTATAAATTAGCCTTGTTTGTCCTTCACTATTGCTCATGTGTTCCATCGCACCTTCACGATTTCCCAAAGCTTCAATGACATTTCCCACATATTCATCTGGAACATCAATTTGGACATCTTCATACGGCTCACATTTTACACCATCGATTTCTTTGGTAATTACTTCTGGTTTGGATACTTGTAATTCAAATCCTTCTCTTCTCATATTTTCAATTAAAATAGAAAGGTGTAATTCTCCTCTACCAGATACGATAAAGGATTCAGAATCATTCGGTCTAATTTTCAAAGATACATCTCGTTCCGTTTCTTTTAACAATCTTTCTTCAATTTTACGAGCGGTAATAATTTTTCCTTCACGTCCTACAAATGGAGAGGTATTCACTCCAAATGTCATTTGAAGTGTTGGCTCATCAATTCTTAAGATTGGAAGTGCTTCTTCATGTCCAATTTCACATACTGTCTCTCCTACACTAATATCTGGAAGCCCTGCGATTGCAACAATATCTCCAGCATTTGCTTCTGCAATTTCAATTCGTTTTAGTCCAAAATATCCAAACATTTTTTGAATTCTAAATTGTTTGATACTTCCATCTAATCTTACACAGGATACCATTTCATTCACTTTCATTTTACCTCGTTTGACAACGCCAATTCCAATTCTTCCTACGAAATCATTATAGTCTAAAAGTGCAGGTTGAAATTGTAATGCTCCTTCACTTACTCTAGGTTCTGGAATTTCGCTGATGATTAAATCTAAAATAGGATCCATGGTTGGTTTTTGGGTAGAAAGATCAGGTTCTAAACTGGAAGTACCTGTAAGCCCTGATGCATATACAACTGGAAATTCCAATTGTGTTTCATCTGCACCTAGTTCAATGAATAAATCTAAAACTTCATCTACAACTTGAGAAGGTCGTGCGGTTGGTTTGTCTATCTTGTTGACAACTAAAATAGGTGTTACACCTGCTTCTAATGCTTTTTTCAGAACAAATCTTGTTTGTGGCATAGTTCCTTCATAAGCATCTACAACTAACAGTACTCCATCCACCATATTCATGATACGCTCTACTTCTCCACCAAAGTCAGCATGTCCTGGGGTATCTAATATATTGATACGATATCCTTTATAGTCAATTGCCGTTGTTTTGGCTAAAATTGTAATACCTCTTTCTTTTTCAATGTCATTACTATCCATGACTCTTTCGTCAACGGATTCATTACTCCTAAATGTTCCTGATTGTTTTAATAATTGATCGACTAATGTTGTCTTACCATGGTCAACATGGGCAATAATTGCAATATTTCTTATATTTTTCATCTATACACTTCCTCAATAACCTTTGGTATTATAGCACATGCTTTTTATCAAGTCAAATGATATTTACGTCAATGATTCGTCAAAAAAAGAATGTCCATAAGTCATTCTAATTTTTATATGAAACAGGCTTATTTTACATTCATATCAAATTATATACAAAAAAGTTTAGCTGACGATAAAAATCTGGATTTATGATATTGTCTTTGAACTCAATATAAATACAGGCTAGTTTCTACAACTCTCTATAAATGCGTCTACTATTTTATTGGCATATTCGTCATAATTAAGCATTGTTTCAAGATGCCACTGCGTGCCTACAACAAATTTTTTATTTGGAAGTTCAATGGCTTCAATCAATCCATCTTCAGAGTAAGCAGAAATAATGAATTCTGTTGTAGTTTGTACATGATAGTTATGTTCACTATTCACTTGCATTTCATCTGTGTCTACTATTTTTTTCAATAATGTATTATTTGTTATAGTTACATTGTGTACATACTTCTGATTTTCTTGATGATGATTGATTTTTGTATCGTTTTTAGCATTTCCTCTAATACTTTCATCACGTTTTTGATTGTCCATGCTTGCCATCATTTGCATTCCTGCACAAACCCCTAAAATGGGAATATCCTTCTTTAATGCGTATTGATAAATAACCAAATCATACTCATACCATTTATAGCCACCAGGTATCCATAAACCATCGCAACAATCGACTATCGTTTTTAAATCTTCTTTTTCAGTTTCTATTAATCTTGGTGTATCTTTTGGCCTTATTTCCTCATAAATTATATTTTGTGTAGGGAGAATAAGTACTGGAATTCCACCTTTTTGAACAATGGCTCTTCTTGTTTTTTCCCATACGCAGATTATGGCATCTCCATCATTTAACATATCTGGTCTGCCAACAATTCCTATGATTGGTTTTTTTCTTGGCATCTTACACACACCTTTCCTTTATTTACGATAAAACAGTCCTGTTTATCCTATTTTATTTATACTTGGTATATTAATCATAAAAAGATGGTTGTATGAAAAAAGTAATTTTTGTTTGATTCCAAAAATTTTTTTACAAAAGATTGAAATCAATTTTTAATCTAGGATGCATAATTTATGCAGGGATCGTGTTTGTGCAACATATAGTAATTTCATATCGAGTGTATTATTCATATCATATTCTCCTGGCTGTGTTAATATTACAGCATCGAATTCCAATCCCTTTGATAAATAACTTGGCAATACTGTTATTTCACTATCATAATTCTGGTCATGGGCAGTAATGAGACTTGATTGGAAATCAGAGTCTATTTTAGCATGTATCCGATTGGCACTCTCTTGGGTTTTTGTAATAATCGCAATGGTCTTATAGCTTTGTTTTAATTGATGAAGGATTTCTAAAATAGGTGCACTTGTCTTTTCTACTTCTTCCCCATGACGAATTACTGGGATTGCTTGATCAAATCCTAACATTTTACCAATTTTATTGGCTTCATTCATAATTTCAATTGTAGTACGATAACTTTTATTTAATTTCAATATCTCAAAATCATCAAATACTGGCACAAGTGTTTCCCAATTTTTTATACTACGATATGGATAGATGCCCTGTAGTAAATCTCCATAGATGCTGAAAGTTGCATTTTGAAACATGGCACGCAATACATAAAAAGTAAATTCTCCATAATCTTGTGCTTCGTCAATTACAATATGTTTGTAATGATTCCATTCTTTATTTCCAGTCAATTGATGTTGAATATAAAGTAATGGAGCAACATCTTCAATATCAATTATATTTTTTTCTATATTTTTGATATCTATATTAGATTCTTTTAAAATTTCAATATAAATATCTTTTGCTTTTACATTCAATATTTTAAAATATTTTTTTAAATAATTATGTGTATTGGCTTTGAATTTTTCTAATATACTTTGTGCATGATTATTTTTAATATATAAGTTGGAGTAGGATTCCATATTATCATTGATATATTTTTCTAATAATAACATTACTCTTTCAATTTTATCTTGGACACTTTTGAAAATTCCATTATTAGCTTCTTGATAAAGTTCTTTGACAAGTGACTGTTTGGCAATCTCAATTCCATCCATCACTAGATCCTCGTTTGGCAATACTTTTAGATTTTCAAAATACTGATCGATTCGTTTCTTCATATCAATCGAACATTTTTGCTTTGCATCTTCATCATATTCTTTTATTACATCAAGATATCGATTGATGGTAAATTGGTTCCCCATTTTTTCAAAAAATAATTCTTCTAATGTATTTTGTGTAACACCATTGACATCCAAATCTGGTAATATATTAGATATATAACTTACAAAAAACTGATTTGGTCCAATGACCATGTAGTCACTTGGCTTATACACATCTTTGTAACGATAAACAAGATACGCAATCCTATGGAGCGCTACCGTTGTTTTTCCACTACCAGCTACTCCTTGTACTACAATGTTTTTTGACATATCAGAACGTATAATTTTATTTTGTTCACTTTGAATGGTTGCGATAATATTTTTTAAGCGATTATCCGCACTTACATTCAAATATGGCTTTAATAGTTCATCATTTGACACAGTATCTACATCACTATAACTGATTAATTTCCCATCTTCAATGGTATACTGTCTTTTCAAAAGTAAATTTCCTTTTACTGTTCCTTCTGGAGCTTCATATGTACATTCGCCAACATTGGCATCATAATATAAAGATGCAATAGGGGCTCGCCAATCTACTGTTATCATTTGGCCATCATAATCCATAATACCTCTTTTTCCAATATAACATTGATTCAATTGTTTATGATTTTGAAAATCAATGCGTGCAAAATAAGGTGTTTTTTCTGCTTTTTCTAGTGACCTTATGTAGGTTTCCAAACGGAATTTTTCTTCTAACATAACATCATAGTTAAATCGGTATAATTCTTTTATATTATCTAGTTTTAAATTAGAATCTTCAATTACTTCTTTGATCTGCGCTATAATTGAATTTAGTTTTTCTCTCTCCTGTTCCATAGCTCCTCCTATTAAGTACTAATCTTGCGATTTACATAATATACCTTTTTTTTCGTTCTGTCAATGCATAAGTAATATAGGGTGGACCTTACAGTTTTCTAATCTATTTATTATAGTGATTTATGTGTATTTTGATAACTAACATTTTATGTAATTAGAACACATAATGAATTTCACCTTTTGAACATTACGCTTTTTGTCTACTATCACCTTTAAGGTACAATTATATCCAATCAGACAATTATGGTTTTGATATATCATGCCTACAATTACTAATTTCTTACTTGCATTATTTCATTTATTCTTGATATACTGATTATAAAGAGATGGTTGTATGAAAAAAGTAATTTTGTTGATATTTCTTTTCTATTTTATTCCCACAATTGTTTTTGCACAAAATAAAAAAGTAACTGTTACTTTCTCAAAATGTGTCGATGGTGATACAGCTAAAGTGATACTGAATCATGAAGAGGTTACTGTTCGTTTTTTGGCAATTGATACACCAGAAACAAAACATCCAACAAAACAAGAAGAACCATATGGAAAAGAAGCCAGTAAGTTTACTTGTGAGGCATTAACAAAGGCTAATAATATCGTTTTAGAATATGATTCTGGTAGTGATTTATATGATAAATACAAACGACATCTTGCATGGGTTTATGTAGATGGTGTTTTGTTACAAGATAGTTTGATCCAAAGAGGTCTTGCCAAAGTCGCTTATCTATATGGTAATTATTCTTATACCTCTTTATTGCAGGAACATGAAAAAATAGCCAAAGAAAAACAAATTGGAATTTGGAGTCAGGAAAATCCTAAAAAAAACAATTATTGGTATATCATAATAACAGTTGGTCTCATGATTGTTATATATATTGTATTTCCTAGAGGAAGAAAAAAACTCAATCGAACGATAAAATCAAGGGTTAAAAAGGAGCTCAAAAAAAGGATATCATAGGGTATCCTTTTAAAAATAATTTTTTAAGATATAATCCATTGTAATTTTAATGTCTTCAAACACTTTGATGTCATCTAATTCTTCTCTAGAAAACCATCTAATATCTGTACTCTCATCATTTATTTTGGGTTCTATATCATGTATTGGTACAGCTGGATAAATAATATCAATATATGTTTCACCTGTTTTAGATCTGTTTCTTTGAATACCCAAAGGTCTTATGTAATCTTCTTCTCTTGGAAAGCGCTCTCCCAAAATTTTCACTTTAATTCCTGTTTCTTCATATGTTTCACGAATGGCAGCTTCCTCTGGGATTTCCCCTTTTTCTATATGACCTCCTGGTTGTGTCCATCGATTGTAATCTTTATGTTTTACCAAAAGAATTTTTTTGGTAAATGGATCTATTACATAGGCAGAAGCACAAAATTCACGTTGCATATCCATAACATCACCTACTTCAGTATACCAAAATGAATCATCAATTCCAATTATCTGTTAAAAATTGTACAATGGTTTACATATTTGTATAATAATATTGGTTGTGATCATCTATTTTCAAACGTTTTTGATAACTAGCACAGCTTACATCAAAATATTCCAATTGCTGTTTCATTAATATTGGTTCATCCCAATTTACACTTTGATTTGCAACAGTCAATTTAGGTAGCGATAAAGTTGAAATTTGCTTTTTTGATGGAAACTCACCATCAAAAGTTTTCAAAGTTGCAATCGCCATCATTTGTGGTGCTTGATATTCTATTTTTTCTCGCTCTACTTCTAGGGCTACTTCTAGTAAATAGTTATGATCTTTTAAGTTTTCTAATAAATAGTTCTTATAGTAGATCCATTCTCCTTTGGGTGTGATGCGACACATTTCATCACCCGTTTGCAACGAAAATAACCCATCAGTATAGTACATATGTAACGCTTGTGCACTCTCTTTTGAATCTGTTCTTACTTTGAATTTTTCCATATTATAATATTCATTTATAGGCATAAATGAAACATATTGTACATCTATATCAGATAGTTGATGTACTTTCTCATAAAAATTAGCTTTTTTCTGATGATTTGTTTGCTTACTACTATAAATGGCATGTAATAAAGAAGCCGCTCCAATTTGGTTTTTATGTTGTGGCTCTCTTATGGATTCTTCTACACAGATATCCAAATTAGCAAATATATTTTCTAATAGTTTTAAATTATAATTAAATTCCTCATCAGAACCATCTGAAATATTCAAATTTTGAACTTCGTCAGCTAATTTTTTCCATATTTCAATTTCTGTTTTTTCATAAATTTTTTTCATACATTTACCTCCCCAAGGAGCTATTATATCATTAAGAAGAGATATTGTCATCACTTTTTTATTTATTCCAATACGTTAATATTTTCCAAAGTTTCATTTTTTTCATATATGGTTAGTTTTTCCTGACTGTCTAACGTTGCAAGTAAAATATTATGTGTATTTTGATATCCTTTGATTTTTAATTCTTTCTCAAGCCATTCTTCTGTTTTATTCATATTTTTTAAGTTATTTATCATAATTCTGCTATCAATTATTACATTCGAACATAAACTTGCTTTGGATACTTTTACGCTCATATCTTTGGGTGTCAATGGTTTATATTCACTAACTGGTAAAATGCTTAATTTGCCATTGGCCTCCATAATCGCATAGGCGATTTCATTCAAGTCAAAATAACCAGCAGCTCTACATTGTTCTAACAAATCATTTATATCTAACATTACTTTTTTCATATTTTTTTCTAAAATTTTCCCATTTTGAATCATCATAATAGGTGTTCCAATTATCCACCTCCTTAAATGAATACTTTTCATAGAAAGGAGGGAAACGAGATATGCACTGATTCCAAAGACAAGTACCGCTATGATTCCATGCATATAAGGAGCATCCATATTAATCGTCATTTCTGCCGCAAAGTTTCCAATGGAAATTCCAATCACATAATCAAATAAGGAAAGTTCTGATACTTGTTTTCTGCCAATAATTTTTGTAATTAAAAATAAAGCAATTAAAGAAAATAAACTTCTTGGAACAATCATAAATGCATCTATCATATTTTGCATAGTATCACCTATGGTTAGTATACCTATTAAAATAAAAAAGATACTTCATTCAGATTTAAAATGTATCTATTTTTTATTATATTTTTTTATTCGTTTTTTCTTCACACTTTCTGCATCAAAAACGACATTGGTCTTGGCGACAAATACAAGAACAATTACTAATAAAGTTCCATATATAATATAACCTAGTTGGTTGTCTTTGAGTACATATACAATAGACGCAAATGCAAATAATGAATCCATAATATAAATCACAATAACAGTTGCTCTTTGGGATAAATTACGATTTAGTAATTGATGATGTATATGAAATTGATCTGCATGAAAAGGGTTTTCCCCTTTTAGTGTTCGTCTAATAATAGCAAATAAAGTATCCAAAATTGGAATTGCTAAAATGATAAGCGGAATAATCAATGACGTCATGGTAACATTCTTAAATCCAAGTAGCGCAATGATAGCAATGATAAAACCCATAAACATTGATCCAGAATTTCCAGCAAAGATAGTTGCAGGATTAAAATTATAAACCAAGAAACCTAAAGTAGAGCCAAGCATTATAAAAGCCAAAACAAAATCTAAACCCAATTTTCCTTGCATGGTAGCTATAATACCAATCGTCAAATAATAGATGGCACTAATACCACCAGATAATCCATCCAATCCATCGATTAGGTTAATACAATTGATACATCCTAAAATAAAAAGTAGGGTAAGAGGATAGGATAACCAACTAAATTCAATGTAAAGACCAAAAGCGCTAATGTCGCGTATTAAGATGTTGCCATAAAAAACGATAACACTGGCTGCGGCAAGTTGTCCAATGAATTGGGTTTTGGCACTTAATTCTGTAATATCATCAATGACACCGATTATTAGAATGATAAAGCTTCCAATTAAAATCGCATTCATCATGGCACTCGGTGTTCCAAATATCATATATCCAAGTAAAAATCCCAAAAATATAGCCAATCCACCTAATTTTGGAATAGGCTTTTTATGAATGTGCCGGCCACCAATATGGTCATCCACTGCATGAATTTGAACTGCTATTTTCTTAATATAAGGAATTAATAATACCACAAATATAAACGGTATGAATATCATTAAAATAATTTTTGTTACAATATCTTGATTCATTATACCACCATGTTCATTATAGCATTTTTCTATTTCTATGTCTATTTCAAATAAATCTGTACAGCATTTTAAGGTAAGAATTAATTATACAATTATATTATCTGTTTTTAAGGAATCATAAATTTATAATTGACATCTAATCTAAAAATAGATAAACTAATAAGCACTAAAGAAAGAAGGTAATTTAAATATGGTTTTTGATTATAAACTAAAAGAATCATTAAGTGAGGACAAATTACGTGACTATTTTATTCAGTATAAAGCGGGGGACAAAGCATTTAGAAATACAATTATAGAGCACAATATAAAATTAGTTATTTTTGAAGCAAATAAAATTAAAGAGAATACAATTTCCTATTGTTTAGATGAATTAATTTCAATTGGGTTTATTGGTTTAATCAAGGCCGTAGATACTTTTGATGTAAGCAAGAATTACAAATTTAATACATATGCAATAATATGTATCCGAAATGAAATAATAATGTTTTTCAGAAAAAATAAAAAATATAATGATAATCCTAGTTTAGATGATACTGTAACGATTACTGATGATGGACATACATTAAAATACGAAGATATATTAATAGATGAAAATTGTGATTTAATAGCGGGTTATGAAGAAAAAGAGCTTTCTATCACAATACGTAGGTTGATTCAAGAATTGCCCCAACTCAATCAAACCATTCTAAATTTGTATTTTGGATTTACGGGAGAAGATCCATTATCCCAAAGAGAAATTGGAAAATTGACAAATCTTACACAAGGCAGCATCTCTCGCATCATAAAACGGTCATTAAAAATAATAAAACAGAATTTATATCAAGAAGGATTCGGTGAGAATGACATATCTGAAATAGGAAAATCAAAACAATATTCAGCGGAACATTAAAAATCATATTTAATAAGCATTCCTTTTTATCGGAATGCTTTATTTGTCAATCAAATGTAGATTACCAAGTAAAATACCTGTCCCTTCGGCCACACATGTAAGTGGGCTATCTGCGATTTTAACAGGAACTTTTAGTTCATTTGCAAGCAATTGATCCATTCCTCGAATCAATGCACCACCACCTGTTACAACAATTCCTTTATCAATAATATCCGCTGATAATTCTGGTGGGGTTTGTTCTAATACATTTTTAGCTGTATGTACAATTACATCAGCACTCTCTTTTAATGCTTCTGCAATTTCCTCGCTATCTAAAGTAATCGTGTGAGGTAATCCTGTTCCTAAATCTCGACCGCGTACTTCCATCTTTTCTTTAATGCTATTGGGAAATACATTACCGATGGTTAATTTAATTTCTTCTGCTGTACGATCGCCAATGAGTAATTTATATTTTTTCTTGATATACTTAATAATATCATTATCAAATGTATTTCCCGCTATTTTTATAGATGTACTATTGACAATATCTCCCATGGATAAAACAGCGATATCTGTTGTGCCACCACCTATATCTATTACCATATTACCACTTGGTTTAGAAATATCCATCCCTGCGCCAATGGCAGCCACTTTAGGTTCTTCCTCCAGAAATACTTTGCGTGCTCCTGTCCGTTCTGCTGCTTCTTTGATGGCATTTTTTTCTACTTGTGTAATATTGGATGGACAGCAAATCAAAATACGTGGACGTGTTAACATACTTCTTGCATTTACCTCACGAATAAAATGATTGAGCATAATTTCAGTCGCATCAAAATCTGCAATTACACCATCTTTCATCGGTCTAATAGCATGCACTTTCCCTGGTGTTCTTCCTAACATATTTCTAGCCTTATGTCCAACTGCAAGCGGTTTTTTTGTTTCACTATCAATTGCAACAACACTTGGTTCATTTAATACAACACCTTGTCCTTTTATATAAATTAATACATTCGCGGTTCCCAAATCGATTCCGATATCTTTTGCAAACATTACGATAACCTCTTTTCTTACTATGATATTTGTTCTAAATATTTTTTCTTTGTCGATTCGCCACCTCTAATATGACGAATATCAGTATGATACTTTAAGATTTCTTTTACTTTTTGATATTTATTTTTATCTATTTGACACAATCTTTCATGTAAATCTTTATGTACAGTGCTTTTAGATACATGAAAGTATAATGCGATTTCTCTAATAGTATGTCCCGTTTTTAAAATAAATTCCGTTTCTTTCAAAACTCTTTCAGTGATTTGACTCATTTTAAGTTCCCCCTAATTCATTTTATTGATATTTATTTTGTTTTATACATTATAATGAATAAATATTATATAAATGTATAAGGGACACTTAATCTAAATTAAATTTTGTGATTAAGAATTGATAGAAAAATAGAGGACTATTTATAGTGATTTCAAATGATGAAAAATGAACTGGATTAAGTACAGAATTAAAAAACTTCTTTTTATCATTCGAATGATAAAGCTTGTTTCATACTATCCATTTGTCGGTACACACCATAAAATTAGTTAGCAAAATTTACGATACTATGGTTTTAGAGAAACATTGCCCTATACAAAAAAGATTGTTTTACTTGAAATAAAACATTCGTTATATATAAAAATCGATACTGTTATATCGATTTTAGATTTCTTTTACCAGTTTATCAAAATATTCTTCTGGATTGACAGTTGTACCTTTGACAATTAACTCAAAATATAAGTGATTTCCTAATTCTGTTGAAATATTCGCATTTCCACTTTTTCCAATTACATCACCCTGTTTGATAACTGCATCTTTGCTGACTGTCACTTCGGATAAACTTTGATATACGCTAATCACATCATTACTATGTTTAATTTCCACAATTTTTCCAAGTAATTTATCTTCTTTCACGTCAACGACTGTTCCTTCTAGTACAGCTTTTACCTCGAAATTTTCTTTTCCACCATAAGCAACTCCACTACTTTGCATATAGGTATCCTCATGAAAAATAATAGCATTTTTTTGTGATTCTTCATCTGCTTTATAATCATAGTAACTTTTGATTACTTTAATCTCTGCGTCACTATAAGGTCTTAAAATTTTCACATCATCTGCAATTACAGGGATACTGTCGTCGAATATGGTTTTGGATACATATGTATCATTGTCACCGTCTTTAGAATTTCCTTTCGTAATTGAACTTTCGATTAAATATATGGTACCTATCAAAGCAATAATTCCTAAACTGTATACTCCATAGATTACTGACTTTTTCAGTCTTCTTTCTGTCATAATTTCACCTCTAATATCATTGTGGGCAAAATTACTTTTTTTATACTTTAATTTTTAAATTTTTGAAATTTCAACACCTTGGTAATAATGTTTTAAAATTTGGTCGTAGGTATAACCTTTTTTTGCCATGGCTTCTGCACCATATTGACTTAAACCTACACCATGTCCAAATCCTTTCGTTTCTACCTTGACATTATTACCAATTTGTTCAAATGTAAAATAGGTAGATCTCAACTGTAATTTGGAATAGACATCATTTGCTTTCATAAAAACACCATTGATGGTAAGTTCTTTGACTCTTCCTGTGCTGGTTGTTTTATTGATTTCAATTTGTAAATTTTCTTGATAAGGAAGATCCAATCTCGTATAAAAATCAATTAAACTAAATTCAGTTGTAACATGAAATACAGGTGATACCTCTTCATCCCAACTGGAATCAACACTTCTTAAATAAGGTAAGGCTTGCACAAATACCTCTTCGACATTTTCAGTTTTTCCTGTACTTGTAGAAAAGAAAAAAGCTTGTATGACCTCACCATCATAAGTAAGATATTGTCCTTGGGTTTCTAATACTGCTGTTTTGATTTTATTTATCTTTTCAGGGTAACTATCTTTCCATCTTTCTTGTAAAGTAACGTCATCTAAATAGACCTGATTGGAAACTGTATCTACTACATCAAATTCATTATTTTGATTTTGCTCTATTTTTTTCATTGCATAACTACGCGCCGCAACTGCTTGTGCTTTTAAAGCTTCTAGTTCAAAAGTAACTGGCATTTCCCCCGCAAGTACACCTGTTACATATTCTTCAAATGGTACTTTTTCGATATTCCCAGTTGCATTTCTTTTCACACGGATCATTAAATTAGAACCAAATTGAAAATGCATTTTTTCTTCTTTTATCAAAAATGTTACCACTATATATGGTATCGCTAAAATAAGAATGGAGGCAATGATTATCTTTTTCATTTAGATTCTCCTCTCTATTTATTCTATTCACGTTTTTTAATATTATAAATGGTTTTATGATTTAATTTTGTCGAAAAAAAAAACGTGTATTTACACGTTATATGAATTTAGAGTTTAAAAAGAAGTCGTAAAAGAAATTGACGATTAAATAAGAAAGACTTAAGCTCATGATGATATACAAGAATGTAGCTTGATATTTTCGGTTTTTTTTAAATATATTTTCAATATGAATTCCATCTAATGCCCAAATAACCAGTGGGACAATGACTAAATATAAAATAGTTTTAATATTCATTTATGCTCCATATAAATCTATCATATCATTTCTTCTAATATGTCTTTCTTCATTTGAAAAGGCGGTTGTTAAAAAAATAGTAATGAGCTGTTTGAGTTCTTCCATATCCTTTTTGGCACTTAAAGCAATTACATTACTGTTGTTGTGTGCTCTTGTAAGGGATGCTTCTTCTTCGTTGTCTACTTTGGCACATCTTACACCGTGTACCTTATTACAAGCAATACTCATTCCAATCCCTGTTGTACATAATAAAATCCCAAAATCAATTTCTTTTTTTTGAATCGCTTCTCCTACTTGAAAAGCAAATATAGGATAGTCTACAGAATCTGGACTTGTGGTACCAAAATCCTTTATTTGATAATTATCTTTTAAATAGGCAATAACTTCCTCTTTGGCAAGATATCCTCCATGGTCTGATCCAATTCCTATTTTCATTTGTTCATCCTCCACTTTTTTAATTTTTTATAAATAGTAAACATTTTATTATATAAAATATAATATGGTTTATTTACAATGTAGGTAAATTCACCAATTAATTCTACTACTTCTGCATGAAAGCCTCTTTTGAAATTGAACAATCCATACATTGGCGAATTTTCAGTAAAATCCCCCGTAATTCCGTAGAAATTAAATTTCTCATAATCATTTTGAATGGCATATTTTATCATTTCATAGTTTAAAAAATATTGACCATTAAAATGCATATATTTACGATATGAAGCGCCAAATAAAGAAAGCACTTGTGTCCCATAAGTCATAAATAGACCACCTGCAACTGTAATTATTTCGCCATCTTCGGTTTGAATCATTTGCATCTCTTTGATTTTTTTATCAATCGCATCGAGTTGACTTTGTAATTCTTTTTTAAGTCCCAATTTTTTGGATTGATTCATTTTTTGTTCTGTTGTTTGATATTGTATCCCTAAATTATTTAGGTATTCTTTTGTATCCAATTCTACTAACATAATTTTAATGTTATTTTCTTTGTGAAATATGTCATACATCTTTTCATAATAAGAAAGTGGACGATCGATAAATCCTCTTCTTTCACCTGTATGCTCCATCAATTGTTTAAATTCTTTTAAACGACTTTTGTCTATCTGAATGAGTTTTAACCCATGCTTATATGCACTTTGAATTCCTGATTTGGTTGTAGAACGCATCTGGTTTAAAATATCTTGTTCCGTTTTATTTTTAATGTCCAAAATGGATATCCATCTTGGTTCCAAATCTTTTCCATAATGAATGGTAAATCCATTATGTTGATATCCTATTTTTATTAAATAATCCACTAATTTATGATTTTGTGTCCCATCTACAACAATATCACCATCGATATTTCTTTGTTGGTATATTACGGATGGATTGATTTTGAAAAAGATACCATTCTTTTTTTTCACATAATGTGCAACTGCTTTGGTAAATTGAGAAATCATTTGTTCTTTTTGATAATCAATTAGAAAACCTCTTGGTGCATAAAACATATTTTTAGCAAGAATTGGAATTTTTTTACTTAATAACAAAGTAGCTCCTACTATTTTCCCATTTTCTTTAATTCCAACCAAATGTTTTTTCCAACCAGTCGATTCTTTTAATTCTCCCCAATAAGAAGACTGAAAAAACATATTATTGGGATGTACCATGGAAAATTGATTGAATTCTGAATCTGTTAAATTTTCTAACATCGTATCACCTTATGTTTAGTATTATACTATATTTTAGAAAAAATGTCATTAGTCAAAATTTTTTGTTTGATTTCGTTTGCTATTTCTTCTCCCGCCAAACAATAAAGTTTTCCAGAAATGAGAAAGGTTTGTTGATAGAGTTGTATCATACTAGAATCTTTCAATTCATTAATTTTCTTTACTCCCATCAATTTATAATAGTCTTTTTTTGACATAACCATATTCATTACATAATCAACCACATATTCATCATGATGGATAATTTCTTCTAGCCAACTATGAATGGTTTTCAAATGGGGATATTGGATATCATTTACATATCCTGTCACTAATTTTTGCTTTTGAGAAAATAATTGAATTGATCTTTCATGACATTTTTTCCTTCTATTTTCAGAAAATAATTCCTGTTGCATTTCGACATCATGGATTAAAGGTGCAAGTAAGCGCAGTAAAAAAGTTACATTTTGATATGTAATTTGATAACTCCAAGTATTACAATCAAATTGTAAATACACCTGATATTTTTTCTTTAAATTACCTACCATGTTATAAAAATTATAATAATATGGATTTTGTAGTGTTAATTCGTAAATAAAACTTGCTAAATGATTGAATTCTATATTTACATCATTATTTGAAATCGATCGAAATAACACATCTTTCGTGTTGGGACATATTTCATATTCTATATATCGATATTGTTCTTTCTCCATAATTTCACCCCTTTTGAGTTATATAGTATATCTTATTTTCGTTCGTTTGGCAAATTTTCTATCATTGAGATATAATAGTGAAGAGGTGAATTATGATTACAATAAAATTATCAGATACATTTGAGCAAGAGATAATTACTTTTTTGGTCAATGAATCCTATCGTTTATATATGAAACTGAAAAAGGCTAAATTAGAAGAAGTTACAAAAAATCAGCAAAATTCTTTAAAAATGCAATTAAAAAATATGTATATGAATGATATCAATCACTTTAAAATTTATACAGTCTTTGACGATAATTTGATGATTGGCTGTGCCACACTTTCATCAGACGGTTATTTAAGAGATCTATATGTTACAGAAGAATATCAAAACAAAGGAATAGGAAGTTTACTGATACAACGAATTATTGAAGATGTAAAAGAGCAGTCAGAAATTACATTGAATACCTATTATGAGTTATTAGAATTTTATAAAAAAAATGGATTTTCTGTTTTAAAAGAGTTTGATACCTCTATTATGATGAAAAGATAATATTAAAAAGGCTTTCGCCTTTTTTTTATGATAACTTTTTATTTGTTGTAATCCATGAAGTTGTTTGAGTTCTTCTTTCATGAGTAAAAAAAGCAACTTATGCTGCTTTATTTTCTTGATTTAATCCATATTTACGGTTGAATTTTTCTACACGACCTGTTTTAGCAACCGCCCCTTGTACACCTGTATAAAATGGATGACATTTATCACAAGTTTCAATATGTAACTCTTCTTTGTTTGACTTAACTGTAAACGTATTGCCACAAGAACAAATTACTTTTGTTTCTGTATACTTTGGATGAATATCTTTTTTCATTTTTTATCTCCTTCCGCCATGATGATAAAATCACCATAGAAATTTAATTCTTATATAGTATATCAACGAATATTTAAAAATGCAAGTACTTAATGTAATAATTGTTGATTGATTACATTTTCCATACGATTGTAAATTTGTTCATACTGTTGGATTGTAGGCAAACGATCTTCCATAGTATTTCCATACATAATATCCTTGATATCTATTATTTGTATTTCATACACATTTGCTAAATCTTCTAGTTTATCATTCATATAATCAAAAATTTCATTGTAACGTTCTTCGTATACGTTATAGTAATTTATCATAATGATATCCTCTTTGCAATATTCTCTTATTAACTCTAATAATTTCTCTAAATCTACCAAAACTTGATCCATATATTCATAGCTTTCCCTTGGAGATGCTGTTGTTACTTTATAATAAATATCATTTGCACCAATGGATAATGTTACAAGATCTGCTTTAATCAGTGCATTCTTCAAGGCAATATTATTTCCATTACTAAACACTTTACGATTTTCTTCAATATCACGAATCAAATCCGTTGTTCTATAGTCTTTTACTGAAAATTCTGATACATACTTTTCCAATTTTCCTTTGGATTTTAGGTAATCACATACCCACTCTCCATAGTTTCTTTCAGAAAAGGCAATTTCATCTCCTAAATTTAGATAATAAACTTTACGATCTAAAGTAGTCAAATAAATGACAAATACAAACAATATTACAAGTGCCAAAAATAGAATTGCTTTCCATTTCATGAAAATCCCTCCAATAAAAAAGTAGATTATCTCTACTTTTATTATATTTCTTCTAATTCAATTTTAGCACCCACAGATTTAAGTTTTTCAATAATATTTTCATAACCTCTTAAAACATGTTCAATAGAGGTAATAGTCGTCGTTCCTTCTGCTATCAAAGCGGCTAATACCATACAAGCACCTGCACGTAAATCTGTTGCCTCGACTTCTGTCCCAATCAGTGGAGTGGGTCCCTTAATATGAATACATCTTTCCTTAATCTCAATATCAGCACCCATATGATTGAGATGCTCTACATTTTGAAAGCGATTTTCATAAATGGTTTCTTCTAAAATAGATTCGCCATCACATTGTGTTAACAGTGCTGTAATTGGTTGTTGTAAATCTGTTGCAAAACCAGGATAACCTAACGTTTTAATCTGAACAGGTTTTTGATGGTCTATTTTAGAAATACGAATAAAATCAGATCCAATTGTCAAAGGATATCCCATTTCTTCTAATTTATTGGTAAGTGCTTCTATATGTTTTGGAATCATATTTGTAATCGTAAAATCTTTCCCAATAAGAGCACCGGCCAGTAGGTAAGTGCCAGCTTCAATACGGTCAGGTATTACTTCTGTAAAACAACCATTTAGTTTCTCAACACCTTGAATCGTAATCGAACTTGTTCCTGCACCTGTAATTTTAGCACCCATATTATTTAAAAATGTTGCAACACTTACAATTTCTGGCTCTTTGGCCGCATTTTCAATGGTTGTTGTTCCTTCTGCTTTGGTTGCAACCAATATAGCATTAATGGTTGCACCTACACTTGGCATATCCAGGTAAATATTTCCCCCTATTAAATGTTCCGCTGTAATGGTAAATCGATTGTTATCTTCTATTACTTCTGCACCTAAAATTTTGAAAGCCTTCAACGTTTGATCAATTGGTCTTGCTCCAATTGAACATCCCCCAGGAAAATACATTTCTACCTTTTTATATTTTCCAAGTAAGGCGGACATAAAGTAATAAGATGCACGTAATTTTTTAGAAATATTTTCTGGAATTTCTTTATTTTGAATTTGAGATGCATCGATTTCCATATAATCTTTTTCACGTGAAACTTTCGCTCCCAAATAATTTAATATCTCATTTAGTGCATCAATATCAGATATATTTGGTATATTATGAATTCGAACAATTCCATCTGATAAAAGGGAAGCAGGTATTAACGCAACTGCACTATTTTTTGCTCCGCTAATAGCAACTTCTCCGCTTAATATATGTCCGCCTTCTATTTTGATTCGTTTCATAGTTTCCTCCTGTCATATTTTATGAAATATTAAGCATTGTTGTTACTACCTAATATTATGAAATCCAATCACTCTTAACATTATAGTATGTTTTGTTTAAAATAGCAATTTTCTTATCTTTATTGTATCACATTTTAAATAAAATAGAAAAACCCAATTAGAATAAGTGCAAGACCACCGATTCTAGTAGAGATATGTCCAATAATATCATTAATTCTCTTGCCCAAATAAAGTCCTAAATAAGTAAACAAAAAACTTGAAAGAGAAAAGATAAAGGCACAAATAAGAGGACTATTATAAATTGCGCGTAAACTAAGCCCAACTGAAAAGCTATCGATGCTAACAGCTAATCCAAAAATCAAAAGTTCACTGAACTTCATCAAACTAACTTCACGTGTCTGCTTAAAAGATTCAATAATCATCTCAATTCCAATGACCAGTAATACAATAAAAACAACTGTACTAGGTTGAATTGGAAGAAAAGAAAGTATTTTAGCACCAATCCACATTCCAATGAGGGGCATAAAGAAGTGATATATTCCAACAATGATAGAAAGTAATTTCATTTCTTGTTTTTCCATATTCAGAGTACCATATGCTAATGAAAGAGAAAAGGCATCCATACTCAAACTAACTGCAATAATCATTACCATTACAATTGACATAAAAAAACCTCCTAAAGTATTTTACTTGAGAGGTGATTCATTTATGATTTTTTTATAAATATTTATCAATCAATTCTTTTAGAAAAAATTTATATTCTACTTCTTCTTCACTTTCATCGGCTTCTAGTAAGCATAAAGGAGGGAATAAAACACACCACCAGTTATCCCCTTCGCCTTGTCCCAATGTAACCACTAAAGATTCATAATATCCAGCATCATATACAATTCCTTTATACGTTTTTTCTGGAAAATAATTTCTTCCAAATGATACTTGATATCCTTTTTGGTAACTTTCACTGATCAAAATATTTTCAATATTACGATTGATTTGGTCAAGTTCTTCTTCTATTTTTTCTCTTGCATCTTCGATTCCTTTTGTATCTTTTAAAAGCGTATATAATTCTGCTTGCAATTCATCTCTTACTTTTATTTTAATGGCTTGATCTTCTTCTGTATTACTATTTGGAATAACACGAAAACGAATGGCTTCATCTGGAATAAAACTAGCTGACGTTTTTCCGCCTGTCAACATACTGTATAAAAAGAAAATACTGATTACAATGATTATTTTTTTCATTTTGTCCACCTCTATTTTTTGATGTACAAAATTTTATTATTTATACATTTTTTTTATAAATTTTTTTATCTGATAATAGTCGAATAAGATATTCCACATATATTTCAACAAAAAAGTAGGCATTTGTCTACTTATAATTTCAATTATTTATGATATGCTTCATGATTTAAAATACGATAGGAACGGTAAATTTGTTCTAATAATAGTACCCTAAATAAAGGATGAGGAAATGTAAATTTAGAAAAGGAAAGCGTGAAATTGGCTCTATTCTTGATACTTTCATCCAACCCATATGACCCTCCTATGATAAATGTCAAATTTCCATGATGCTGCATTATTTGGTCTATTGTTTGTGAAAATTCGATTGAATTCAACATTTTACCATCAATTTCCAAAGAAATTACATAATCCTTTTCATGGATGTATTTTTCGATTTTTTCCTTTTCTGTTATTAAAATTTTAAAGATGTCATCTCCTGAACTATCTGGCACTTCAATTATTTCTAATTTTGTATACTTTCCAAGTCTTTTTTGATATTCTGCAATTGCTTCTTTTAAATATTTTTCTTTGATTTTTCCAACACAAATAATTTTAATCATACTTCTAATAACTCTGTTCTATCTCTTTGTGTAGCAATTACAATATGTTCAATTTGTTGCCCTTCTTTTTGCAATGCCTTTTCCAATGTAGAAAGGGCTAGTTCTTTTGTATTATTATCTTCACTTAAATGGGCAAGAACAATACATTTTGTTTCCTCTCCAATAAATTGGGACAAATAATACGCAGAATCTTGATTGGACAAATGTCCTTTGTCTCCCAATATTCTTTGTTTGATAGGATATGGATATCTCCCATTCATAAGCATCTCAACATCATGATTACTCTCCATAATGTATAAATTTTTATTTTTTAATCTTTTATGATTCTTATAGTTAATATAACCTGTATCAGTTATATAAACTACTGATTTTCCATTATGTTCTACTATATATCCATTGGAATCTGCAACATCATGTGAGGTTTTAATAATTTTAACTGTAATATCATCAATTGTAAAATCAGAATCAATCCACATATAATTGGGAAGGAATATCGTTGTACTCAATTCTTCATACATTTTTTGTGTTAAATAAATAGTTGGATTATATTTTTTGATAAAAACACGTAAGCCTCCAATATGATCTACATGAGTGTGTGTGATTAAAATTCCTTTAATTTGATTAGGATTTACCCCGATTTCTGTTAGTTCTTTTTCCACATAAGCACAACTTGGTCCCAAATCGATTAATAAAGAAGTGGAAGAAGATGCGATATAAGTTGCATTCCCTTTACTTCCACTTGCTAATACACATACTTTCATGAGCCGAATACTCCTGGAAATCTGATTCTTGGATTAAAGGTTCCATTTAAAGCACTTGATTTCCATGGATAATTCTTCCATACCTCTAAATGGAGATGACACGCTGTTGCCCATCCAGTATCACCAGTATATCCTATTACTTGGCCACGGCTTACAATATCTCCTGTTTTTACAGCAATTCTTGACATGTGATTATAACATGTATATTCTCCATAGCTGTGATCGATACATACATAATTACCATTGATATAATGATATTTTGCTTCTACTACTTTACCATTGGTTACTGCTCTGATTTCAGAACCACAACCAATACCTGCGATATCCATTCCAGAATGTAATTCACGTTTTCCTGTAATTGGACTAATTCGATATCCATAGTTAGACGAAATATTCCATCCACTTACTGTAGGCCAATACCAGTTATTTGGACTACCTACACCACTTTGATATTTTGTTCCTTTTAAGACAATTTCATTGACAACTGGTTTCAATTCTTCTTTTGAAATCAAATTGATATAGTTGGTTACCCCATTGACGACTTTTACTTTACTACTGACACGTTCTAGTCCATTTTCTCCTACTTGAATCACTTTATCATCTCCAAGTGGCGCATCATTGTCATATTCATAATTGGTCTGATAATGTGCCTCTTGATCTTCCACCATATAAGTTTCAATCGCCACAGAAATTTGAGGGTTGGTCATTTCAATTATAACTTCTTGTCCAGGAAATAATAAGTTTTTTTCACTGGTAAAATTGTTATTGGAAATTAAAAATTCTTCAACACTGATTTGATGATTATAGGCAATATCACTAATGGTATCACCTACCTTTACAATATAAGTTTCTTTTTTTCGATCTTCTCCAAATACTAAAAATTGGGAAAGTTCTTCAGCGCTCGTATAAATTGTTTCTGTTACTGGAATATTGGCTTTTTTAGTTGTAATGGCTTCTTCTATGTAAATATCTTCGATAATTTTACCAGTTGTTACAATTTCTGTTTGCACTGTTTCATTGTAAGTTGTATAATCTTCAGTCCCTACGAAGGTTTTCATAGTGGTTCTTACTGCTTCATCAAAAATTTCTTTTTCTGTGACATAAACTGTGATGACGCGATCATCTTTACGTAAAGTAAACTGATATCCTGGTACTGTAAATGCTTCTTTATTGACCAATTTTTTGTATACCTCTTCAATCGAATTCATTTGGTCAGAATAGGTTGTTAATTTTTTAATTTCCAATCCTTCTGGAACATTGACAGATGATACATGATATTTTTCCTTATAAGAAATATTTTGTTTGTTAATATATTTTTCCAACTCTTTTTTGGAAGAGATAACTCCAATCACTTCATCTTTTAAATACACTTTATAAAAAGTATTGGGATCTTGTTTTTGCTTGTAATTGAATCCCAAAAGGAAAATAATTACACTGATGAAAACAATTACAATTGTAAGCATATTTTTTTTCACATAATCACCTATTCTTCTTGTTTATCAATAAAATTTACAAAAGTTGCTTTATTTCTTCTGAAAATAAGTTCAATAGTTGTTGTTGGCCCATTACGATGTTTCCCAATAATAAATTCACTTTTACTTGTGTATTCATCGATGGCAGTTTCTTTGTTATAATAGTCATCACGATATAAAAAGGCTACAATATCGGCATCTTGCTCAATCGAACCAGATTCTCTTAAATCACTTAAGATAGGACGTTTGTCATCCCTACCTTCTACACTACGTGAAAGTTGGGCCAAAGCGATTACAGGAATTTCTAATTCCATGGCCAATGTTTTTAAAGAACGTGATATTTCGGCAATTTCTTGTTGCCGATTTCCCGCATACTTTGCGCCACCACTAATCAATTGAAGGTAGTCAATGATAACAATATCTAATCCATCATTTGAACTTGCCAAACGGCGACACTTGGCACGTATTTCAGCAATTGTCATACCTGGTGTATCATCCATAAAAATTTTGGTATCTGCTAAACGACTGATGGCTTCGTTAACACGTTTCCAATCATTATGTTCTAATCGCCCACTAATCAATTTGTTTAATTCAATTTGACCAACGGATGATAGCATACGTGTTGCAAGTTGTTCAGCGCCCATTTCCATGTTAAATAAAGCGACTGTTTTTTTGTTGTTCATAGCGATATTAGTCGCTAAATTCAAAGCAAAAGCTGTTTTTCCCATAGCAGGACGTGCTGCAATAATAATCAGCTCATTGGGATGGAATCCAGATGTAATTTTATCTAAATCGTAAAAACCTGTTGCAAGTCCTGTAATTTCGCCCCTATTTTGAGAAAGTTTTTCTAAATCAGCTTGTGTTTTGAATAGTACATCTTGAATGGTTCTAAATTCTGTCCCTTTTCTTGTTTTTACTACATTTAGTATCTTTTTTTCTGCACGATCTAAAATGTCACTAATATCCTCTGTTGATTGATATCCATCAGTTGCAATTTCAGTTGCGGAATCAATTAATCTCCTCAATATGGCTTTTTCTTCGACAATTTTAATATATTCATCTACATTAGCAGCACTTGGTACCAATGTAGCAATTTCACTTAAATAAGCAACGCCACCAATTTGTTTGAGTTCTTTTCTTTTATCCAATTCAGCTGTTACAGTTGTAAGATCAATTGCACTTCCAGCTTCCGATAAATGGGATATTACATTGAATATTTTACCATGTGCATCAGAATAGAATTGATCGCTTGTTAGTCCTTCTATACATTTTTGTAGTGCATATTTGGATAAGAACATAGATCCTAATACTGATTGTTCTGCAACAAGGTTATGAGGGATAATTTTCTCCATCATTCCACCTAACTTCCTTTTATTACTTTAATTTTTAATGTAGCTTTCACTTCTTTATGTAATTCAACTTCTACTTGATGCATTCCTAAACTCATAATTGGATGATCCATCATTATTTTCGTTTTATCAATTTGATATCCTAAATTTTGTAGTTCTTTTTGAATTTGTTTGGTTGAAATTTGTCCAAACATTCTATCTTGCTCTCCTGTTTGGGCAGTAAATACAATTGTCTGTTTTTCTAGTTCTTTTTTAAAATCTTTCATATCTTTTATGCGCAATGATTCTTCTAATGCTGCTTCTGATAAAGTACGACTTAATTTATTTATATTTGTTTGTGTGGCAGGTACAGCAAATCCTTTTTTGACTAAAAAATTCATAGCATATCCATCTGCTACCTCTTTGATTTCGTCCTTTTTTCCTTGCCCTTTGACATCTTTTATAAAAATTACTTTCATTTCATCACCTATATTCTTTTAATCGTTTTAATAACATCTTTTTTACTTTATATAAATTCCCTGATTTGATAGTACATGCAGCATCTGTTTTGTGTCCACCGCCACCCAAAGCCCTCATGTACACTTCTACATCTATTTTACCAACAGATCTGGCACTGATTCCAACCAATCGTTTTCCAATAAAACCAATCGCAAATGCTGCTTCAACTGTATCAAATTGAAGTAAATTTTCAGCAATCAAAGCAAGTTCATAGTTTGAATGAATGTGATGGTCCATAACGCAAAGCGCCATAGTATCATTTATCATGTCACTATTTTTAATAAAATCTTGTCTTACAACATAGCTCTCTTTGTTTTCTTTTAGTAATTGTTGTTTTTCTATGTTATCAGCACCTAATGTCATTAGGTAAGCAGCTGTTTCATAAGTCTTATTCGTTGTTTTAATATTAAAGTTGTTGGTATCAATTGTAAGCCCTGCTAAAAGAATGGTTGCAACAGTATTTGGAATCGATTTGTTTGTTTCTTTTAAATATGTCGTTATCATTTCTGCAGTACTAGACACATCATTGTCAATATATTTGACAAGGGCATTGTTAATGGTATTTTCACTCTCGATATGATGGTCGATTACAATATAATCACAAAATTTATCAATTATGTTAGGATATTCTAATAATTCTTTTTTATTGGTATCTAATATGATAACCAAACTATTCTTTGTATTATCTAGTTTTTCTTTTGTAATGTATTCGATTGAAATTCCCTTTTCAATTAACAGTTGCATACTTTTTTGAATCGACATATTTTTTTGAATATCATCCATTAAGATAACTGCCTTTTTTCCATAGGAGGTGATGATATGATACATACATAAGGCAGATCCAAATGCATCCAAGTCAATGGACTTATGTGCAAGAAGAATGACCTCATCATGTTGTTCAATTTGTTTTGTAATTTGTTCATGTATTTTGTGCATAATCCACCTCAATCAACATTATACTATAAATTTGTCTACTTGTCTAAAGTTCAATTATATTTTTATATATTATACTTTTTTATTTTATGTACAAGAAAAAACTTATGTTTTTTCACATAAGTTACTCTTTCATAGATTTAATGTTTACCCTTTTATTTACAAGTGTATCCTTCTTCTTTTAATTCTGATTGAAAATCTTCTTTACTCATAGATTCTTTTTCAAACATATCTTTTATATTTTCTGAAGACATTTTACTGAAATCAAATGTAATTTTTGTAGTTAACGTTAAATCTTTTTTATTGATTGTTCCCTCTACACCATTCATAGCGTTTGACATTCCTACTGCTAATTGAGCCATTGCATAATCTTCTTCAAGATCTTCAGCTGTTTCATATGTAGCAGTTGATTCTTGTACCATTTTTTTCAAAGTCCCTTTTTCAAAAGTTCCAATAATAGTTTCAGTACTATTTCCATTTTTCATGGTACATTTCAATTCTTCTTTAGCGCTAGAACCACAACCAGTCATTCCAACTAATAAAATTCCGCAAATAACAGCCACTATTACTTTTTTCACTTATTTCACCTCCCACCACATAAATCATAAAATGTTTTATAATTACATTTTAATGCAACTATATTGTACCATATTTACATTCTTTTTGCAATAAAATTTCTAGCATTTTGTCCATTCACATTTGTATTATTAGCACCATTCATACTAGAATCTGATAATCCTGTTTTATGTTTTAATAACTGATCTATTTTCTGTAAATTCTCCATTTTTACTTCTGTATCTTTTTCATAAGTATGTCTTGCATTCACATTACGATATTTACTATACATCAATATAAAATAAATGATACCTGATAACAAAAAGATCCAGTCGTATTCGAAATCTACGTATAATACTGTAATTAATCCTATCAATTCTACTAAAAAAGAAATCATAACTAATTTTGGCATATGAATTGGAATACTTCCCATTGTTTCCTTGGTCCTAGCATTTACTGCAACATAATGTAATACTTTTTTATTACCACTTACTTGTTGATAACTATATAACCATACTGGTAAATATGCCGCTTTCCATTGCTCACCTTTTATTTCAAATTGTTCTTGTTGCCAAGCAACTCCACGATCATATTCCTTTAAAGTATTATTGGTAGATATTCGTGCAATATCTTTTGATTGTATACTAACAGTTTCTTTTAATTCATCAATATTAGTATCACGTCTTTCAGAAGTATATCCTTTTAAATAATTGGCATTATATCTGACACAATTTTCAATATCAAATGGCATAATAGCATTGATAATATTGTTTGTTTGGTTTGAAGAATTTTTCAATCGTTCAGAATTGGATTCAATGGTTAACCCATAAATGGCAATATCAAATTCACGTCCTACTTCATATAAATCCGCATCATAATAGGTTTTTGCACGCTCTCCAGTACCACGTGTATATTCTCTTACTAAATGCTCACCTTTTCCATAAAATTTTGCATGGGCATTGATATCTACAACCATATAGGGAAAATATACTCCCATTATATTTTCAGTTGTAAATTCTTGTTTAAATTTAGGATGGGCAAAAAATTTACGTTTTCCGACAAAATTTGCAATTTGAATCTTCGCAGCATCTTTGGTAATTTGAAAAGGTAATACTGCATCTGGAATACTACCATTAGGAATTTGTTGGTTGACAGACAATATATTTCTACACCAGTGGCACTTTGCTTGCGAAGAAGAAGCAGTATCAATCACAACTTCTGCACCACAACTACTACACTTAAAGGTCACCACATCATTGCTAGACGCAACAATATTTTGGGCACCAGAACCAATCACTTGTCCATGTAACTGACTAATATCTGTTGCCATTCCAGTTAGTTTGTTAGGAGAAAATTCATGTCTACAATAATTACATCTTAAAAGGCCATTGTTTGAATTTAGCGAAATATCTGTTGCCCCACATTTTGGGCATTTATCTTGACCATCTTTTGATTCCACATCCGTTTGAACTACTCTAGTTGTTTTAGATAACATGTTGTTTTCTTCCATGATACTACAACCCCAGCAATTTGGATTTGAGTGCATCAAAGTCTTCTTGTGTAATTATACCTGCATCTAATAATTTTTTGGCTTCTGCCAATTTTGCATAGGAATCTTCTTTATCAGACTGTTGGCTGACAGGTTGCTCTTCTGGTGTTTGTTGAGATGCTTGTCCAAAGTTTGGTTGATAACTATTTCCCGCATTTGGTTGTTGCATTGCACCCATCATATTTCCAGAAGCATTCATACCCATTCCCATGAAAGCCATACCAGAGCCACCGCCATTTTCGCCAGCTGCTTGCATTCCTCTTGCAACAGATTGTTGCATAAAGCTATTTCCTCTCGCACCAGATAAGGCATCAGCTTTTTTCACATCTTTCATAAGGACTTTGGTATCTTCGTCATATTCAATTGCCAAAATAGCGGTTTTTATAATTTCTAGACCTCTGTCACTTTTCCATTGATATGCTTCTTCCACTGCTTGTGATAATGCTTGAGCAAAACCAATTTGATCTGCTTGAATTTTAGAAATACGGTTTCCTTTACTAGGATCATTTGTATAATTTGAAAAGGCAGCAGATAATGTACTTACAACCTCATTGAAAAGTTGTGCTCCAGCATCATTATCCATATCAGCAAAATCAAACACAGGTGCTCCTGGTTGTAAATATTTTGCTGGAACAAAATTTTTGATGAATAAAAGTGGATCTGTTATTTTTAGAGTATAAGTTCCTCTTGTTACAGCTCCTACTTGTGTTCCAAAATAGGCATCATCCCAATATATTTCAGATTGTGTTCCAAACCGGTTGTTTGGAATTTCTTTTAAGTTTACATAAAATGCAAGTTGTTGACCTCCTGGTTGTCCACCAAATTTAAAGCGGTCCCATGATGTTTTAATAGTTGATGCTAAAATCCCATCCCCACTAAACATCGATCTTGAATTTGGATCATCACTTCTAAATTCAAAACCTCCTGGTTCTGCAATCAATCCAGTAATCGCACCATCTTGAATTGTAATAAGCGCTGTTCCCTCTGGCACAATTATTTTACTTCCATTGGTGATTATATTTTCTGAACCTTTGGTATTTTCACCACGACCAGCATTTGTTCCTTGTGGTACTGCTTGAAATAAGGCAGCTGTTCCTGAAACATTTGGTTTAGGTCCATAAAAATCTTTCCATTGATCCGCAAAAGTTCCACCGATTGCCCCTGCGAATGCTTTAATAAATCCCATATTTTACCTCCATATAATATTTTACGAATATTGGTATTACACAATTTTTATATCAGTTATATTATTTGTTTTCATCACCTCGTTTTATAATATATACTATATATACAATTTAATTGTAGAATACTTCTATTCTTGCTTTATTATAACATACTTTTATTTTATTTATGTATTATTTTTACATGTTTAATTATATTTTTTCATTTTTGTGTACTAATACTAAAATAAATTTCCTGATATTCTATAGGATAATAATTATAGTGGTGATAAAATGGAATTTAAAAAAGATGATGAAAATTATATTTATAATGTAATTGGTCGGAATGTAAAAAAATATAGAAAAGAGAAACATTTGACACAAAGTGAATTGGCGGAACAAATCGATTATTCGCTGTCATTTATTGCTAGTATTGAAAGTAAAAAGAAGCATCAAACTTTTTCGCTTGGAGCGTTATGGAGAATTGCCTCTGTATTAGGTGTCGATATGTATAAATTTTGTATCGATGATTCTACACAAATGGAGGAAAAACTAAAATATGTAAAATATAAATGTAATAAATGTTCTTATGAGACTGATATTCCATATGAATTACTAGAATTGTTGACAAAAGCCAATGAAATCTATACACATAATCAAAAAAATTCACCATTATTTCAATGTGCCAATTGTGATGGACATATTATCCCAATTCAAAGTATTCAAAAAAAATCTCAACTATAGTTGGGATTCCAGATTGTTGACAAAGTGGTATATTCAAAATGAATCTACTGCTTTTTTAGTGATCATTTTAAACAAAAAAAGGAGGCATTGCCTCCATTTACAAATAACAAGTGATAAATTTTTATCAACTATAGATTTCTTCCTTTTTCCACTTCATGACTCTTATATCGTTCCATCATTCCTGTATATAATTGATCATACTCTGCTTTTTGATTTTCATAATTTAATCTTGCACTATTCCAATCCATAAAATCTACACTATATCCAATTACAGGTTTTACATACTGTGGTCCCATTCCAATGAGTCTATTTACCATTTCATCATCTGTTTTTCCATACAACTCTAATCCTTCAGTCCTTACGATATCACTCATTAAAGTTTCAGAAGAATTAGTAATATCAGATACGGAAGCCATATTGGATGCGGCTGTAATCACTGCGGCAATTACATTTGGCTGCGATAAATTTACATCGGAATTTTTAATAAAAATACTCTCTAATAATTTTTTTAGTTCCATATCTCTTTCTATATCCATTATTTCACCACCTTCTAACTATACTATAGCAAAAATTTTATGGTATGAAAAGAGATTTGACAATACTTTACATTATATATGACAAATATTTTTTATCGTTTTAATTTCATTGCCAATTCATTTATTTTTTTTAATCGATGATGTAGGCCTGATTTGGTAATCGAGTTTCCTGTTTCCATACTGATGATTTCACTTAATTCAGCTAACGATGCCTCTGGATATTTTTTACGGTAAATTGCAGCTTCCTTGGTTTTTTCGTCTAAAAGACTTAACAATTCCATTTTTTCTATTGCTTCAATATCCTTTATTTGCGCTGTTGCTGTTTCAATGATTTTATCAACATTGGCTTGTTCACAATTATTAAGCCGATTGGTCATATTTTTATGATCTCTATAAATACGAATATCTTCATAATAGAATAAAGCATTATTGGCTCTCATAATCCGCAGAAAATCTCCTATTTTTTCTGCTTCTTTCATATAAACCATATATTTATTATCCCTTTTTAGGACTTTACTATTCAATTCAAAATTATTTAATAATTTTGAAATAAATTTTGCATATTCCATATTATCTACTAAAAATTCTAAATGGTATCGTGATTTTTTAGGGTCATTAATACTTCCTGTACTTAAAAAAAGACCTCTTAAATATGATTGTATTAAATTTTCATCACTATATATATATTCTTTTGGAATATTAGATTCACTTGATAATTGGTATGACAAATCTTCTAAAATAGAGGTAACTTTATATTTGATCACTAAAATATAAATATAATTTTTGTTAAAATTATACCCACGTCTTACGATCACACTAGGTTGAATATGATAGCTATCTTTTAATAACGAATAAATTCTTCTTGCAACCGATGCATTTTCAGTTGAAATCTGAATGGCATCATTTACTGTACCAATGTTTCTTATAATTGCAGATAATTCTGTTATATTTTCGGATTCTATTGTTTGCAATTTACTTACTTCATTTTTAACAATACTTGTAAATGACATAATTCACCTTCTATCTAATTAAATAAGAAAAAACATCCACGGATAATTGATTGGTATTATGCCTTATAATATTATTTTCTATTGTAACATATTGATTTTGAATAACCTCAAGGTCCATTTTTTGTAATTCCTTATTATCTAGTATGACTTGATCTTTTTGTTCTAATGTTTCATATCTTTTTTTAATGTGATCGTCTATTTTTTGATTATTTGCTAAAACAACATCGACTTTTCGTTTTCCTAAATATTGATTTAATACTTTAACATGATCACTTACCTTATAATGATCTGTTTCGCCTGGTTGTGTCATCATATTACAAATATACATAATTTTAGCATTACTCTTTTCCATTGCTTCTACAATTCCTTTACATATTAAATTGGGAAGAATACTGGTGTATAGACTACCCATACTTAAAATAATCAAACTGGAGCTTTCTATTGCATGGATGACTTCTTTGGTTGCAACTGCTTCTTTTTCATATGTAATCGATTCTATCTTTAGATTACTTTCTGTAATATTATGTTCTCCTATCACTTTTGATCCATCTTCCATAAGACCAATTAATGTTACTTTATCTTCAGTTAATGGGAGTACTCTCCCCTTTAGATTCAACAATTTAGAGAAGGATTCCATTCCAGCAGATACGTTTCCTGTAATATTAGACATTGCTGTTAATAATAAATTACCGACTGTATGGCCATTCAAATCACTCGTTGTTTCAAATCGATAATTTAATACTTGCTCTACCAATGGCTCCGTTTCTGCTAAAGAAATCAATACTCTACGTAAATCTCCTACAGCAATGATATCAAACTCTTTTCTTAATCTTCCTGTACTTTTGCCATCATCACACACAGAAACAATTGCTGTTATATCAATTGGAAATTGTTTCAATCCTTTTAGTAAAGTGGACATTCCTGTTCCACCACCTAATACTACAACATTATGATGCATATTTACCACCTTATCTATAATTTATTTTATGATTCTGCATCTTTTTTAAAACTCATTGCAGCAGTTGCTCCTTCTCCAACCGCAGTTGAGATTTGATATACATCTTTATATATGACATCCCCACATGCATAAATTCCTTTTATGTTTGTACGCATATTAGAGTCTGTTATGATGTAATCATTTTTCATTTGAATATTGGCATTTCTAGCAAAATGAGTATTTGGTTTAGAACCAATATAGATAAATAATCCATCACATATAACCTCTTTGATTTTTCCTTCTTGTTCTATTAATATAGAGGATAGATATCCATCTGTTTCATTAATTGTATTTACGACACTATTATATAAAATATCAATATTTTTCTTTGTTTTTACTTCTTCTACTAATATAGAATCTGCTCTTAATTTTTCACTTCGATTAATGATAGTTACATTGTTACAAATTTCTGATAAATATAAACTTTCTTCAAATGCACTATTTCCACCACCAACTACACATACATCTTTTCCTCTAAAAAATGGTCCATCACAAACAGCACACCAACTAATTCCATGTCCTACTAATTCGGTTTCTTGTTCTAATCCTAGTTCTTTTGGAACTCGGCCTGTTGCGATAATAATTCCTTTGCATTCTATTTCTTCTTTTTCTGTTTTAACAATTTTCTGATTTTTTTTATCAATAATATCGATTACTTCTCCATAGCGATATTCTATTTTTAAATTTTGGATTTGTTCATATATTTTCATTGCCAATGTTGGACCATCAATTTCTAAAAAACCTGGATAGTTTTCTACTCTCGCAGATCGATTGATTTGTCCTCCTGGAACACTACTTTCTAATAACAATACATTGACATTGGCACGTTTCAAATAAATAGCAGCTGTCATACCTGCCACCCCAGCGCCAATGACTACGCAATCATATGTCTGTTTCATTTTCATCCCCCTTTTGATATCCATTTTGAATTTTTTGATAAACGATTAAAATGATACCTATGATTAATGTTATGATAGAAACTAGTTGGGCTATGCGAATATTTCCTAACATTAAACTATCTGTCCGCATTCCTTCTATTATAAATCTTCCAATTCCATACCATATTAAATATAAACCTGTTGTTTTACCTGTAAAGTATTTTTGGGAATGATAAAATATATATAACATGAAAAATCCTAGTAAATTCCATATCGATTCATATAAAAAGGTAGGGATATAATAATTATGATCAATATACATCCCATTTATAATAAAATTTGGTAAATGTAAACTCTGTAAATGCGCTAGGGTGGTTACTGCACCATGTGCTTCCCCATTAAAAAAATTACCCCATCTACCGATGGCTTGTCCTAAAATTAGACTAATAACCAATATATCTGTTATTTGAAAGAGAGAAACATTATGTTTTTTACAGTAAAATATGAGAAAAAGAAATCCAGCTATTACCCCACCATGAATGGCAAGGCCTCCTTCCCATATTTTAAAGATGTCCCCTATATTTACACTATAGTAATTCCAATTGAAAATAACATAATAAATTCTAGCTCCTAAAAAGGCAATGGGAATGGTATAAAAGAAAAGATTCACCATAAATTCTTCTTCTATCTTTCTTTTTTTCGCTTTTTTCAGTGCCAAAAAACATCCAATAAGAAACGCAATTAATAGAAAAAAGGAATACCAATAAATTTGAATGAAACCAAAATCGATCATAATGGGATTCATAAATTACTCCTTTCTTAAAATTGGTTGAATAACCAAGTGATCCATTGCGACATTCATAAGGGAAATTAAAATGGCAACCAAACAAGTCATTAAAATCCCACCAATGGTAAAATGACTTCCTAATATTACATCTACAATATATAAAATGAATACATTAATGAATGGATAAAAAATACCTAAAGTCACTGCTGTTAAGGGAAGTGTAAGTAAAATTAGTACAGGTTTTATAGTCCGATTTAAAAGATTCATTAAAATGGATGCAATCAAAGCCCAAATTCCAAAACCACTATTATCAATTTGGATGGTTTTGGGGAATAATATGGATACTGTGATTAAAATAAGAGCATATCCAACCATATATAAAATCCATTCAAAAAACTTACTATATTTTCCATATTTGTTTTTTTTATGATTCTCTTCAATTATAATTTTTTTCATAGTAGCCTCCTTTTACTTTATTTTACCATTTTCTTCTTTTAATTCAAATAAAATATCACGTAATTCTGTTGCTCGTTCAAATTCAAGATTCAAAGCAGCTTCTTTCATTTCATGTTCAATTTGTTCCATTAAGTTTCTCTTTTCTTGTTGACTCATTTTATTAGGAACTTTTTCTTCTACTTCTTTATTATTTGAAATCAAATCTCTAATTTCTTTCATAATTGTTTTTGGAATAATGTTATGTTTTTTATTATATTCCATTTGAATGGTTCTTCTACGTTCTGTTTCTTTGATGGCTTTTTCCATCGCATCACTTATTTTATCAGCATACATAATGACATGTCCATTGGCATTTCTAGCTGCTCTACCTATTGTTTGAATTAAACTTCGATCACTTCTTAAGAACCCTTGTTTATCTGCATCCATGATAGCAATCAAACTGACTTCTGGAATGTCTAATCCTTCTCTTAACAAGTTGATACCAACAAGGACATCATATTTTCCTAATCGTAAATCTCTTATGATGCGCATTCGTTCTAGTGATTTGATTTCACTATGTAAATAGGCAACTTTAATGTCCAATTTTTTTAAATAAGTGGTCAACTCTTCTGCCATACGAATGGTTAGTGTTGTAATTAATACTCTTTCCTGATTCTCGATTCTTTTATGAATTTCTTCCAATAAATTATCCATTTGACCATTTGTCGGTCTTACTTCAATGGTTGGATCCAGTAATCCTGTTGGACGTATGATTTGTTCTGCGATATGATTTTCTGCTTTTTCAAGCTCGTAATCACCTGGTGTAGCAGATACGCAAATAATTTGATTGATTTTTTTTTCAAATTCTTCAAAGGTCAAGGGTCGATTGTCCTTCGCACTTGGAAGACGGAACCCAAAATCGACGAGGACTTGTTTTCTTGCTTGATCTCCATTATACATTCCTCTTACTTGGGGCAATGTCACATGAGATTCATCTACAATCAGAAGAAAATCTTTTGGAAAGAAATCAATAAGAGTAGTTGGGGTTGCTCCTGCTTCTTTGAGTGCCAAGTGTCTTGAATAGTTTTCTACTCCTCTACAAGTACCTGTTTCAGACAACATTTCTAAATCATAATTGGTACGTTCCATCAAACGTTGATATTCTAATAGCTTGTTGTTTTCTTTCAAATATTGTAATCTATCTTTTAATTCCATTCGAATATTTTCTACTGCTTTTTTAATTTTTTCTTCACTCGTCACAAAATGACTTGCAGCAAATAAACTAATAGATTTTTTATTGGATGTAATAGTACCTGTTAAGGTATCATATTCATATATTTTATCAATTTCATCACCAAAAAATTCAATTCGAATTCCTTTACCATGTTGATTGACTGGCATAATTTCTAATACATCGCCTCTTACACGAAATGTACCTCTTTTGAGTTCTAAATTATTTCGTTCATAAAACATATTGACTAATTTCAACATAACTTCATCACGTTCGATTTGATCCCCTACATTTAGTGTCAACATTTTGTCCTTGTAATCATCAATTTCTCCTATTCCATATATGCAAGAAACAGAGGCAACGACAATCACATCATCGTGTGTAATTAAAGCTGAAGTTGCAGCATGTCTTAATTCATCTATTTCATCATTGATGGAAGCATCTTTTTCTATATAAGTATCTGTTTTTGCAACATAAGCTTCTGGTTGATAATAATCGTAATAAGAAATAAAATATTCTACATGATTTTCAGGAAATAATTCTTTTAATTCAGAATATAATTGTCCTGCAAGTGTTTTATTGTGCGCTAAAACGAGGGTTGGTTTATTTACTTCTTTGATTACATTCGCAATGGTAAAAGTTTTTCCAGTTCCCGTTGCTCCCAGTAATACTTGATACTTTTCCCCTTTTTGTATATCCAACACTAACTTTTCAATGGCTTTTGGTTGGTCTCCACTTGGTTCATATTTTGAGACTAATTTGAACATAGATTTCACTCCCATTTGATATCACTTTGTGATTTTTTTAAAGAATTACTATTATTCTATTTTGAGCATAATAGTTAAAAAATTATTGCATAAAAATATGGTTAATAAGGCACTTTTGTTAATGCGCGAAGGAAAGTCACAAATTTCATTTTTTGGACTAAATAACACTAAACATAATTAAATAGCAAAATTTACTACATAATCTTATCATTTTTAGCTAATAAAAACAAGTTAACTACTATTTGAATTTCAGTATTTTTTGAATGGCATCATCATGAGATATTATGTTCGATTGTTTTTTATTTATAAATGCGCAGTAATCATATGTTATCATGTATCAAAATGAATTCCTTTACATGATCTTGAACATATATCCAATCACGAATTGCTGATCCATACTAGCATATCAGCAGAAGCCCTAATTACAGCATATAGGATGGTTTAAAGGTGTTTCCTCCTTAAAAATGGAAATGTTGAGCATTATATTTTGCAAAAATATTTCCCAAAATAAGTTTAAAATTATTTAGATTTATGATAGAATCTAGATATTTCAAATCACCAACACAAGTCAAAGCATCTAAACATACCCATTCAGAATTAGGATATTTTTTACCATATAAGTCAAAAAATTACTGCCTATAAATCCAGCACCTCCTGTGACTAATACTTTCATAGTTCCTCCTCATCCATCACACAGTATAATATTGTTTTAGCTACTGATAAAGAATAATGACGCATATAAAATTTATAACCTAGGTTCAAACTATCTACATAATACAATAATTCCGATAAATCGCTTGCTTTATGATATGCACTCAACAATAAAATCGGTTTATTCTTTATGATTGTATTTTTAGCACCTTTTATAAAGGCCTGTTCTGAACCCTCAATATCAACTTTTATCAAAGTTACTTTCTCATTTTTTATAATACTATCTAATTTATATGTACTTACATTATTTATTTCATTAGAGTTATTTTTATATGCTGAATATTTAGAGTCTAAAATATGACTTGTTGCAGTTGGCATCGAAACAAATTTCATTTGACTATCAATGTCACATAAAGCACAATTAAATATTTTTTTATTTTTATAATTCACTAAATTTTTTTCTATTTTATTTACTAATTTTATATTCGGCTCAAAAAGGTAAAAATAGTAATTTTGAACATCACTATAATTTTCCATCATTTTAATATACATACCATTACATGCACCTGCGTCAATAACAACACCTGGTTTTAATCTATCCAAAACTACTTGATCAAAATATCTATTTTTTTCAGGCTCAACAATATCATTTAAAATAGATTTATCTCTTATATATCGGTACTTTAAAACTTTTTCAAAGACTTCTTTAGACTTATCATCTGCTAATGTTTGATATACATAAAATATTTTTTCTTTGTCTTTTTCTTTTACAGCATCAAAATTATAATCATTTCTAAAATATCCATCAAGCATAAATAATCTTTGATCAATTTCATTATCATGTAAAAGAAGATGTTCTCTAATTTCGTTATAATAGGAGCAAGTGACAACAATTGCTATATTCGGCTCGTATTTAGGTAAAGTTACTAATACTCCTTCGCTATAACTATTATTTTTTTGAGGATCGTCATCAAATATATAATCAACTTTGATGTGATTGTCTTTCAAATAATTTAAAGCATAAGAAGCACTCTCTCCTATTCCATATAAAGCTATACTAGAATATTTTCTTAATTTTTTTAACCAATTATTTTCATATTCATATTTTTCTTGTTTATTAAAAAAGGGTTCTTTATTTTCAATCTCATCTATTTTTTTATTCAATTTAATACCTCCTAATTTTTATGTTATTATATCACAACTTACTTTTATAATATCATTCTTTCTCAATAAATTTTTTATCTTAATGATAATTTTTTGTGAAGAAAAATAGACAAGTTTGACTTGCCTATTGTTTGTTAATTGTAATCGTTACTTGGTAAGTATCTTCTAGATCCATTTCTTCTTCATCCACAATATACCCATATGATTCTACCTTACTTACACAATCTCGGATGGTATTGATTACTGTTTTCATATCTACATTTGGTGTTACAGTTTCTGCATCGTTTACCATTAATGGTTGAATCTCATGATTCATGTTATTATTTAATATATTTTGATTTGGATTTGGCATTTCTACTTGTGAATGAACAGGTTCTGTAAATTCAGAGTCATCTGTTAATGTATACGGATTAATTGTCTGTAACATATCCCCTTCATTCTCTATAGAAGAATTGATAGGGACATTCATTGCATTTGGATTTCCAAAATTTGGTTGAGCAATGAATTGATTGGCATTTAAATCTTCCTTTTTGGTTTCAACAGACGATATCTTTTCTTCTGGTTGCACAACTGGTTCTGGTGCTGTAAAAGGTGAAAACTGAAAATCAGGCTGTGGATTATCCATAGGCTTATTAAAATCCATATTAACTTCTTTCTCTTCTAAATCACTGACATAATCTGGATTTGCTTTACTTTGTGGATTCATATTTATCATATTAAAAAATCTACCAACCATTGGTTTTGGTTCTTCTATTTCTACGATTGGATTTACCTCCTCATTTACTGATGGTTGTGTCATTGGTGCAATTGGTTCTGAATTGATTTCTAACTCTTCAGGCTTCACTTCCAAGATTGGGTCTTCCTTTGGCTGCTTCAAATCTATTGATTGAAAAATATCTTGGGCCTGTGACTCAATCTTATCTATATCCATAAATCCTGGATGAATGGTATTATTTTTTTCTTCCATTGCGTTAGATGTTTCGACTGGGTTCTGAATGATAACATCCTCCAATTTTGGTGAAGATGATACATTGTAATCCACTGTTACAGGATTGGATACTGATTGTTCTTCTTTAGCTGGTTGCACTACTGCTCCTTGTGGCTCTATTTTAAGTGTAGTTGATGTATCATCATCTGTATTTGTACCATTGAGTATTTTCATGATTTCTTCATCCGTTTTTCTTACAGTCATACGCTCATTCATGATACGATCTAACATTTTTAATTGACCTTCTTTATTCAATTTTAGTAAAGAACGTGCATGTCTTTCTGAAATTTTTTCTTCCAATAATGCTTCTTGTACTTCATCCGCTAAATTTAACAATCTTAATTTATTGGCAATCGTAGACTGTGTTTTTCCCAACTTTTCTGCTAATGAGGCTTGATTAATATATCCCATATCTAATATTTTTTTGTATGAAATCGCTTCTTCTATTGGTGTTAAATCCTGTCTTTGAACATTCTCAATTAAAGCAATCTCCGCACTATTTCTATCATCTAAATTGGTTACAATTGCTGGAATAGTTGTTTTTCCTGCTAAAATACTTGCCTTATATCTACGTTCCCCTGCAATAATTTCATATTTATCTGCAATTTTCCGAACAACGATTGGTTGAATCACACCGTGTTCTCTAATAGAATCTGCTAATTCTAATATATTTTGTTCATTGAATTTAATTCTTGGTTGAAAACGGTTTGGTAAGACATCATCCAAGTTTAAAATAAGAACCTCTTTTCCCATTTCCATATTACGATACCCCTTCCTTATTCTATCTATTATATAATACTATATTTTGGGAAATATAGCAATCTTTTTTTGGGAAATATAACAAAAAAGAGCTTTATAAACTCTTTTTCTTCATTTCATTATATTTCCTAGGAAATAATAAGTTTGTTTTTTCCTTTTTACGAAATAATATTAATGTGCGATTTCCAGCATCCATTGGAAGGGAAAATGACAATATATCTTGTTTTTCACACCCTAACTTCAAGATTGTTGTCTCACTTTCCTTTAACTCATTGTTGATATTTCCCTTCATTGCAATAAAATATTTATCAGTATTTACCATGGGAATTCCATACTCTAATAAAATCCTTAAATGCGCTACAGCACGTGCAGTTACAACATCAAATTTTTCTCTATTTTTTAATGCATACTCTTCAGCTCGAGCATTACAAACTTCTACATTTTTTAATTGAAGAACATCAATCGTATTTTTTAAAAATATGGTACGTTTTTGAAGAGAATCGACTAATGTCATTTTTAAGTGAGGAAAAAATATTTTTAGTACGATTCCTGGAAACCCTGCCCCTGTTCCAATATCACATAATGTTTCTTGTTCATTCAAATTGATGATTTTTGTTAAGGTTAGGCTATCATAAAAATGCTTTAAATATACTTCTTCTTTTTGAATAATTGCAGTTAAATTCATTTTTTGATTCCATTCCAACAGTAATTGATAATATTGTTCTAGTTGGAATAATTGATGATCTGTATATGAAATTCCTAACTGATTTAATTCCGCTTTAAATTTCTCTATTGACATGATGATTCTCCTTTTTCAAATATACCATTAATATAGAAATATCCGATGGATTGACACCACTAATACGAATGGCTTGTCCAATCGATGTTGGATTCACTTCTTTTAATTTTTGCCGTGCTTCAGATGCGATATTTGGAATGTTATCATAATCAATATTTTCTGGAATTTTTTTATCTTCTAATCGTTTCATTTTTTCTGCCTCTTTTTGAGCTTTTGTAATATATCCTTCATATTTTATAAAAATAGAAACCTGGTTTTTGATATCATCCTGATATGGGATTTCATAAAAATGTTCCAGATGTTCCATTGTAATTTCTGGTCTTTTTAATAATTGATATAAAGAAATCCCATCTTGAATATTAGCAGTTGGAATAGAAGATAAATATTGATTGGTTTCTATTGTGGGTATAATTTTATGTTCTTGCAAATATTGTTTTAATTCTTCAATTTTTTGTTTTTTCTCAATCAATCGATTGTGTTGTTCTTCTGAAATGAGACCAACTTGGTATCCATATTCTCTTAATCTCAAATCAGCATTATCATGTCTCAATAATAAACGATATTCAGCTCTTGACGTCAATAATCTATAAGGATCTCTTATCCCTTTTGTAACCAAATCATCAATTAAAACACCAATATAAGCATCATCTCTTTTTAAAATAAGTGGTTCTTTTCCTTTGATTTTTAAAGAAGCATTGATTCCTGCAATCAATCCTTGACAAGCGGCTTCCTCATATCCACTGGTTCCATTGATTTGTCCTGCCGTATATAAATTTTCAACTAATTTGGTTTCTAATGTTTGTTTTAATTGTGTAGGATATATGGCATCGTATTCAATTGCATAAGCATATTTCAATATTTTTGCATGTTCCAATCCTTCTAAACTATGTACCATTTGTTCTTGAATATCATGTGGCATACTTGTTGAAAAGCCTTGAATATAAATATCATCATAATATAAACTCTCTGGCTCTAAAAATAATTGATGTCGTTCTTTCTCATGAAAACGAACTACTTTGTCCTCAATAGATGGACAATATCTAGGACCAATTCCTTTGATATCATCCAATCCACCATACATACTCGATTTGCTTAAATTATCTCTTATAATTTGATGTGTTTTTTCGTTGGTATAGATTAAATGACAAGGAACTTGATTCTCTATTTGATAAGTTGGATGATGATCAAAACTAAAGGTATGGTATACAGCATCTCCATATTCTACTTTAGTTTTACTAAAATCAATCGAGTTTTTATCAATTCTTTGTGGAGTTCCTGTTTTTAATCTTTTCATTTGAAAACCTAATTGTTCTAAATTTTCGCTAAGGTAATTACAAGGTTTTTCCCCATGAGGTCCTTCTCGATGTCTCTTATCGCCAACTAAAATATCTGCTTTCATGTAGGTTCCTGTTGTAAGAATAACAGCTTGCGCTTTGATTTGTGTTCCATCTTCTAGAATTATCCCCATAATTTTACCATTTTCCACAAGTAAACCCTCTACCATACCTTCTTTTATGGTTAATTTTTCTGTATTACACATCGTTTTCCACATTTCTTGTGGATAAGTAATTTTATCAGCTTGAGCTCTTAAAGCTTGAATAGCAGGACCTTTTTTATAATTCAACATTTTAATTTGAATTTGGGATTTATCTGCATTTTTTCCCATTTCACCACCTAGAGCATCAATTTCTCTTACCACAATTCCTTTGGCACTTCCTCCAATGGATGGATTACAGGGCATATCAGCTATATTCTTTATATTTCCCGTAACCAATAATGTATTATTTCCCATTCGAGCAGAAGCCAAACATGCTTCACATCCAGCGTGTCCTCCACCTACTACAATTATGTCATATTGCATATAAAGCACCTCTTTTTTTATCATTTAATCTTTTCATTTGAAATAAGTATATTTTTAAAATTACCATATCAAGTTTTGAATATTGTTTATTGATAAGCAAATTATCTATCTTCGGCAAGTGTATTCGGTTAAGTTCAAATTTTATCATAGAAACACTCCTTTTGTTCTGATTATAGCAAAATATACTTCATTTCTCAAGTTAATATTTCTTTTTGAATATAATCTCATACATTGTATTAAGAGGTGTACTTATGTTAAAATCTATGATAAATTCATTGGAACTTAATATTCTATATGTAAGAGATTTAACTTCTCCACTGGAACATCAAAAAATTGATTTCTATATTCAAGAAGGGATAGATGGAACCTATGAAATCTACGAACTTCCTTCTTACTATTGGGGATATCATAGTGATTTCCATAATCGATTCGCATATAATTTTGATAATCTTTCTTTAGAAGATCAAAAATTATACCAAGAGAGTTATCGTCACATGTTAAAAAATGAAAATGGAAGTTACTACGAAAATAGTAAAAACTATATAAAAAAGAAAAACGAATAATTTCGTTTCAGACTGTTGACAAAGTGGTATATTCAAAATGAATATACTGCTTTTTTAGTAATCATTTTTATAAAACAGACAATTTTTTAATAAGTGGGATTGAGCTTGTATTTGGAGATATCTTCCATCTCCAATTTGCTATTTTCTCTAAATTGTGACATGCAACAATCATTGTGGGTTTTTGCTCATTTTTCAGTAAGCCACGAACTCTTGTAAATCTTAATCCATGTTTTTCTTTACAGTCTCCAAATACTAATTGTCTCTTTTCTTAATAGATATTTTTCTTTCCATAATTTAGTATATCTATATAAATATCTCTATCATTAATATTCATATCTTTAAAATAATTTATTTGTCTTTCTTCATTTTGTTGAGATGATGACACTCTCCCATAAGCAAATATTTTTGTCCTCATTTCTACTATCACCTTTACTATATATTATCTTCCTATAAATCTATCGGCTTCTTTTTGCATTTCATCAATAAATTCACTATTGAAAATATCGCCTAAAGCATAGACGATATTTTTTCTCTTAATTTTTCCATAAAATCAATAATACACATTGTTATAGGCAATTCACTTTGTTGTTCTTCAAACGCAGTTATTAATCATCAAAATAACCTTCACATGAATATTTCACTATGTATTTTTCTATTCATTATCCCTCCTTCAATTTTCCTACATAGCCTACTTTAGAGAAATAAAAGATGTTCCCTTTAGAAAACTCCATACTCTTTTCAAAATATTTAAAAATTCCATAAACCACTTTTTCAAACCAAAAAAAGACCCTAAATCATATTAATTTAAAATCTTTGTAAAATTACACTTTTTCAAATAAATTATAGCTATTTTTCCTTTGAAGCTGAATTTTGTTCATATTCAGTAGGTGATATACTTAATGAAACAACATAATCCTTTAGTTGTTCTAATTGTTCTCTTTGTTCTCCTATAGACAATTCAGTTTTAGGTTCAGTAATTTTGAATTGCATTTTAATTTCCTGTCCTAACACCATTTCATTGCTATTTATTTCTTCATCATTATCTGTATTTTTTTGCTTTCTTTTGTTATGCTTTTCTAATATTTCGTTAATTCTAATATGAGTATATCTTTGAGTCATTATACAATATGCATTAAGTCCTATACTAAATATCCACCAAACAATTCCCTGTGATGTTAAAATGCCAGTTACAATTAGAATGCCTAAATCTACAATGTGACTTATTGCAAATAACTTTAATTGATATTTATAATCTTTAAGTCCATCTATAGTTTTATCATTAATTCTATAACCTATACATTTTTCTAAGTGCATTAACTTCCATATTTTTTCCCAAACAAATAAAACATACTTTCTAAAAATATTTACACCTAAAAGTTCATATATTCTTTTTTCTGTCATTTTCCTTTTCATAAGATCCCTTTTTTTTACATTAATAAAAACAATCCGAAGGGGATTGAATACATCTTTTTTCTTTATAACCAACCCCCATTGGTAAATAAATTATAGTAAAAATATGTGATTTTGTCAAATTAGACGTGCCAAATTCACAAAATCCATAACTACCTATTAGGAAATGAAATATATGTCGAACTGCGACCACTAACTAAATCTATAACCTAAATTATTATATATTTATTAATCACATACTAATATCAAACGAGCATTGCCTATTTAGCATAGCATCTTCATACACTTTTTCACTATTTCTACTTCTACATCTTTGTGTTTATTTTTATTCGCATTGGCTTTTTGGTGTGGTCCATCTCCAAATACTGTTTCCATATCTACAAATCCATATTCTATTGCTTGATTTAATATCGTATCAAATATTTGATTAAATACATTACTATCTTTATATCTTCTTATATTATTTTGACTCCATGTGGAATAGTTGGGTATTTCATCATATATGGATAATCCTAAAAACTATCTATACGCAACATTTGCCTTACACTCTTCACATGTTTTTCTCATTGAGTTTATTCCAAATATTATATGGATAATTATCAATTTAAATAGTACTCTGGGGGAACGCTTGGGATTCCTGATTCACTGTATAAACCACTCACTAATTCTTCTATAAATTTGAAATCGATACAGTTATCTAATTTTCTTACCAAGTAATCTGTGGGTACTAATTATTCTTATGTACTTAATATTATACAATCTTTTTTATATTCCTGTTTTGTCATTGCCATATTACTTCACTCCTATTCTCAACATCTTTATTTTACCATTTTTGCATATAAAAAGCGAGTTATGACAATTTATTTGTTGAAAATAGATTATCACTCGCATATTTATTGTATCAAATTTATTTGCCTATGAAATGACCATTGAACACATTTGTCAACAGCCTGAAAAACGAATAATTTCGTTTTTTATTTATTTCCCAAGGCAAAATTGACTGAATAGTTGATCAACTAATTCATCCTGATAGGTTTCGCCTATAATTTCACCAAGTAAATTCCATACCTCTTTTAAATCAATTTCTAACATATCAATTGGTTGGTTTTGTTCAATTCCCTTTTTAATTTCTTGAATACTTTCCAAAGCATTTTTTAGAATGGCGATACTTCTTGCATTGGTAAAATAAGTAAAATCTTGACTTTCTAATTCATTTAGGTGAAATATTTCCTTGATTTTTTCTTTTAACATTTCTACCCCTTTATTTTGAAGAGTACTCATATATACTATCGGATGATCTTTTTCTATTTCATTTAATTGAATGACAGATGGCAAATCAATTTTATTTATAATTAAAATATGATTTTTAGATTTCAATTGATTGATAATTTCAATATCTTCTTGATTCAAAGATTGGTTTTGGTTGATTACATACAATACAAGTTCAGAATCTTCTATTAATTTTCTACTTTTTTCTACACCAATTTTTTCAACAATGTCTTCTGTTTCTCTAATACCTGCGGTATCGATTACATGAAGTAAAATTCCATCTATAGCAATCGTTCCTTCAACTGTATCTCTTGTAGTTCCTTCAATTTCTGTGACAATTGCTTTTTCTTCTTCTAATAATGTATTCAATAGACTACTTTTTCCTACATTGGGTCTTCCAATAATAGATGTTTGAATTCCTTCTTTTAAGCGTTTTCCATTTTCGCTTTCTTTTAATATTGTTTGAATTTCCCGCTCCACTTCTTGGATATTCGGTTTCATCATTTCAATGGTCATTTCTTCGATATCTTCATATTCTGGATAATCAATATTCACTTCTATATGTGCTAAAACTTCTATGATTTTTTGTCTTAAATTATGAATAAGAGTAGATACTTTTCCTGTCAATTGATTCATCGCCATTTTTCGCATATTCTCTGTTTTGGAAGATATTACATCCATCACACTTTCTGCTTCTAATAAATCAATTCTACCATTCAAAAAGGCTCTTTTTGTAAATTCACCTGGTTCGGCTAATCGAACACCATTTTTTAAAATAACTTCTAACACCTTTTTTGTAGTTGCCAATCCACCATGACAATTGATTTCGACTACATCTTCCATTGTGAAAGTTTTTGGTTTTTTCATAACACTTACTAATACTTCATCGATGGGCTGATTATTTTCAATAATATGACCATAATGAATGGTATGTGTTTTTACTTTTTCTAAATCAGTTCCTTTAAATATTGCATTTATTTTTGATACAGCTTCTTCACCACTGACTCTTATAATAGATATTGCTCCTACTCCAGAAGCAGTTGCGATGGCTGCAATTGTATCTTCCATACTACTCTCCTTTTGCCTTTTTATGAAAACCAAATAACAATGGTATTTTTGTTGGTTGTAAAAATACTTCAAATGAAACATATTTATCCGCAAATGATACAATCCAACTTTCTATATATTTTGGTGGAATTTTATTTAATGGAAACATATGTCTTATAATAATATTGTTTATTTTTTCATTCATTAATTCTGGGAAATATTTATTTGCATTGATCATTGCTTGTTTGGCATGAACAAATCCATGTTTTTGAAAAAATGGCTTTTTTTCAGTATCTTCTTGCCATGGCTTGTCATAAAAATCATGAAGTAATCCACCAATCGCAGCACTTTTATAGTCCTTATGTAATCTACGTGCGATTATGTAAGCAAGTTTTGATACTTTTAACGAATGTTCATAAACTGTGATATCCCCATGGTGTTTATATGTTTTCCTTTTTTGAAATTCGTCATGACTTAATATTTGTCGAACAATTTGATAGTATTCTTCTTTATAATTACATGACATATAGTGATTCCTCATTTCCTATATAAGTTTACAAAATAATCTTTTACTAGTCAAATGATTATTTCTAATTTATAATATGCAAAAAAGAGTTTTTTTACTCTTCTACATATTTTATAATGATATGCCTTTCTTTTCCTTCGCCAATACTTTCTGTTTCCAAATGCTCATATTCACCAATTATGGAATGTATGAGCCTTCTTTCATAGGAATTCATTGGATCTAATGAAACATCTATTTTACTATCCAATACTTCTTTGGCTAGTTCTTTTATCTGTTTTTCGATTCCTTTGAGTTTTTTTAATTTATAATTAGAAGCATCAATATTTAACTTTAAATTCAATTGTGTTTCCTTTTTTATTGCTTGTTTGATCAGTAACTGTAGAGAATTCAAAGTTCTTCCTTCTTTTCCAATGAGAATCGCATTTTGATCTGATACCAAGGTCACTTGATATGTATCTCCTTGTAATAAAATTTCACATTGAATCTCTATATTTATTAATTTTGCAAACTCCTGAATGTAGTTTTTAATAAAATCCATTATATCTTGTTTTTTTAAAGCATACACTACATATTTTGCGCCTTTAAACAATTTACCTTCAATGTATTCTGACCTTAAAAATAAATCTTCTTGTTTACAATTACATTCATTTAGACATTTTTCTAGAGCTTCTTCTTTGGTTTTTGCCTCATACTTTGTTATATTAAGCATTGTTTTTCCCTCGCTTTACCAATAAATTTTGAACGATTGTAAACATATTTGAAGTTACCCAGTAAATGGCAATTCCAGAAGATATGGAAAAGGCTGTAATGGTCATGATAACAACCATGACATTCGTCATTGTCTTCATTTGCTTTTCTTGGTCTTTTCCCATAGTAGCACCACTATTTAATTTGAAAGAATAATAAGTTGCGAGAGCAATTACGACAATAAATATCAAATAATAATATTTTCCATGTTGAAATGCGGCAATCGCTGGACTGGTTCCCAATTGAAATCCTAAAAAAGTCTCTTCAAAAATTGCTGGAATTCGACTAATTGCTTCATAGAAAGCAAAGAAAAGAGGAATTTGTATAAATGAGAACAGACAACCAGATAAAGGATTAATGTTATACTTTTTGTATATCATCATCATCTCTTGAGATTTTTGCATCATTGCTTCTTGATCTTGTCTATTTTTATATTTTGTTTCAATTTTATTTAGTTCTGGTTGGGCCTTTTTTAAATTTTCAGATTGTAAAGCTGTTTTTTTCGTAAATGGCCATACTACACCTCTTATAATGATAGTTGCTAAAATCAAAGCAAGTCCATAACTATTGACCAAACGACCAATTTGGATAATGAACCATGCGAGTGGTTTTACAAAGATAGAAGTCCATATTCCTTCATATTTTCCTTCTGTTATTTTTAAATTTTGACATTTTGGTAAATTTTCCAATTTCACTTGATTGTCTTTATCCACTTTTTCATTATATTCTTCATATAATTTTAAAGTTTCTCCTTCTGGTTGACAAAGAATGTTTTTGGTTAAATTTTGACCAGTAGATTCATTTCGTACTGTTTTTCCATCTTGTTTTAAATATTTAGTACATCCAGTAAAGCTAAATACCAAAATCAAAATAATAAGTCCTTTTAAAATTTTATTTTTTTTCATTTGGATTCTCCCTTATGATATTTAATTTAGAAAAAGCATATAGTAAATCACTTTCCATTTCCCTATATGTTTTTTCTAAAATACTCTTCCTTACCATTATAATACAATAAAAGTGATTTTGATAGCTTTTTTTATCAATTATACTTTTTAACTGTCGTTTGACTCTGTTTCTCGTGACAGCATTTCCCACTTTTTTTCCAACTGAAAAACCAAATTGATACATTGAAGAATGATTTCTTTCTATATATATTAAGTAATCTTTATATTTGTATGGTTTAATTGTTTGAATCATTCGATTATAAATTTCATTTTCTTTGATAATATTTATTTTTTTCATTTGGGCAAACTCCTTATATAAAAAACCACTGTTATTTCGCAGTGGTTGATTATTAATGTGATAAAACTTTACGTCCTTTTCTTCTTCTATTATTGATAATATTTGTTTTCATGCGTGCTAAAAAACCTTGTTTTTTACTTCTTTTACGATTGTTTGGTTGATAAGTTCTTTTCATCTATATACACCTCCTGTGCTAAAATTTTGCATTGCTTTTAACATTATATATACATTTGATTGATTTGTCAAATATTTTCTTACCATTTTTTCTGATAAGCGTTTTCCACATTCTCCATTTCTACCTTATTCCAGATTGCACACAATAATTCACATAATTTCATCTGGAATCCTTTTGTATTTTTGATTTATCCACAGATTTGTGCATTATTTAGAAACACACTTCTTAATTGTTTATAAATTTATCCACAATTTCGTGGATAAATATTAATTTTTTAGATATTATATGATTTTTATATGTGGATAATGATGTGATTTATGTTTTTTCCACAATTTTTGTCAATTTTTCTTTTATTTTCTATTAATATAAGGTACAATATAGATGTGAAATCAGGGATGGAGGTGTAGGATTTGGATACCAAAAAACTTTGGAAAGCGTTTTTGGACAAAATGAAAGAAGAACTTTCTCCCATCGCATATGAAACTTGGTTTTCTGAAACAGAATTACATGAATTACAAGATAATACCGCCAAGGTTATTGTTCCTATGCATATTCATAAAAAAAATTTAAAAGAAAATTACAATGAAATGATTCAAGATATTTTTTCTGAAATCTCTGGTTCTAATTTTAAATTTGAGTATTTTACAAAAGAAGAGGTTGTTTTTAATGTCGAAATTAACACCGATGAAATTGGGGTTCCAGCAAATACCAATTTTGAAACCAATCTAAATTCTCTATATACATTCGATAATTTTATTGTAGGGGAGAGTAACAAATTTGCACAGGCAACAGCATTGGCAGTTGCAGAAAATCCAGGTTATATGTATAATCCTTTATTTATCTATGGAAATAGTGGACTTGGAAAAACACATTTAATGCATGCGATTGGAAATTATATTATTAAAAATAGTAAAAAAACAGTATTATATGTAACCAGTGAAAAATTTGTATCTGATTTTATTGGAATTAATAAAAAAAATAAAGAAGGCAACAATTTTGATAATGTGGAAATTTTTAAACGAAAATATCGAAATATTGATGTTTTAATTATCGATGATATCCAATACTTGGGAAATGCCAATCAAACACAGCAGGAATTCTTTAATACATTTAATGACTTATATGGAAACAATAAACAAATTATTATTTCTTCTGATCGATCTCCTGATGATTTAAAGTTGTTAGAGGATAGATTAAGAACAAGATTTAACTGGGGACTTACCATTAATATTCTTCAACCAGACTTTAATTTACGGATGAATATTATTGACAATAAGATTGAAGGGCATATGCTTGCAAGTCCTTTTCCACAAGAAGTAAAAGAATATATCGCAAGTAATTGTACCAGTGACATTCGGAAATTAGAAGGGGCGATTACTAGGGTCGTTGCCTATGCTACAATGATGAATGGAAGTGATATTTCTTTAGATTTAGCGATTGAAGCATTAAAAGATTATTTTGTAAAGAGTATCATTTCTAAAAATAAAATTGATCAAGTTCAACAATTAGTAGCCAATCATTACAATATTACAGTAGAAGAAATCAAAAGCAAAAGAAGATCAGCGGCAATTGCGGTTCCAAGGCAAGTAGCTATGTATATATGTAGAACCTTTTTGGAAGAATCCCTTCCTAAAATTGGAATTGAATTTGGTGGAAAAGATCATACAACTGTGATGCACTCTGTAGATAAAATTAAAAATCAATTAAAAAGTAATTCAGAATTAGAACTTGCCATTCAAAAAATTATTGAACAAATTAAATAAATGTGGAAAAAGGAGAATTATTCACTAATTTTCCAGAAAAAGAAAATTATGTTTTTCTTTACTTTCTATGAAAATATTATGTTTTCCACATTTTCCACTTTCATAATAAAAATAATCATTTAAAATAAATAATAGGAGGAGTGAATTATGAAATTAGAAATCAAACAAGAAATCCTTATGGAACACTTAAATTATGTAATTAAAGGAATATCTAGTAAAAATATTATTCCTGTTTTAAATTGTATTAAATTTGAACTCGAGCATGAAGGGTTACATTTAATGAGTACAGATAATGAGATCGCCATTAAAACATTTATTCCAAGTAATGAAATTGAAAAAATTGATAAAGTAGGGGAGATTGTGGTATCAGGACGCTTTATCTATGATATTATCAAAAAGTTACCAAATACGATAGTATCAATAGAAGAAGTCATTGATAATAAAATTTTAATTACAACCCCCAATTCTTCTTTTCATTTAAATTGCAACCGAGCAGATGAATTTCCAACTTTAGATTTAAATGAAAGTCAAACACCTATCTTGATTAGTAAAAAAATATTTAAAAATATGATACGTCAAACTGCTTTTGCAACTTCAAATCAAGAATCCCGTCCTATTTTAACAGGAATCAATATAAAAATTACCAATAATATATTAGAATGTACTGCGACTGATTCTTACCGACTTGCGACTAAAAAAGTGGAATTAGAATCTTCATTAGAAGAAGAAATTAATATTACAATCCCTAATCGAAGTTTGAATGAATTAATGAAGCTAATCAATGAAGAAGATGGGGATATGGAATTACATATCTTTAATAATAAAGTGATATTTCAAGTAGAAAGTATTGTAATGATGTCTCGTTTATTAAATGGAACGTACCCAGATACTTCTAAACTGATTCCAGAAACGTATGAATTAACAATTCAAGTAAAATTAAATGACTTTTATGATGCGATCGATCGTGCTTCTTTGTTAACAAATGAATCCGATAAAAATACCATTAAATTAGAAAGCAATGGAAATATGATAACCGTTTCATCCAACATTCCTGAAATAGGAAACGTAGAAGAAAAAATAGAAATCGAAAAAACAAATGAAATGGACATTAAAATTGCCTTTAGCTCAAAATACATGATGGACGCATTAAAGTCATTAGAAAGCGATGAAATTGTTCTATTATTGAATGGAGAAATCAAACCAATCATCATGAAAAATCCAGAAAGTGATGATTTAACGCAACTGATTTTGCCAATTCGAACTTACTAAATAGGCTTAAATAGTCTATTTTTTTGCATAAAAATGCAATTTTCATAATTTTCTGACATAATTCAACAAAATATGACAAGAATGATGTATATAGTACCCGGCATAGATGTTTATCCGGAGAATGTCTATAAAGTTGAAAGGAGGAATATAAGTGGTCACAAATTATGAAATTAATTCTTCAACATTAGCCATTGTCCCTATCTCTAAAAATGTCTCTCAAATAATCGAAGAAGAAGAAATTATAACTGTGAATAAAACAACAACTGAAGTCATTGATGATAGTTGTAAATTTTTTGGAAGTTCTTATTTAGGTAGACATGAAGGAACAAAAAATTTGATTGGGATTCATTATAAAGCTCCAATTGTGATAGAAGAAAGTAATCTAGTTATTTTTTTCCCAACAGCATCTCCACGATTTGATAACTGTTATTGGATTTCACTTAAAAAAATATTAAAGTATAAAAAAGAAGCAGGAAAAACTATAATTATTTTTAAAAATGGTTATGAATTACCAATCAATATTTCTACTGGTTCTTTAGAAAATCAAATTTTAAGATCTACTTTATTAGAATCTGTTTTGCGTAGTAGGAAAATGTCATAATAATTTCTAGAAAATAAGCTTAAAAGCTTATTTTTTAATTTAATTTGTGCTATAATGTTATATGTGTATAGGTATATTAATTTTATATAACGTTTTAATATAACCCATAAAAATGCAAAAAGAAGGTGTTATATGTATATTAAAAATATTAAACTCAATCATTTTAGAAATTATAAAACACTTTCACTAACTTTCCATAAAGGAATTAATATTATATATGGGGAAAATGCGCAAGGAAAAACAAATTTATTAGAATCTATCTATGTACTTGCTTTAACTAAATCGCATCGTTCTTTTATTGATAGTCATCTAATTCAGGAAAACAATGAAAGAGCAAAAATAGTAGGAAATGTATATATAGATGAAATGACAACTGAATTTGAAATCGCTTTTGAAGAGAAAAAAAAGCAACTGAAAATAGATGGAGATATTGTAAAAAAGGTAGGAGATTACTTATCTAAAATGAACATTATTATTTTTTATCCAGATGATTTGGAATTGGTAAAGGGTTCTCCTAATGTCAGAAGAAGATTTTTAAATCTAGAATTGAGTCAACTTAACTCAAATTATTACAATATATTAAATGATTACAATCGTCTTTTGAAAATGCGTAATGATTACATAAAGTTACATACCAATCAATTTGATGAAAATTATTTTTCTGTTTTAACTTCTTATTTGATTGATAAATCTATATTATTACTTAAAATGCGAAAAAAATTTATTGATAAAATCAATATTTATGTCAGTGATATTTTTTATCGCATATCTTCATTGCAAAATTTTCAAGTAGTATATCAATCTTTTATTGAATATGACCCTGACGAGAAATCTTTAAAAGAAAAAATAGAAACTCTTTTTCAGTCATTAAGAGAAAAAGAATTTCGATATAAAACAACTTTAATTGGACCACACCGAGATGACTTTTCTTTTTATGTAGGGGATATGCAATTAAAAAGTTATGGCTCACAAGGTCAACAACGAATGGCGATTTTATCCTTGAAATTGGCTGAAATCGAAATATTCAAATCATATAAAAAGGAGACTCCGATTTTATTACTGGATGATGTCTTTAGTGAATTAGATGATGGTAAAAAAAATAACTTGTTACACTATATGAATGAAGATATCCAAACAATTATTACAACAACTGATTTACAAGATATTGATGAAAGTATTCGTAAAAAGTCTAAATTAATTGAAATTGTTCAAGGGACAATAAAAACATTAGAAGAGGTGGAATAAATGAAAAATGAACAACATTATGATGCATCGGATATTCAAGTTTTGGAAGGATTAGAAGCAGTACGAAAAAGACCAGGTATGTATATTGGAACAACGGATGTGAAAGGCCTTCATCATTTGGTATGGGAAATTGTTGATAATGCCATTGATGAAGCTTTAGCAGGATATTGTAAAAATATTGAAATCATCATTAACAAAGATAATTCAATTACTGTCAAAGATGATGGTAGAGGAATTCCAATCGGTGTCCATGCCAAAACAGGAATATCTACTGTTGAAACAGTTTATACCGTTTTACATGCAGGAGGAAAATTTGGTGGAGGCGGATACAAGGTATCAGGAGGACTCCATGGAGTAGGAGCTTCTGTTGTCAATGCTCTTTCAAAAAGTGTAGTAGTAACCGTATATAAAGAAGGTCATATTCATGAAGCAAAGTTCGAAAATGGTGGGAAAATCGCCCAACATTTAACAGTAATAGGAGATTGTGATGAAAATAGAACAGGTACAACTGTGACTTTTAAACCAGATCCAACTATTTTTGATACCGACGTTTACGATTATGAAACACTTATGATTCGTACTAGAGAACTGGCTTTTCTAAATAAAGGATTAAGATTGACTTTGCGTGATGACCGTGATAGTGAGGACACAACTGGGGAAACGTTTCTATATGAAGGTGGAATTGGAGAATATGTAAAATTTTTGAATAAAAATAAAACCCCAATTCAAGAGCAAATCATTCATTTAGAAGGAGAAGAAGAAGGAATTATTTTTGAAGTTGCGATGCAATATAACTCTAGTTATGTCGATAACATTTATTCCTTTGTAAATAATATCAACACTCATGATGGAGGAACACATGAAGAAGGAGTAAGACGTGCTTTAACCAGAGTCATCAATAATTATGCGCGAAAAACCAACTTGTTAAAAGAAAAAGATGAATCATTGACAGGAGAAGATGTCAAAGAAGGGTTAACCATGATTGTCTCTTGTAAACATCCTAACCCTCAATTTGAAGGACAGACCAAAGGAAGACTCGGAAATTCAGAAGTCAGAAAATTAGCAGATAATGTTTTTTCAGAAGGTTTTGAACGTTTCTTAATGGAAAATCCAGAAGAAGCAAAAATTATTGTAGAAAAAACGATGACTGCTGCTCGTGCACGTGCAGCTGCCAAAAAAGCACGTGATTTAACTAGAAGAAAAACTGCTTTAGAAGTTTCTAGTTTACCAGGAAAACTTGCAGATTGCAGAAGTAAAGATGCAAGTGAATGTGAAATATTTATTGTCGAAGGGGATTCCGCTGGGGGTTCGGCTAAGTCTGGACGTGATAGCAATATCCAAGCGATTCTTCCTTTGCGTGGAAAAATATTAAATGTAGAAAAGGCAAGATTGGATAGAATATTATCAAATAATGAAATTCGTTCAATGATTACAGCATTTGGAACAGGAATTGGAGAAGAATTTGATATTAGTAAACTTAGATATCATAAAATCATCATTATGACGGATGCTGATGTCGATGGCGCACACATTCGAATCTTATTATTGACATTTTTCTATCGTTATTTTAAACCATTGGTAGAACAAGGTTATATATATGCTGCACAGCCACCACTTTATAAAATTGAATATGGAAAATTTTTAAAATATTTATACAGTGATGAAGAATTGGAAGAAAATTTGAATGAAATTCCAGAGGCATATAAAAATAAATATAGCTTACAACGATATAAAGGTCTTGGAGAAATGGATTATGATCAGTTATGGGAAACTACAATGGATCCAGAAAATAGAACATTACTACAAATATCAATTGATGATGTTAAACAAGCAGATCAAGTATTGTCTGAATTGATGGGTGAAGAAGTGGAACCTAGACGTGAATTTATAGAAAAAAATGCGAAGTTCGTAGAAAATTTAGATATATAGGAGGTGTAAAATGGCAGGAATATTAAAAGAATTACATTTTGAACAAGAAATCAAAAATTCATTTCTTGATTATGCTATGAGTGTTATTGTAGCACGTGCTTTGCCTGATGTAAGAGATGGGTTAAAACCTGTACAAAGAAGAATTGTATATGGAATGAATGATTTAGGAGCGACAGCGAATGTAGCACATAAAAAATCAGCTCGTATTACAGGTGATGTAATGGGTCGTTTTCATCCACATGGGGACTCTAGTATATACGATGCCCTTGTCCGTATGGCACAAGACTTTAGTTATCGTTACATGCTTGTTGACGGCCATGGAAACTTTGGTTCTATTGATGGAGATGGAGCGGCTGCACAGCGTTATACAGAAGCTAGAATGTCAAAAATTAGTATGGAACTCGTTAGAGATATTAATAAAAATACAGTTGATTTTGTTCCCACATATACAGCAGAAGAAAAAGAACCAAGTGTATTGCCTTCAAGATTTCCGAATATATTAGTCAATGGTACTACAGGAATCGCGGTAGGTATGGCAACCAATATGCCACCTCATAATTTAGGAGAAGTGATTGATGGTTTAGTTGCTTTGATTGACAATCCTGAAATAGATACAATGGAATTGATGGAATATATTAAGGGACCAGATTTTCCAACTGGAGCTGTTATTCTTGGAAATAGTGGGATTCGAAGAGCATATGAAACTGGAAAAGGAATTATAACAGTTCGTTCTCGCGCTTCCATTGAGGAGATGTCAAATGGAAAACATCAAATCATTGTAACTGAGATTCCATATATGGTAAATAAAGCGATGCTAATTACTAGAATCGCGGATTTGGTAAGGGATAAAACCATCGATGGAATTACAGATTTAAGAGATGAGTCCAATCGGAATGGAATTAAAATTGTAATTGAAATCAGAAGAGATGCGAATGCGAATGTAGTATTAAATAATTTATATAAGCATACTTCATTACAAACAACGTATGGAATTAATAATTTAGCATTGGTTGATGATGAACCACGTATTTTAACATTAAAAGCAATTTTAGAATGTTATTTAGAACATCAAAAGCAAGTAATTGTAAGACGTACACAATTTGATTTGGATAAAGCTCTAGCGCGTGCCCATATTTTGGAAGGATTAATGATTGCTTTAGACCATATTGATGAAATTGTTCAACTAATTAAAAAATCCAAAACCGATGAGGAAGCTTTGGAACAATTAATGAGTCGTTTTGGTCTTTCTGAAATTCAAGGGAAATCTATTTTAGAAATGAAATTGAGAAGATTAACCGGATTAGAAAGAGAAAAAACAGAAAATGAACTAAAAGAATTGGAAATTACAATTGCTGACTTAAAAGATATATTAGCAAATATGTCACGTGTTTTAGAAATTATCAAAAATGAATCATTAGAAATTAAATCTAAATATGGTGATGAAAGAAGAACATTGATTGATATGTCAGCAATCGATTATATTGAGGATGAATCATTAATTCCAGTAGAGAATGTAGTTATTACATTAACCAATAAAGGTTATATCAAACGTGTAAATAGTGAAACTTATAAGAGTCAAAATCGTGGTGGTGTTGGAATCAAAGGTATGTCAACAAATGAAGAAGATTTTGCACAACATTTGATTTCTATGACAACACATGATTATATATTATTCTTTACGAATCGAGGAAAAGTGTATCGATTAAAAGGATATGAGGTTCCATTATTCAATCGTCAATCCAAAGGATTACCAATTGTTAATTTATTACCGATTGAAAAAGACGAATATGTAACAGTTATGTTAAAAATAGCAACAGAAGAAGCATCTAAATATATTGTATTTTGTACACAAAATGGATTAATCAAACGTACAAATATAGGAGAATTTGATAATATTAGAAGCAATGGAAAAATTGCAATCACTTTAAAAGAAGAAGATCAATTAATTTCTGTTAAAAAAACTACAGGCGAAAATGAAATATTAATAGCAGCATCTAATGGACGTATGATTCGTTTTGATGAAGCAGAAATTAGAATTATGGGAAGAACAGCAGCAGGTGTCAAAGGAATCAACGTAGGTGATGGATATTGTGTTGGATGTGAAATAGCAGAAAAAGGACAACAAATTTTGGTAGTTACAGAAAAAGGATATGGAAAGCGTACCGATATGGAAGAATATCGTATTACACATCGCGGCAGTAAAGGAGTAAAAGCACTTAATGTAACAGATAAAAATGGTAATATTGTTTCCTTTAAATCTGTACATGGTGATGAGGACTTAATGATTATTACCGATAGTGGAATTATTATTCGTTTACCATTAGAACAAGTTTCTACAACTGGTAGAGTTGCTCAAGGTGTTAAATTGATCAATCTAAAAGATGATCAAAAAGTTAGTACTGTAGCTGTTATGATGAAAGAAGAAGTAATAGAGAATGAAGAAGAACAAACATAATTGTTCTTTTTTAATGTTTCACGTGAAACATTAAAATTAGTAATTAAAATAGTTTAATGGAAAATTATTTCATAATCATAAACTTAAATTTTATAAAAATCTTAATTTATGAAAATATAGCATATCTATCTTATAATTTTATACTATACACTGAATAAATTCATGGAGTAACCTTATTTATTGTTGATATTGAATTGTGATTAATAATCAATGATGTAATGTTTCACGTGGAACATGATTAAATTGCATTCATTTTTAATAATATGTCTAAATGTTTCACGTGAAACATCAAAAAGTTGATATTTTATTAAAAATAATATATATTATTACTAGCACAACATTTATATTTGAACCAGGTCAGGATTGGAAAATAGCAGCCTTAAGGATCACTGAATGTGTGTGCTTTTTTAGTTAGGTGATTATAAATGAATCAAAAGTGGATGCAAGTGGCAATCAAAGAAGCAAAAAAAGCATATAAGAAGGATGATGTTCCTGTTGGAGCTATTATTATAAAAAATGGGAAAATGATCGCAAAAGCATATAATAAAAAAGAAAAAAATAGAAATGTAGTAGAACATGCAGAAATACTAGCAATTCAAAAAGCATGTAAGAAATTAAAAGCATGGCGTTTGGAAGAATGTACGATGTATATTACATTGGAACCCTGTATGATGTGTACAGGAGCAATTGTACAATCCAGAATTCGAAAAATAATATATGCATGTCCTAATCCTAATTATGGATTTATACAAAGTAACTATGAAATCCAAAAATATTATAATATTGAAGCAGAGTGTACCAATGATATTCACTCTGAAGAAGTAAAAATACTAATGCAACAATTTTTTAAAAATAAAAGAAAATAGAAACTATTTTCTTTTTCAATATTCTAATGTTTCACGTGAAACATTAGAATTAATAATTGAATTGTAAATAGAAATTTATTTTATAATAATACTAATTCATAAAAATATAGCATATCTATACAAATATTAAAACCATATTCTGAATGGATTTATGAAATAGATCCATAATGATTATCTTTAAAATGAAATATAATTTTATATATTATCTTTTATTTATATTTAATATTTCAATTGCTATAATATGTCCAAATGTTTCACGTGAAACATTACCATCCATACCTTACAATAATGTTATAAAAATGAAACAAATAATGATATAATAGTAAAAATGAGGTGACAACATGTACCAAACTTTGTATAGAAAATATAGACCTGCTTACTTTGATGAAGTGGTGGGTCAAAGAATAATTATTACAACACTTAAAAATGCAATTGAAAATCATACATTAAGCCACGCTTATTTATTTACAGGTCCAAGAGGAACTGGTAAAACAAGCGTTGCTAAAATATTAGCAAAGACAATCAATTGCGATTCCCCTGAACATTTAGTACCTTGTAATAAATGTGTTAATTGTACACAAATAAATAATAAACAATCGGTTGATATTATAGAAATTGATGCGGCATCTAATAATGGTGTAGATGAAATCAGAGAACTCAAAAGCAAAGTAAATTTGGTTCCTTCAATTGGTAAATATAAAGTTTATATTATAGATGAAGTCCACATGCTTACCACAGGAGCCTTCAATGCTCTTTTAAAAACATTAGAGGAACCCCCTGAACATATAATATTTATTCTTGCTACGACAGAACCTCATAAAATACCTGCAACGATTCTTTCAAGATGTCAAAGATTTGATTTTAAAAAAATACATGAAAATGATATTTACCATCGATTAAAAGAAATTGCGCAACTTGAAAAAATCGAGATCGATGATGATGGCTTAATTGAAATTGCGCATTTAGCAGATGGTGGATTAAGAGATGCATTAAGTTTATTTGATCAAGTAATCGCATATTCCAAAGATAAAATTACAGTAGAAGAAGTTCATGAAATTAATGGAACACTTACCCCAATGCAATTAAAAAATTTTATTTTATTTTTATCCAATAATGATATTGAAAAACTATTTCACTTAATTGATGAATATGATCAAAATGGCAAAAACTTTGTAAAATTAGCAGAAGAAATTATTCTATTTTTAAGAAATTGCTTACTTGCCTGTACAGTTTCTTCCTATTTGAAGGAAATTACCAACAATGTGGAATTGTATGAATTTGACCATTTGGAAAAAAATCAAATTTTGAAATTGATTCAAACATTTAATCAAATGATTTATGATATGAAATTATCAAGTCATCCAAAAATATTATTTGAAACCGCTCTGATTGGAATCATGCAGTTACAAGACGATGATTTTAAATCAGATTCTAATCATGAAAAAAAAGAATTATTATCTACAAATTCAAAAGAAAAAAATAAGACTGAAAATCAGCCAGAATCAAAAAAAATAGTAAATCAAAATTTAGAAAAAAATGCGATAATTCAGCAATTAAAGCAGATAAGGATTAATAATACTTTGTGTCAATTTAACAAAAAAGAACTATTGAGTTGGAAAGAAAAAATGGAACAATTAGAACTAGAAATAACCAATTTAGAATATGGCCAAATGATTTCTTTGATCCTAGATGGTAACTTAAAGGCAGTAGGTGACAATCATCTCATCTTTGTATATGAGAACAATCGACTTTCGGATTTATTTAATGAAAGTTTATCGAAAATAGATCAACTTTTAAAACAAATTTTTCATGAAACATTATATACCATTGCAACTGATCAAGAAGATTGGGATATCATTAAAAAAGAATTTAATAGTAAAACAAAAAAATATGTATATATAGAAGAACCTAGTGAGTTTATCAAACAATTAGAACAAAAAGAAACATTGACAGAAATTGAGAATATATTTGAAAATATTATAGAATATGAAAAATAGAAAAGAGGAATTAAAATGAATATACAAGCTATGATGAAACAAGCTCAAAAATTACAAAAAGATATGATGGATGCAAAGGGAAAAATAGATGAGTCCATTTTTGAAGGAACTTCTTCTATTGTATCTGTTAAAATGAAAGGTACCAAAGAATTAATTAGTGTAGCGATTACAGAAATGGTAGATATGGATGATAGAGAAATGTTAGAAGATATGATTGTGGTTGCGATAAATGATGCGATGAAAAAGATAGACCAAGAAGTAGAAGATAAATTAGGTAAGTATACACAGGGAATGCCAGGTTTATTTTAATGAATTATCCAGTATCCATTCGAAATTTAATTGAATGTTATAAAAAACTTCCTGGTATAGGAGAAAAAACTGCAGAGCGTTTAGCGCTTGCTACTATGCATTTAGATCAAGAAATAATTGATTTATTTTCGAAATCAATCGAAGACGTCAAGTCAAAAATAAGAAGATGTGAAAAATGTAATAATTTATCAGAAGAAACATTATGTGAAATATGTAAACAAAAAGGTCGAGACGAAAAAATAATTTGTGTGGTAGAAGATCCTAAAAATATTGTTATTTTTGAAAAGGTGGGAACATATAGGGGACTTTATTATGTACTAGATGGTTTGATTTCTCCACTAGATGGAATTAATCCAGAAGATATTAAAATGAACGAATTATTATCTCGTATTGAAACAGAAAAAATAGAAGAAGTAATTATTGCTGTGAAACCTAGTATTGAAGGAGAAACAACAGCACTCTACATTTCTAAAATATTAAAGGGATTGCCAGTAAAAGTAACAAGAATTGCACATGGTGTTCCACTTGGTGTAGATATGGAATATATTGATTTTTTAACATTAGAACTTGCGTTAGAAAATCGGCAAGATGTTTCATAAAAAAAGAGTCTTGTCCATATATTGAATTAGGTGATCAATATATGATAAAAAAAATATTTAATTTAATCAAAAAAATTGTAATTAGTGGATTTCTTTTATACGGATATAATATTATTACTGCGCCACTTCATATTATGGTGCCAATTAATTTAATAACAGTATCCAGTTTAACTATTTTAGGATTTCCAGCTTTATTTGCATTTATATTAATACACATTATCTTGTTTTGAGGTGGAATATGTTAGATGAATTTGTATCAGATCAAAAAATAGTCACAACAATATTAAAAAATGCGATAGAAAAAAATCGATATTCTCATGCTTATTTATTTGAATCCAATGGATATAAGAATGTGAATGCAGTCGCTCTTTCTTTTGCAAAATATCTTTCATGTCCTAATCATTATACAAATACCGATAAATGTGTTAATTGTACACAATGTAAATTAATTGATCAAAATGCATTTTCAGAAATTAAAATAATTGAGCCAGATGGATTATGGATTAAAAAGGAACAAATGGATCAGCTTCAAACAGAATTGATTCAAACAGCAGTCCAAAGTAAATATCGTATTTACATTGTACATAATGCGGAAAAAATGAATCCATCGGCGGCCAATTCCATATTAAAATTTTTAGAAGAACCCGAAAAAAATATTATTGCAATTTTAATTACAGATAATATTTATCAATTACTAGATACCATTGTATCTAGATGTCAAATTATATCCTTTAAAAAAAATGACGAAACGAATCATACTATGTTGGAAAAAATAATCGATTCTGTATATTTTCCAACTACAATGGATAAATCTTTACTTGAAAAATTGGTATCTACTATTGTTCATTTTGTCGAATATTATGAAACAAAAGGACAAGCTACATTATTGAGTACACAAAATTTATGGCATAGTGTAATTGATGATCGGGATAAAACACTACTATCATTTGAATTGATGTTACTTTTTTATAAAGATATCTTAAATTTAAAATTGAGCCGTGCGATAGAATATTATGATGATTATCGCCAAATCATGCAAACAATAGGACAAAAAAATACCATTCGACAAATTACAAAAAAAATAAAAATAGTGAATGATTTCAAAGAAAGGATTCACTTAAATGTAAACCAAAATTTATTAATAGATGAACTGATATTAGAAATGGGGTGTGCGCTATGAAAGAAATTGTTGGAGTTATGATAGATTCTGAAGAAAAAATGGCATATTATGATACCAATCAAATTCATGTTAAAAAAAATATTACAGTGATTGTTGAAACGGAAAAAGGGATTGAATTTGGTAAAATTGTAACGGACCCACATCCAGTCGATACATCTAAATTAAAAGAACGTCTTAAAAAAATAATTCGAATTGCAAGTAAAAAAGATTATATCAATTACAAAAATAATAAAAAAAGAGCATCTGAAGCACTTCGTATATGTAAGGAAATTGTCCGAAAAAAAGCACTGGATATGAATGTAATTGATGCATTTTATACCTTTGATAAAGATCAACTATTATTTCATTTTACAGCTGATAATCGTGTTGATTTTCGAGATTTAGCAAGAGAGCTTGCTAGTATTTATAAAACGAGAATTGAATTAAGACAAATTGGTGTACGTGATAAAGCAAAAAAAGTATGTGGTTTTGGTGTATGTGGGCAGAAATTATGCTGCTCTAGATTTTTAAATGAGTTTACTTCTGTTTCTATTTCAATGGCAAAAAATCAAAATTTGTCACTCAATCCTACCAAAATCAATGGTGTATGTGGAAGATTATTATGTTGTTTGAAATATGAAGATGACATATATAAAGGATATAAAAAAGGACTTCCTGACATTGGTACTTTAGTCGAAATCAAAGAAGGAAAAGGAAAAGTTACTAATGTAGATATTTTAAATCAAAAATATACAGTGGATGTTCCAAATGTTGGATTCGTTGAGGTTCAAAAATGAAAATATTAAATTATTTATTAGGATACGAAAATTTAAAAATATATCAAGATACTGATATGTTTCATTTTTCGTTGGATTCCGTTTTATTACCAAATTTTGTAACAATAAATGCGAATACTAAACAAATTTTAGATATTGGAACAGGAAACGCAGTAATTCCTATTATTTTATCTACCAAAACATCTGCTCATATTACAGGTGTTGAAATTCAGAAAAAATCTTATCAACTGGCTTTAGAATCCATCCACTATAATCATTTGGATCATCAGATTTCATTGATTCATGATGATATTAAAAATTATGCTCAACAGATTGAATCAGATCAATATGATGTGATTACTTGTAATCCTCCCTTTTTTAAAGTAGGAGAAGAGTCACATGTAAACGATAGCGAAGAAAAAATGATTGCACGTCATGAAATTTGTTTGACGTTAGAAGATGTCATTAAGATAGCAAAAAAATTACTTAAAAATAATGGAATTTTCGCACTTGTTCATCGACCAGAACGCTTGATGGATATTCTAAACTTGATGCAAGAAAATAATATTGAACCTAAAAAAATTCAATTTGTATATCCGAAAATGGGTAAAAATGCCAATATTATACTAGTAGAAGGATCTAAAAATGGCAAGCGTGGACTTAAAATTTTGCACCCTTTATATTCACATAAAGAAAATGGAGATTATACAGAAGAAATGAAACAATACTTTGTAAGGAGAGATACCGATGTCACAGAAAAGTTATGATGGAAGTCCAACCGTATATTTGATACCAACTCCTATTGGAAATATGGAAGATATCACTTTGCGTGCTCTTAATATATTAAAAACTGTTGATGTAATATTTTCAGAAGATACAAGAGTAACATCTATTTTATTAAAGCACTATCAGATTGAAAAAAAGTTAATATCTTCTCATCAATACAATGAATTCAAAAATGCGACAAAATTGCTTTCATATCTAGAGCAAGGTAAAATGGTAGGAATTGTAAGTGATAGAGGGACCCCAGTCATCAGTGACCCAGGATATGAACTTGCACGAGTCGCCATTGAAAATGGGTATCATGTAGTGGGACTACCAGGTCCTACTGCCTTGATTCCTGCTTTGATTACTTCTGGCCTCGCACCAAATCCCTTCCTATTTTATGGATTTTTGAATAGTAAGGATAGCAAAAGAAGAAAAGAGTTAGAAAGTCTAAAAAATATACCAGCTACGTTAATTTTTTATGAAGCGCCTCATCGCCTTTCTAAAACACTTCAAGATATGATAAAAATTTTGGGAAATAGACGTGTTTCAATTTCCCGGGAAATAAGTAAAAAATATGAAGAAATATATAGAGAAACATTAGAAAATATTTCCGGACAAGTGGTTGACATTAAGGGAGAAATTGTTATAATTGTAGAAGGTAATTTTCAAGGCGAAACGCACGACAACTTGACAATAATTGAACACATCAATTTCTTTTTGAAGGAGGGAATGTCTGTAAAGGATGCGATTAAACAAGTTGCACATGAAAGAGGACTTCCTAAAAATGAAGTATATCAGGAATACCATAGGGGTGATTAAATGAAATTAGTCGTTGGTTTGGGAAATGTTGGAAAAGAATATATGGGTACACGTCATAATGTTGGTTTTATGGCAATTGACCGAATTGCAGAAGAAAATCAAGTCCAGATAGATACAGAAAAATTTGGTGGAAGATACACCATGTTGCGAAAATATGAAGAGAAAATAATATTGTTGAAACCAGAACGGTTTATCAATTTATCAGGTGAAGTAATTAAAAAATATGTTGATTTTTTCGATATTAAAATAGAAGATATTTGGATTATATGTGATGATTTGGATTTACCAGTCGGAAGTTATCGATTACGTTATCAAGGTGGTAGTGGAGGTCATAACGGTCTTAAAAATATAGAATTGCATTTGAAAACACAACAATATAAACGAATGAAGATAGGAATTTCTAATAATAAACAAATAGATACCAAAGATTATGTATTAGGAAAATTCACAAAAGAAGAAATAAAAGAAATGCAGTTCATTTTCGATAAAATTCCTGATATATTTGATGATTTTTTGAAAATGTCTTATGATAATGTGATGAACCAGTATAATAAGAAATGATACATTGTATCATTTTTGTCGTGAAGGGAGGAATATAATGGATTTTTTTAAGACTTTATGGAATCCATTTCCAGAAGAAATGCAGGTTAATGGTTTAACGAATGAAACAAAAGCCATTTATATTTATAATATATTTGAAAGTATGAATGATTCTATTTTAGTGGTTACCAATTCTTTATTTGAGGCCAATTTACTATATCAATCCATAATCCATTATACATCCAATGTATTATTATTTCCCATGGATGATTTTTTGACCAGTGAAGCACTTGCGATTTCTCCAGAATTTAAATATAATCGTTTGGATGTAATTTATCAGTTACTAGAATATAAAAAAAATATTGTTATTACCAATTTGATGGGTTATTTGAGGTATTTACCAGAGCGTTCACGATTTGAGACATACACTATTTCGATCAAACAGAATACAGAATATGGTATGAATGATTTGATTCATTTACTGCAAATAATGGGATACCAAAGAGAAACTATCGTAACTAAAACTGGAGAAATGGGTATTCGTGGATTTGTAATCGATATATTTCCTAGTACAGAAAAATATCCATTGCGGATTGAATTTTGGGGAGATACCATTGAATCAATTCGTTCTTTTGATCCAGAAACGCAGCTAAAAATAGAAGACAAAGATAGCGTTACCATATGCCCGAATACAGAATTTTTGGTAGATACCGAATTGGAATTACCATATCGTACTATAAAAGATCATATTGGTGTTACCAATATTTTAGGATATATTCCAAGTAATATGGTCATTTTTAGTGATTATCATGAAATGAAATTAAGCTATCAGACCTTATTAGATGAAATATTTCATTACAACATTAGTAAAGAGTTACCAAGTGATACATCCTATATGTATACATTAGAAGAGATACACCCTGAAACTTGTAAATATTTAGAAAATTTTGATACTAAATTAGAAGAAACTGATACAGTGACTTCCTTTTCCGTAAAGGAAATATCTCCTTTCCCTCAAAATATAGCAGAATGGCATCGTCGTTTTTTAGATTATATTAAGATGGAAAAAACAGTCGTAGTATGTTTTTCGAGTCGATATCAAATGAATAAAGTTACGGATGAGTTAGACCTTTTAAATGTTGTAATGACCAATATTAGTGAAATTTATCCAAACAAAATTAATTTTGTGATTTTTCCAATCGAAAAAGGATTTGAATTGGAACATTATGTTGTAATTAGTGAACAGGATTTATTTTATAAAAAAAATCGTGTCATTCCTTATAAAAATAATTTTAAATTTGGTACCAAAATCCGTGATATCAATAAACTCAATATAGGCGATTATATTGTGCATAGTATTCATGGAATTGGACGTTACATAGGATTAAAAACATTAACCAAAAATGGACTCAAGAAAGATTACCTCACGATTGAATATAAGGATGAAGATAAGCTATATATTCCAGTTGAGAAAATGGAATATATCAGCAAATATTCTTCGAATGAGGGAATTGTTCCCAAAATAAATAAACTAGGAACAACAGAATGGCAAAAGACCAAATTAAGAGTCCGCAAAAAATTAGAAGATATTGCAGGAAAGTTATTGGAATTATATGCTGCAAGAGAAGCAAGTATTGGTTTTGCTTTTGAAAAAGACAATGAAGTACAAGTTGCTTTTGAAAAGGAATTTCCATATGAGGAGACAACGGATCAATTAAAAGTTTCGGAGGAAATCAAACATGATATGGAACTTGCAAGACCAATGGACCGCTTACTTTGTGGGGATGTTGGGTATGGAAAGACAGAAGTTGCTTTTCGTGCGGCAATGAAGGCAGTATTATCAGGAAAACAGGTTGCGCTATTGTGTCCAACTACTATTTTATCGAATCAACATTATCAAAATGCATTGAATCGTTTTCAAAATTTTCCTGTAAAGATAGCATTACTCAATCGCTTTGTAAGTATGAAAGAAACCACACAAATTAAAAAAGAAATATTAACTGGTGGTATTGATATTTTAATTGGAACACATCGTATTTTAAGTGACGACATTCGGTTTAAAGATTTGGGGCTACTCATCATTGACGAAGAACAACGCTTTGGTGTGAAACACAAGGAAAAAATCAAAGAATATAAAAATAATATTGATGTTCTTACGCTTTCTGCAACCCCAATTCCACGTACACTACAAATGTCAATGACTGGAATTCGTAATTTGTCCTTGATAGAAACCCCACCTGTGAATCGATATCCTATTCAAACTTATGTATTAGAAGAAGACAATCATATGATAAAAGATGCAGTTTATAAAGAGCTTTCTCGAAATGGACAGACCTTTATTTTATACAATAAAGTAGAGGATATGGATTTGAAGTTAAAGGAAATGGAACGATTATTACCAGATGCTAAAATTGTCTTTGCACATGGTCAAATGTCCAAATCACAATTAGAAAATGTGATGCTGAAATTTACCAATCATGAGTTTGATGTTCTTTTATGTACAACCATCATTGAAACAGGTATTGATATTCCAAACGTAAATACGTTAATTATCATTGACGCTGATCATTTTGGATTATCGCAGTTATATCAGATACGAGGTCGTGTTGGTCGTAGTAATAAAATCGCATATTGTTATTTGATGTATCATAAAGGTAAATCTTTATCTGATATAGCAACCAAACGATTGAAAGTAATCAAAGATTTTACAGAATTGGGTAGTGGTTTTGCGATTGCTATGCGTGATTTATCGATTAGAGGTGCTGGCGATATATTGGGAAGTGAACAAGCAGGTTTTATTGATGCGATTGGGATTGAATTATATTTGAAGATGTTAGAAGAAGAAGTTTCTAAATTGAAAGGTGAAACAGTTGTAAAGGAAGAGCTCAAAGAAGAAATGCCGCTAGTTGAAGTAGAGACGACTATATCGGATGATTATGTATCGGAAACAGAACTCAAAATTGAAATTCATAAAAAAATCAATCAAATTCACAATAAAGAAGATATTGATGTGTTATATAGGGAATTAAAAGATCGTTTTGGTCAAGTAAGTGATAGTATGTTAATCTATATGTATGAAGAATGGTTTGAAAAATTGGCGAAAGATTTAGGGATTGACAAAGTAAAACAAACCAATAATTTTATAGAAATTACTTTACCAAAGAGTTTTACAGAAGACATCAATGGGGAACAAGTATTTATGGAAGTCAATCAATTATCTCGTATGTTTCGGTTTTCGATGAAATTGGGATGTTTGGTAATTACATTAGATACTATTAAGTTAGAGAAACATTTCATTTATTACTTGATTGATTTAATGAATATTCTTTTGAATCAAAAGAAAAGTTAATTTGTAATGAAAAAAAATAAGCATTCAATTGCTTATTTTTTTTCAAGAGCATTAATAATGTTTGGAATGATTTGTTTTTTACGAGAAACGACATCAGGTAAATAGTGTCCTTGTTCTATATTTTGTAAATCAAAGGCATTGTCTAAAATATCTTTTGCTTTGTGATTGAAGAACATATAAGAACCATTGGTAATAATATCGGTTGCAAATAGTACAACTATTTTATAATCATTGTGTTGTGCAACAGAGTCAATTAAAGCAACATATTCGTCTTTTTCAGTCATAATTTCTTCTATATTGGTAATAAATATTTGTGCAACTCCGATTTTATCATTATCGATTGTAAAGTTTTTGAAATCCATATACAAGACTTCTTCTTTGGTTTTTCCTTTCAAGGAAGCGCCAGCTTTTAACATTTCCATTCCGTATTTTTCATAGTCAATATTCGCAATTTTAGAAAGATCTATTACAGTTTCGATATCCAAATTGGTCGTTGTAGGTGATTTAAATAGCAAGGTGTCAGATATAATACCCGATAACATTAGACCTGCAATATGGGATGGAATTTCGATGTGATTTTCTTTATATAACATTGCGATAATGGTATTGCTGCTTCCTACAGTCATAGTCCTAAAATTAATTGGTGTACTTGTGCCGATTGTTCCAATTTTATGGTGGTCTACAATTTCTATAATTTCAGCTTCTTCCAATCCATCTACACTTTGTATCGGTTCATTATGGTCTACCAAAATGACTTGTTTTCTTTTTTTGTCATTGATATCTGATAATCGTAAGATTCCAAGACATTCATTATTTTTATTTAATATTGGATAATTGCTATATTTTGTTTTACTTGCAAAGTCTACAAAATCTTTTAAATCTTCTTCTTCTTGAAATGAGATAACAGAATCCAAAAAGGAGATATTATCTAAATAATTTGCCAAACCAATTTTTCTACTTGTTTTGAAAGTATCATAAGGGGAACGAATAATGTTAACGCCATTTAATTCGGCTTGTTTTAAATGATGGTCTTTGATTTCTGAATTATTGGTTAAAATAATCATTTTGATTTTAGATGCGATTGCATATTCAATGACACTATGGCGATCTCCAACAATTAAAATAGTATCTGGTTCGAGTTTTACATTTTCAATAAAGGTAGTGCTGCGATAAGATGCAACTAATATATTTCCCTTGATTTCTTCATCAAATTTTAAAATTTCTTCCGCACTTAAACTTTTGATGAGATTGGAATAGGAAGTATTCACTTGATTGATATCGCCCATAATTTGAGATTTAGCAATATCTTTCATGGAAACAAGACCTTTGAATTTATTGTAATTATCGACAATAGGTAATGTGCTAACAAGTTGTTCATTCATATAGTTTAATCCATCCATGATAGAATATTTCCCATTCATATGAAAATCTTTTAAATATTGAATATCCTTTATTTGTAAACGGACGTCATTTAAGTATTTCGGTTCTTTTACTTTCCAATACTGTAATACAAATTTAGTTTCATTGTTGACATCGCCTAAAACTCTTGGTGTTGTACTAAATCCAAGTTGATTTTTTAGATAAGAAAGTGCGATAGATGCAGTTACACTATCAGTGTCTGGTTTTTTATGTCCAAATATATAAATTTTTTCCAATGTAATCACTCCTAGGGAAACATTATATCAAAAAATTGATTATTTGATAAGTATAAATGAAAAAAAAATAACCAAAATATGGTTAGAGAGTGAGGTAATTTATGAAAGCAACTGGCGTTGTAAGACGTATTGATGAACTTGGAAGAATAGTCATTCCTAAAGAAATTCGAAAAACAATGCATATTAGAGAGGGAGAAAACATAGAAATATTTATTGAGGGAGAACAAAATATTGTATTAAAGAAATACTCTGCTGTTAAAAAATTAGATGATTTTGCTTCTCGATTAACAGATGCAATTTATGCTTTTTTAAAATATAATGTTATCATAACAGATACGGATAGTATTGTTGCGATATCAGGTCCACTCAAAAAAGAATTGAATGGAGAATCCTTAAGTGAGGATATGATAAATGCAATCAAAAGAAGGGAAAGTATACTAGAAAAAAATAATAAAAAAATTACAATAACGAATAATCATTCTTATGAAGGAAGTTATGTGATTCATTCAATTGTAAGTGATGGGGATGTAGTAGGACTTGTCATACTTTTGTCAACAGAAGATAAAATCGGAGAAGTAGAAGAAAAGATTGCTCATATCGCTTCCCAATTTTTGGCAAAATATCTTGAAGAGTAAAAAAAGATGTGTTATACTAAATGTAAAGATTTTGAAGGAGAGAAAAATAATATTTTTCAGTAGAGAACTTGTGGTTGGTGAAAACAAGTGAAAGATTTATTTCGAATGGCTCTGGAATTGTTTTTGTGAATTGTAAGCAAAAATCGTCTTGTCGCGTTAAGACTTTGAGTGTATAGATTTCATCTATAAAATAAGGTGGTACCGCGTTTTGAACGTCCTTAATTAGGATGTTTTTTAATGTTTTTCGATATACACAGGTTATTCCTTCTGGAAAATTAATATATTATGATAAGGAGATGGTTATATGAAACCAAAATATTATATTTCCACTGCAATTGCATATGCTTCTGGAAAACCACACATTGGAAATACGTATGAAATTGTTCTTGCCGATGCGATTGCACGCTATAAAAGATTAACTGGATATGATGTTTACTTTCAAACAGGGACAGATGAACATGGTCAAAAGATTGAAGAAAAAGCAACATCTGCTGGTGTACAACCGCAAGAATTTGTCGATGAACGTGCTTTGGATGTCCGAAAAATTTGGGATGTAATGAATACCAGTTACGATAAATTTGTACGTACCACCAATCCTGCCCATAAAGATATGGTCTCTAAAATCTTTAAAAAATTGAATGATCAAGGAGATATATACAAAGGAAAATATGAGGGACTTTACTGTACACCTTGTGAATCTTTTTTTACCGAATCGCAATTGGTTGATGGAAAATGTCCAGATTGTGGGCGTGAAGTAAAACCTGCAAGTGAAGAAGCTTATTTCTTTCGGTTAAGTAACTATACAAAAAGATTAGAAGAATATATTGAAGCACATCCTAATTTTATTCAACCAGAGAGCCGTTTAAATGAAATTATGAATAACTTTATTAAACCAGGATTACAAGATCTTTGTGTATCAAGAACATCTTTTGATTGGGGCGTTCCTGTTACGTTTGATGAGAATCATGTTATTTATGTATGGATTGATGCTTTAAGTAATTATATTACCTTTTTGGGATATGATATTGAAGGAAATCACAGTGAGGAATTTAAGAAATATTGGCCTTGTAATGTCCATTTGATTGGTAAAGATATACTTAGATTTCATACCATTTATTGGCCTATTATGTTGATGGCACTTGATTTACCAATGCCAAAACAGATTTTTGGACATCCATGGTTACTATTTGGAACAGATAAAATGAGTAAGTCTAAAGGTAATATTGTATATGCAGATGAGTTGGTAAAACAATTTGGTGTGGATGCTGTAAGATACTATTTGTTGCATGAAATTCCTTATGCAAGTGATGGGACGTTTACGTATGAACTTTTGATAGAACGTATTAATTCTGATTTAGCAAACGTTCTTGGAAATTTAGTCAATCGTACCATTTCTATGGCACACAAGTATTTTGATGGTGTAGTGCTAGAACCAATTTGTCCAGAACCAATTGATGAGGAACTTAAAACAATGGTATTAGAAATGCCTCATAAAATAGAAGAAAAAATGAATGAGCTTCGTGTAGCTGATGCAATGGATGAAATGTTTGAAGTATTCAGAAGATGTAATAAGTATATTGATGAGACAACTCCGTGGGTACTTGCCAAAGAAGATAAAAAAGAACGATTACAAACAGTACTTTACAATTTATTAGAATCTATTCGGAGTGGAGCTGTTTTGTTACAAGCCTTTTTACCAGATACAGCGAATGAAATTTTTGCACAATTGAATACAGAAAATCGTTATATAGATAGTATTGATTTTAAAGGAATGGATATAGGAATTGTCTTAAATGAAGCAAAACCTTTATTTGCACGTATTGATAAAGAGAAGAAATTAGCAGAAATATTCGATGAAAATGTGTAAAATGTTGTAAAATGTCGATAGAAAAAGGAAGGAAAACCTAGTACTTCTTTTTTTGTTATGCTATATTGTTATTGTTGCAAAAAAGAATAAAAAAGGAGATATCATGACAACTGAAAATTGTAAAGATTCAAAGTATGTTGTGTTAGTTTGCATTATGGGTGTGCTTTTGGTTTTAGGAAGCGCGATTGTAGAATTAAATTATTTGGATATTGCTTACTTATTATTTATTATAATTTGTTTGATTCGATATCTACGTATTCGTCATAAAGAATAGAAAGTTATATCTTAATATGGTATAATTTTTTTATTGGAGAGATGTTTATGTTAATTGATACGCATTGTCATTTGGATACATATAGTAAATTAGAATTAGCGGATATTTTAGAACATATGAAAAATCATGTTATGATTGTAAGTGGTGTGAATGATATGACCAATCACTTGGTTGTAGATTTGTGTAATCAATACGATAATATATATGGCGTAGTTGGAATTCATCCAGAAGAAGTAGATTGTGTTTTAGAAGATGCCTTTACATATATGGACTCTGCGTTAAAACATCCTAAAATAGTAGGAGTTGGAGAGATTGGACTTGATTATCATTATACAAAAGATAATATGGAAAAACAAAAGGAGCTGTTTGTAAGGCAGATTGAGCTTGCATATAAGTATCAAAAAGCAGTAGTGATTCATAGTAGAGAAGCCATTCAAGATACCTATGATATTTTATATCAATATAAAGACTTTAATATCCCATTTGTTTTACATGCCTATAGTGGAAGTGTCGAGATGGCCAAACAATTTCTGGAATTGGGTGTTACGTTGGGGATTGGTGGTGTTGTAACATTTAAAAATGCAGGGAAAATAAAAGATGTAGTTGAATCGTATCCACTTTCTTCTTTTGTATTAGAAACGGATAGTCCTTATTTGACACCAGAACCATATCGTGGAAAGAAAAATAAACCTTATTATGTATTACTTGCCGCAGAAAAAATCGCAGAAATCAAACAGGTTACTGTAGAACAGGTAATAAAAGAAACTTCTCAAAAAGCCATTCAAACGTTTGGTTTACCCATTGATTTTCAATATATAGAAGAAAGGAAAATGTAAATGGAATATTCTCCAAAAAAAATACAACAATTGTTAGATGAAAATGGATTTCATTTCAAGAAAATGTTCGGTCAAAATTTTATTGTCGATGAAAATGTAATTGATGCGATTCTCCGTAAAGCAGATATTAAGAATAATACTTTGGTTCTTGAAATAGGCCCAGGATCAGGTTCGCTTACCAATAAATTATCTTCAACTGCAAAACAGGTGCTATGTTATGAAATTGATCATTCTTTGGATTGTATTTTAGATACAGTATTAGAAGGATGTTTGAATGTAGATATTATTTATCAGGATTTTTTAAAAAGCAATGTAAAAGAAGATATTAGCAAATATTCATATGATTCTTTATATGTTGTTGCCAATTTACCTTATTATGTTACCACTCCTATTATTATGAAATTGATTGAAGACAATGTGCCAGTAGATAAAATAGTAGTTATGGTACAAAAAGAAGTTGGAGATCGTTTTAAAGCGAAACCAGGAACAAAGGATTATAGTTCTCTTTCGATATTTTTACAATATTATTTTGAGATTGAAAAATTAATGGATGTGAGTAAAAATGTTTTTCTCCCAAAGCCAAATGTAGATAGTATTGTGGTTTCTTTTAAAAAAAGAAAAGATAAGTTACAAGTAAAAAATGAATCATTATTTTTTCAGTTGGTGAAAGATAGTTTTATTCAAAAAAGAAAAACATTAAGGAATAATTTGAAAAATTATGATTTGGAAAAAATAGAAGAAGTTTTGAAACAAAAGGGGTATGATTTATCGGTTAGAGCAGAAGCATTATCCATTGAAATATTTGTTGCGATGGCAAATGCACTAAAGGAATAGAGCATATTCATGGTTAAATTACGATATATAGTTTCTATTTTTTAGATATTGGTAGAGTACTGGGCATACATTTTGAATGTTTAAATTTGTATGATTTATAGCATAATTTAATATGTCAGTCATTTGATATGAATCTTTTACATGACATATTTTTATTTTGGATGAATGAATTCCATGGTTTGAAAATGTATGTAAGTTCCATTTATCCATTTTTATGGTTTTTAAGTCTGAATATACTGGTGAATAGCCCCCCTTTATTAAATATTCTTTTGGATAATTCTTGGCTTTTATTTGATCAATATCATTGAAATCGAAATCGATATGTTCTTTTAAATCTAAATTTAATAATATATATTTTTTTAAAAACCAATCAAAATATTTGTATGCGATATATTTATGTATTTTATTGTAATTTATATATTTAAAATAAGCATTTATAATTATTTTTGGAAACCACTTGTATTTCATAACTTTAGTTCCCAAATGAAACATACCTGGAATCAAGGGATATTTGCTACAAACATTTATCCAACAGTCAAATAAAATTAATAGATGATTCAAACCTTGTACAAAAAATACTTTTTTGGTTTCTTCTAAATATTTTGCGTGAAAGGAAATGCTTGGTAATAATCCACTTTTTTGAATGGATTTTAAATTACTTTTTTTTGTAAAATGAAAGTAATTGGTATTGATATCATTCTTATTAAGTTCGTAATGTTTCATGTTATCACCTAATTTGTTTCAATTATATCAAGTTTTTTTAGTTATGAATAGTAACTTACCTTATTATTTTGGTACATTGGATTTATAAGAGAAAAATAAGTTACAAAATAAAAGACTGATATTATTTACTTTTTTTTGACAGAATATTACAACATATTCTTGTAAACTAACAGTGGTGATTCTTATGATTGATTTTTTGGGTAAAATTCTATGGGCAATCGCAACCGTATTTATTGTAACTTCTAGTATTTATTTTTCATTTCGATTAAAAGGAATTCAGTTTCATATGAAAGAAATGTTTACCAATTTACTTCATAAACAAAAAGACCACAAAGGTATTGGTCCTTTTCAGGTTTTGATGATGACTTTAGCAGGACGAATTGGTGTTGGCAGTATTGCTGGAATTGCTTTAGCCATTTATATCGGTGGCGTTGGGTCTATTTTTTGGATATGGATCATGGCGATTTTATCTTCTGCTTTGGCTTACGGGGAAACAGTGCTTGGTATGATTTATAAAAAAAGAGACAGTGATGATATTTACAAAGGAGGACCAGCGTATTATATAACAGATGGGCTTGGAAAAAAGAAATTGGGTACGATATACGCAATACTTATTTTGATTTGTTATATCGGTGGCTTTTTGGGAATTCAATCCAATACCATTACCAAATCCATTCAAGAAATCAAACCAATCAATTCTTATCTAGTAGGAATTGTCATTGTAGTGGTAACCTCACTTATTATATTTGGTGGTGTAAAAAAGATTGCATCTGCAACTGGTAAAATTGTGCCAATCATGACACTTGCTTATGTAATATTCGCTTTTTATATCATGATTATAAATTATCAGTTACTTCCATCTATTTTTCATAAGATTATAAAAGAGGCTTTTCATTTCAAACCTTTTATAAGTGGTTTTTTGACTAGTTTTATTGTAGGCATTCAACGAGGTATCTTTTCGAATGAGGCAGGACTTGGAACAGGTAGTATTGCAGCCTCGACTTCTAATAGTGACAGTCCAACTGCACAAGGTTATATTCAAATATTGGGAATTTATATCACCAGTTTATTCATTTGTACTGCAACAGCTATGATTATTTTAACCAGTCAATACGATTCTACTATATTTACAGATGTCAATGGAATTGAAATTACACAGATGGCTTTCCAATATCATTTGGGAAATGTCGGTAATACATTTATTTTTCTATCTATTTTATTATTTGCCTTCTCTACTATTTTAACAGGATATTATTATGGAGAGTCTTCATTAAAATACTTTACCAATCATATCAAACCTATTTACTTAATTTTTTTAAAAGTACTTACCTTAATTGTGGTATTCCTCGGCTGCATTATGTCTTCTACTACTTTATGGAAATTGGTTGATGTTTTGGTTGCGATACTTGCGATTATCAATATTTATGGATTATTTGGTTTACGTGAAGATATTGTCAAAGAACTAGAATATTATCAGCTTCAAAAACACCGTGAATAACTTTTTTTCTATTTCTATTTATGATACAATAAATAGAATGATGGAGGAAGTTTTATGATAGTCAATAAAGATTGGGATAAAATTTTAGAAAGTGAATTTAAAGCACCTTATTTTCGGGAACTCGGCGTATTTGTAAAGAATGCATATCAACACCAAACTATTTATCCAGAATATAAGGATATCTTTAATGCATTTCGGTATACAGATTATAATGATGTTAAGGTTGTTATTTTGGGACAAGATCCCTATCATGGAGACCGTGAAGCCCATGGGCTTTCCTTTTCTGTGAAAGAAGGTGTCGCTATGCCCCCATCTTTAAGAAATATTTTTCAAGAACTTTATCAAGATATTGGAATCAAAAGAACGCAAACAGATTTAACTGATTGGGCAAAACAAGGGGTTCTGTTATTAAATTCCATTATGACAGTTGTCAAAGATAGTCCACTTTCTCATAAAGATAAGGGTTGGGAAATATTTACTGATAATGTGATTCGTAAATTAGGAGAAAGAGACAAACCTATGGTATTTGTACTATGGGGGAGTTATGCGAGAAGTAAAAAGGTGTTGATTCAAAATCCAAAACACTTAATTTTAGAAAGTGTACATCCTTCTCCTTTGTCTGCCAATCGTGGTTTTTTTGGAAGTAAGCCATTTTCAAAAATCAATCAATTTTTAGAAAAAAATGACAATTCACCAATTCAGTGGTAGTATGAAATGTGGGAAATAATGATATCGTTTCATTTTTCTTGTGGAAAGTAATATTTTATTATAAAATAAAATAAGAGGTGTCAATATGGAACAGGCGTATCAATTTTTAATGGAAAATGTCAATTTCAAATATAGAGATACAGTAGTTGTAGCCATTAGTGGTGGGCCAGATTCGATGGCGCTTTTGCATCTATTATCCCGTGTAAAGGATGCATTTGAGCTTACTATTGTTTGTGCACATGTCAATCATAATGTGCGAAAAGAAAGTAGCGAGGAAGCTATTTTTGTTGAAAAATTTTGTAGAAACAATGGTGTTTTGTTTGAATATATGAAAATAGAAGATTATGGTGATGATAATTTCCATAATGAAGCGAGAACAAAAAGGTATCACTATTTTGAAGAAATTGTAAAAAAATATCATGCAAAGTTTTTGTTTACGGCACACCATGGAGACGATTTGGTTGAGACGATTTTGATGCGTATGGTAAGAGGATCTACTTTAAGAGGATATAGCGGCTTTTCTTATTTGGTTGAAATGGGTAATTATACGATTTTAAGACCTTTGATTGGTGTAACCAAAGAAGAAATTCTAGAATATGATAAAAAATATAAAGTTCCATTTGTCAAAGATGCTTCCAATGACAAAGATGTGTATACTAGAAATCGTTTCCGTAAATATGTAGTTCCTGCGCTTAAAAGGGAAGATAAAAATGTGCATCATAAATTTTATAAATTTAGTAGAACGTTATTAGAATACAATGATTATATTGATAAACAAGTAGAAAAAATAATGCCCAAAATATATATGCAAAATGAATTGGATATTGATGCATTTTTAAAATTGGATCATGTAATTGCCATGAAAGTCATTTACTATATATTAGAGCATGTATACCAAGATGATTTGATGTTAATTACCGATCATCATGCGGAACTGATTTTTGGACTCATTACATCCAAACGTGTCAATGCTTATATTTATTTACCCAATTATTTAAAAGCTGTCAAAGCTTATGATAAGTTAACGTTTGTTCATGATGAAGAAAAAATGGGTTCATATGAAATTGAATTGATTCAATATATGAATTTACCAAATGGTAAAAATATTGAAGTAGTTTCTAAATCTTCAAAAGATGATAATTTTGTCTGTCGTTTGTGTGCAAGTGAAGTGGCTTTTCCGCTACATGTACGTAATCGAATGAATGGAGATAAAATATATGTAAAGGGATTGTTAGGTAGTAAAAAGATAAGTGATATCTTTATTGATGAGAAAATTCCAATGAATGAAAGGGATTTATGGCCTATTGTGGTCGATTCAAAAGGGATGGTTGTTTGGTTACCGGGATTAAAGAAATCAAAATTTGACAAAACAAAAGAGGAAAAGTATGATATAATACTAAAGTATTATTAAGAAGGGAGAATTTTGGATGAATAAAAGAAATGTAAAACGCGGAATAATGCCTTACTTCTTTTTACTAATTGTGATTGTAGGTATTATTTACTTTTTCAATATCACAAATCAAAAAGTGAATGTGATTAGTTACGATGCATTTATGAAGGAAGTTGCTGGAAATAATGTATCAGAAATTGTGATTACACCAAGAGATCGTGCAGGTGTATATGAAATTTCTGGTAAATTAAAAAATTATAAAGAAGGAGAAAGTTTCTTTTTCCGTGTACCATTAGCAGAAGAAGTAATGACCAAAATTTTGGGTGCTGAAGAAACATATGGATTTACCATTCAAACGAAAACCGATCCAGAATCAAGTACCTTTTTACTCTTTTTAGTCAATGTCTTACCAATGGTTATTTTGGTAGGGGCTGCTTTCTTCTTTATTACACGCCAAATGGGAAATGCCAATAAATCAATGGATTTTGGTAAAAGTAGAGCTCGTTTAAATGAGGATAGTAGAAAAGTGACTTTTAAACAAGTAGCTGGTTTAACAGAAGAAAAAGAAGAAGTTCAAGAATTAATTGATTTCTTGAAAAATCCGAAAAAGTTCCAAAGATTGGGAGCAAGAATTCCCAAAGGAGTATTATTGGTAGGGCCTCCTGGAACTGGTAAAACCTTATTGGCACGTGCTGTTGCGGGGGAAGCCAATGTACCATTTTACTATATCAGTGGTTCTGATTTCGTAGAACTATTTGTCGGTGTTGGTGCTTCTCGTGTACGTGATATGTTCAAACAAGCCAAACATAATGCCCCATGCTTAATCTTTATTGATGAAATTGATGCGGTGGGTCGTCAAAGAGGCGCAGGGTTAGGTGGAGGTCACGATGAGCGTGAGCAAACATTGAACCAATTGTTGACAGAAATGGATGGTTTTGGAGCAAATGAAGGTATCATTATCATTGCAGCTACTAACAGACCAGATGTATTAGATCCTGCACTTTTAAGACCTGGACGTTTTGATCGTCAAGTAACTGTCGCATTACCAGATGTAAGAGGAAGAGAAGAAATTTTAGAAGTACATGCAGCCAATAAAATTTTTGCAAAAGATGTAAAATTATCTAATATTGCTAGAAGAACTGTTGGTATGAGTGGTGCAGATTTAGAGAATTTACTGAATGAGGCTGCTTTATTAGCAGTTAGAAGGAATAAAGATGCAATTACGATGTCAGAAATAGATGAAGCTCATGACCGTGTATTAATGGGTCCTGCTAAAAAGAGCCATAAATATACTGAAAGAGAACGTAAAATTGTTGCTTATCATGAAGCAGGGCATGCTGTTATGGGAATCAAATTGGATGGTGCCAATGAGGTACAGAAAATCACGATTATCCCACGTGGAGCAGCAGGTGGCTATAATATGATGCAACCAAAGGAAGAGACTTATTTATCTACTAAAAAAGAATTGTTGGATCAAATAAGTGGATTATTAGGTGGACGTGTTGCAGAGGAACTTATTTTTGATGAGATGACTACAGGTGCACAAAACGATTTAGAAAGAGCAACCAAAATTGCCCGTGCTATGATTACTGAATTTGGTATGAGTGATTTGGGACCTGTTCAATTTGAACATCAAGAATCGAGTGTATTTTTAGGTAGAGATTATAATAAGAGTCGTAATTTCTCTGGTCAAGTTGCTTTTGAGATTGACCAAGAACAAAGAAGAATTATAAATGAGTGCTATGAAATTACAAAGAAAACCATTTCTGAAAATAAGAAATTGTTGGATTTAATTGCGGAATCTTTATTAGAACATGAGACATTAACCAAAGAACAAATTGATTATTTAGTAGAAAATGGTTGTATGCCAAGTCAAGATTCAGAAGTAGACTATAGTAACTTCAAAGAAGCTAGTCTAGAAGATTTATCTTTAAGTGAATTAAAAGAACTAGCCAAAGAAAAAGGAATTCCAGGTTATTATAAAATGAACAAAGAGGAATTGAAACAAAAATTAGAAGAGGATGAATAGTCTTCTTTTTTGATTTGACAAGAACCAAAAGAAATGCTAGACTATCTTTTAAAAAAAGGGGGATTAACTATATGCAAGTTCAAGATAAGGAGTTGTTTCATTATCATAGAGTAAGATATTATAATGATATATGGCAAGTAGGGAAAGAAATCATCATAGACGAGTCTTTTAATAGTGATTTTTGTAAAATATTGCAAAATTTTCATACAAGTGTTATTTGTAAAAACGATGAATTAGTCGCTTTTGATTCCGTAATTGAAGGATGTTTAGATGAAGGTTTAAAAAATCAGAATTTGAATTATGTGGCAAAAGTAGCAGAGAAGGCACGTAAATTAATTCTGCATATGGGTATTTATAATAGAGAGCTTACTTTAGAAAGATATAGATTAGATCATTGCCTGCAATTACCTAGTCGATTACATTCTGTTTGGTTTTGTGATGAGAATGGTCTAGATTATTGGAAGAAACAACTGGGGGGGAACTGTCAACTTAAATTATTTCGTGTCTCACTAGATGGAGAGCTATTCTGTTCCAGTGATTATTGGCTTCCCAATCGAAAATTATGTGTAGAACAGATGTATCAAGAAGCAAGTTTGTATTGGAATCCTCCTTACACAGAAGAATTCGACCGAGAATATTTATTTCAAGGAAAAGTAAAGGTTTTGGAACAATTGCGTATTGATGACAAAAAATAAAATTAGGAGTATCATTCCCCTAATTTCGTTGTTTTTCCTTTTTCCTCTTGTTGTTTGTTCTCCCTAGAAGGTAATCCACACTTGTATCATAAAAATCAGCGAGTCTGATTAATATTTCAGTTGGAATATCATAATTGCCAGTCTCATAATGGGAGTATCCACGTGGTGAAATATTAAGGAAATCGGCAATATCTTTTTGCTTTAAATCTTTGTCTTCTCGCAAATCTCTTAATCTTTTATACATATAATGTCCCCTTCCATAGAGACCATTATATCGAACAAATTTTGAAAATTTGCAAAATTGGAATGAAATAGTCTATATGATGTATCAATTGTTACTTTCCCAATTTATATCATATAAAAGCTTATATATTATGCTAAAAAAGCATCTTAAATTGTGTATGTTCCATGATAAAGTTGAAAAAGAGATAGTCAAATTCTTTCATATGTGGTAAAATATATGTTAGATTATGTAGATGAGAAAATGGTGATTTATATGGGGAAGATAATTGCTTTGGTCAATCAAAAAGGTGGGGTTGGAAAAACAACATCTAGTATCAATTTAGCAGCTTCTTTGGGTGTATTAAAAAAGAAAGTTTTATTAGTCGATTTAGATCCGCAAGGAAATTCTACCACTGGTGTTGGAATTGGTAAAACCGATTATGATAAAAGTATTTATGAATTGTTAAAAGATGAAGCAGCATTAAAGGAAGTCATTATCAAAACAAAATTTAAGAATTTATATGTCATCCCAGCAACGATTAATTTGGCGGGTGTTGATTTTGAATTAATGGAAAAAAGCAAAATGGATCCTGATTTTACAAGGGGAGCGCAATTAAAAAAATATCTCGATCAAACAAAAGATTTGTTTGATTATATTATTATAGATTGTCCACCATCTTTGGGTATTTTAACAACCAATGCACTTACTGCTGCAGATTCTGTCATTATTCCTGTACAATGTGAATTTTTTGCATTGGAGGGAATTATGCAATTATTGAATACTATTATGTTAGCGCAAAAAAATCTAAATCCAACTTTGAATATTGAAGGAGTTTTATTGACTATGTTAGATAGTAGAACTAATTTAGGGCTAGAAGTAGTAGAAGATATTAAAAGTTACTTTAGAGAAAAGGTATATGATACCATTATTCCGAGGTTAGTTCGTTTATCAGAAGCACCAAGTCATGGGAAACCAATTATTTCATATGATCCACAAAGTCGTGGAACTGAAGCTTATCTCAATTTGGCAAAGGAAGTGATTGAACGAAATGGAAACTAAAAAAAGAGCATTAGGGCGTGGGCTAGAACAATTATTTAACAATGAAAATTTAGATGTAGATACCATTGAACGTACGATATATGAAACCGCAACCAATGAAGAAATTGTGGAGTTGAATATTGATGATTTGCGTGCCAATCCTTATCAGCCGCGTAAGGTATTTGATGAAGTAGCATTGAAAGAACTTGCTGTTTCGATCAAAGAACATGGTGTATTTCAACCAATTATTGTGAAAAAAAGCATTAAAGGATATGAAATCATTGCGGGAGAACGTCGCGTGCGTGCAAGTAAACTTGCTGGATTAGAAAAAGTACCAGCTATCATACGTAGTTTTTCTGATGAGCAGATGATGGAAATTGCTTTGCTTGAGAACTTGCAACGCGAGAATTTAAGTGCAATTGAAGAGGCTCATGCATACAAATTGATGATTGAGAAGTTAGAACTTACTCAAGAAGAACTTTCTTTGAAAGTTGGAAAAAGTAGAAGTCATATTACTAATATGATAGGATTGCTTCGTCTTCCTAAAGATATTCAAGATATGGTAAATGATTCTAAACTTACTATGGGTCATGCTCGTGTGTTAAGTAAATTCAATGATGAAAAACAAATGCGTGAAATGGCAGATAAAATCGTGAATGAAAAATTCTCGGTTCGTGAAATTGAATCATTGACGGATTCTAATGAATTTGAAAGAAATGTTAAAATTCAGAAAAGAAAGCAACCAGAAGCCAAAGAATTTAAGTATGTGGAAGATTTATTAAGTGAGAAACTAGATGCAAAAGTCAAAATTCGTGATAAAAAAATCGAAATCTCTTTTATTTCGGTTGCTGATTTGAATCGTATTTTAGAAATTATTGACATCAAAGAATAAACAAGGGGGCCAATTGATGCAAGATTATAAATTGGGTAGTATTGTAATTATGAAAAAACCGCATCCATGTGGAACCAATGAATGGGAAATCATTCGCGTAGGTGCAGATATCAAAATTAAATGTGTAAAATGTGGGAGAAGCGTGATGATTCCACGAATAGAATTCAACAAAAAGTTGAAAAAGGTAACTACCTATTAGGAGGTATTATGGCTAGAAATAAAGAAAAAAAAGATCGAAAAAAAGGCCCTGTTCTTGTCATTGGATTAATGACACTTGTGATTGTATTGTTAAGTTTCCTATTTTCGACTCTAGAAATTGAAGGATCGCAAACGACAATTGCCAATGGTACTTTGGAATCTTCTTTGGTAACAGTTAAAAATGTATTGAGTGTTGATGGTTTTCGCTTTATGATTGGAAATGCTGTTTCTAATTTTAAATTATTAGAACCTCTTGTTTATTTAATCATTTCTTTGATTGGAATTGGTATTTGTGAAAAAAGTGGTTTTTTAAAAGTTTTATTTGGGCCACTTCGTAAAGTGAAATTAAATCTTGTGATTTATATTACTATTTTAATGGGAATGATTAGTACAGTCATGGGGGATTATAGTTATATCTTTTTAACTCCATTGATTGGTGTTATGTATAAATATATTGGAAAAAATCCAGTGTTAGGAATTTTGACTTTATATTTAGGAATTACTTTAGGATATGGAACAGGCATAATTTTTAATTATAATGACCATTTGATTGGGATGTTATCACAAGATTCTGCACAATTAACAGTGGATCCCAATTATAAATATAGCTTATTTTCTAATTTGTATATTATGATTATTTCGACCATTGTGGTTTCCTTGTTATCTACTTTTGTGATTGACAAATTTTTGGTACCAAAATTAGCAGTTCGGCACACAGTGGAAGAAGAGGAACTTAATGTTTCCAAAAAAGCAATGGTAGCTTCTTTGGGATTTGGACTTTGTTACATTGTGTTTATTATTTACATGATTTTACCATTGAAGTCACCTTTATCTGGAATTTTGTTGGATCATAGTGCACAACGATATATGGATCAATTATTGGGAACAAATTCCCCTTTTGGAAATGGGTTAGTTCTTATTATTACCTTTTTATTTATAATATTTGGATATATATATGGAAAGGTATCTGGAAATATTAAAAACGGTAGTGAATTTAGTTTGGGCTTATCCAAAAATTTTGAAGGTTTGGGCTTTTTATTTGTAATTACCTTTTTTGCCTCACAGATGTTCGCAATATTGGATTGGTCTAATTTAGGAACTGTGGTTGCTTGTCGGTTAACAGAATTCTTAAATGGATTACAATTTTCGGGGATTATATTGATTGTTGTTTTCTTTATTGTTGTGATATTGATGAGTATTTTGTTACCAGGAACCATGCAGAAATGGAATTTACTTTATCCTACTGTAATACCGCTTTTTATGCGTTCTAATATTACCCCAGGCTTTACACAGTTTATTTTCAAAATTGCAGATGGTATTGGGAAATCTATCACACCTATGTTTATTTACTTTATCATTATGCTTGCTTTTTTAGAAAAATATAGGACAGATGAGAATCATCAAATTAGTGTATTTGGTACATTAAAACTTATTTTACCTTGTATTATAATGATTGCAGGCATTTGGTTACTGTTAATTATACTATGGTATGTCATTGGAATTCCAATTGGAATTGGTACCTATATTACTTTATAAGAGTGTTGTTATAACATTCTTTTTTTTTCATTAGAAAGATGGTATAATGAAGAGGAAATGAGGTGATTGTATGAGTTTAACTGCAGGGATTGTTGGTCTACCAAATGTAGGGAAATCGACTTTATTTAACGCTATTACCAAGAAAAATATATTAGCTGCCAATTATCCATTCGCAACCATTGATCCAAATGTAGGAGTGGTTACTGTTCCAGATAAGCGACTTGAATTTTTAGAAAATTTGTATCATCCGGAAAAAATGATACCTACTACTTTTGAATTTACAGATATTGCTGGATTAGTAAAAGGAGCATCGACTGGAGAAGGTTTGGGTAATCAATTTTTGAGTCATATTCGTGAAGTAGATGCGATTTGTGAAGTAGTGCGTTGTTTTAATGACAAAAATATTATCCACGTAGAAGGGGATGTAGACCCATTACGAGATATTGAAATTATCAATGTGGAATTGATGCTTGCAGATTTGGAAATAGTGGAAACTAGACTTTCTCGTATTGGAAAAAAAGCTGCAATGACAAAAGATAAAGAAACCAAATTTGAAGTAGATTTACTTACAAAGATAAAGGAAAATTTAGAACAAAATATTCCTTTAAGACAAGTTGCATTTGATGAAGAAGAGCTCAAATTCATCAAACCATTCCATCTACTTACGTTAAAGCCTATTATTTATATGGCCAATGTAAGTGCGGAAGATTTATTAGAAGAGAATACTTATGTAGGTGAAGTGAGAGCCTATGCGAAACAAGATAATGCACAGGTTATTGTAGTTTGTGCACAAATGGAATCAGAATTGGCAGAATTGAATGAAGAAGATAAAATGGCATTTTTAAATGATTTAGGGATTATTGAAAGTGGTTTGGATCAATTAATTCATGCGACTTATTCATTATTAGGACTTGCGACTTATTTTACAGCTGGGTCTGATGAATGCCGTGCATGGACATTTCGTAAAGGGATGAAAGCACCTGAATGTGCGGGAATTATTCATAGTGATTTTGAGCGTGGGTTTATTCGAGCAGAAGTAATGAGTTATGAGGATTTGGAAAAATATGAATCAGAAGTAAAGGTGAAAGAAGCGGGACGTATGCGATTGGAAGGAAAGGAATATATTATGAATGACGGAGACATTTGTCACTTCCGTTTCAATGTATAGAATATGTTAAGGGAATTTTTTCTAGACGAAAAACCAGGGATTCCTTTTCAATTATTTGGTAGTATACATTTTGGTTGTTTAGCTGTACTTTTGATTGCACTTTTGATGATTTATAAATATCGTCATCGAATTCGACATATCAATGACATCCATAAAAAGAAAATAAGATATATTATGTTTATCATTTTAATTAGTAATATGCTTATTTATTACGGTAGCTACATTTATTATGGAGTATATGATGTTAGAGTTCACTTGCCACTACATTTTTGTTTTATTGCTGGGAATTTATTTATGGTATATTTGCTTACGAAAAGCAAAAAACTCTATCATATTGTATTTTTTCTTACTTTTATAGGCCCATTGCCAGCAGTGATTTATCCAAATTTGGTAAGTAGTTTCGATTATTTTGTATTTTATCAATATTTTATTAGTCATCATTTGCTAATGATATTTAGTTATTTTATTTTGTATATGGATGATCATACCATTGGCTTGAATGATGTATTTTGGACATACATATGGGCAAATGTCATTTTTATTACGATGATGATTGTCAATTATATATTTGGAACAAATTATATTATGTCAAATGAATTACCTGCACATATATATACTTTGTTTCCAATTCTTCGTAAGGTGAGTCCTGTGCCCATATTAGAGTTAGTAGGAATTACAGTTGTAATGATTTTGTATATTCCTGTATATATTAAAAATAAGGAGGATCGACATGGAAATTAGTAAAGTAATGTCAAAGGTGTTTTTATGGATGTTTTTAGGTCTTGTTGTCACATTTGGAACGGGGTATTATGTTTCTACACAAGAAAATATGTTATATAATATTTTTTCCAATGGAATGTATTTTTTCTTAATCATTGCAGAATTTGTTTTAGTGGTTGTGCTGTCTGCACGAGTACGTAAAATGAATCCAATGACGGCTAAAATTATGTTTTTGTTATATTCTTTTGTAACAGGTTTAACATTCGCATCTATTTTTGTTGCATTTGAGTTAGAATCAATTATGTTTGTCTTTTTAATATCAGCCATCTTGTTTGGATTATTTGCGATATTTGGGCATTTTACGAAGTTAGATTTGACCGAAATTAGTACGTTTTTATTGATGGCTTTAATTGGAATTATCATTTGTATTATTGTCAATTATTTTATTGGTAGTGAAACATTTGATATGGTAATTTCTTGTATTAGTGTACTGGTCTTTTTGGGATTTACAGCTTATGATATCCAAAAAATTAAGGTATTAAGTTACAATTTTGAAAAGGAAGATAATTTAGCGATTATTGGAGCATTAGAATTGTATTTAGATTTTATTAATATCTTTTTAGACTTATTAAGATTATTTGGAAAATCAAATGATTAGGAGATTTACTCCTTTTTTATTTGACAAATTTAAAATTTATACTATAATAGGATACAATTTAAAAAAGGGGGATATTTATGAATCAATCAAAGGAATATTATATAAAACGATCTAAATACTTTGCAGATGTTAGTTTGAAAATAAAGGATATAACAGAGAACCATTTAAATAAAGCTCGTGAAGATTTGGGATTTGCGTATATCGCGCGTAATGTGTTCCGCGAAGAGCGTCGTTGTACAGTAAAACTAGTTGGCATCATGGGTATGATGACGATGAGTTTAGTGTTATTTCAAAAATCCATACTTACATTTCTGATATTTGGTGCGTCTTTTGTATTGGCAAAAAAATCTATTCGTCATGTAAATTCTAGGGAACAATTTACAAAAATATATCCAGATAAATCCGAGTGGCTGCACAAAAGTAATAGAGAAATAAAACAATCTATTTTGTCTTTAGAAGATAAAATTAGAAAAGATGAAGAAACAATGCAGAATTTAAAGGATAAGTTGATTTTATATCGTTGTTTCTTACTATGTAGTTCTAGTGATGATATGGTAAATAAAGTGGAAAAATCGATAGAGCAATTAAAAGAATATCGAGAATTATTGATTCAGTTTGAAAAAGAAACTGCAGCAGTAAATTCACCAATTTTATATCCAAATGAAATTCCATCCATCACTTATCCAGATGAAAAAACGAAAACAAAAAGCAATAATGTATAATGTCATTTTGAAAAACATAATATTTATTAGAAAAGGCTTTACTTCAAAAAGCTTTTTTGTTATAATCTAAAGCGAGTATGAATTTACTCCTTGCTTCAAAAGAAGCCGATAAGACCAAAAGGAGGTGCAAGAATGAACAATTATGAAATTATGTTTATTGTAAGACCAACGTTAAGTGAAGATGAAATTAAAAAAGTGATTGGAAATTTCGGAAAAACATTAACTGATAATGGTGCTACGATAACAGAACAAAAAGATATGGGTCAAAGAGAATTAGCTTATGAAATTAAAAAATTCAAAAGTGGATACTATTATATATATGAAATAGAAGCAGCTGATGATAAAGCAATCAAAGAATTCGATCGTTTGGCTTTGATCAGTAATGATGTTGTACGCCATCTCATTACAAAACTAGAGAAATAAAGAGAGGTATTATATGAACCGAGTAATGTTAATTGGGAGATTTACTGCAAAACCAGAATTAAGATATACACCATCTAATGTACCATTTACTAGATTTTCGATTGCGGTAAATAGAGCTTTCAGTAATCAAGATGGACAAAGAGAAACCGATTTTATTAATATTGTGGCTTGGAGAAAACAAGCAGAAACAGTATGTAATTATTTTGACAAAGGAAATCAAATTGCAATCGAAGGTAGATTGCAAACAGGAAGTTATGATGATAAAGATGGAAATAAAAGATATACAACAGATGTTGTGTTAGATCAATTCCACTTTATTGAGAGCAAAGCACAAAGAGCTGCATATAATGCAAGCGGAGAAAATAACTATGGAAATCAAGGACCATCAGATAGTGTAAGTCCTTATGATTATCAAAATATACCAACAAATGATGTTAGTGTAGAAAATGATCCATTTGCTGACTTTGGAGATAGTGTTTCTATTGATGATGACTTCCTAGACTAAAAGGAGGATAACAATGGCAGAATTTTATAGAAAAAAGAAAAAAATATGTCAAATGTGTGCTGGAAAATCAGTAGACTATAAAGATGCAGAAATTATAAGAAAATACATCAGTGGAGATAAAGGTAAAATCTTACCAAGAAGAATCACTGGTGCTTGTTCTAAACATCAAAGACATATTGCGAATGAAGTAAAAAAAGCTCGTTTCATGGCATTAATACCATTTGTAAAGTAAGAGACTATCTTACTTTTTATTTTTTTAAATATATGTTATACTTATTATATAAAAAGTGAGGGAGTTATTATGAATGTAGCGCTAATTACTGCGGCAGGGAAAGGATCTAGGATGCATCAAGAAGTACCGAAACAGTTTATGCCGATCAAAAATAAACCATTAATTATATATACTTTGGAAGCTTTTCAGAATCATCCTAATATTGATGCAATTGTGATTTCATGCTTAAATGGTTGGGAAAAAATTATGGATGCATATGTCAAACAATATGGGATTACAAAAGCAAAATGGATTGTATCTGGCGGAGAAGGAAATAATGGACAATTATCCATAAAGCTTGCTCTAGATGAACTTGCAAAACATTGTAGTTTAGATGATATTGTTCTTGTACATGACGGAAATAGAGCCCTTATTACACAGGAGATTATTTCTGACTCAATTGTAACTTGTCGTGAAAAGGGGTCCGCGGTTGCGGTAATTCCATGCAATGAAGTAATTGTGGAAACAGAGGATCAGCAGACATCTCACCATTATTTAGAAAGAAATAATTTGAAAAGGACACAAACGCCACATACTTATCCTTTAGGAAAGTTACTTTGGGCACATGAGCAAGCTGAAAAACAACATATTGAGAAGGCAGTGGCCACTTGTGATTTAATGATTCGCTTAGGAGAGACGATTCATTTTTCCATTGGATCTGAGCGAAATATGAAAATAACTACGCCTGTTGACATTGATATTTTTGAAGCGCTACTTGCAACGAATGGGAGTGGGAAGTGATTCTATGTATAATCGTGAAGATTTTGGAGAGTTTTTATTAAAAGAAAAAAAAGATGGAACGAAAATTATGGTAAGAGATGTGCAACTTGCTCTAATGGATATGATGAAGGATATTGATGAAGTATGTAAAAAAAATAACATTGAGTATTGTTTAACAGGTGGTTCTACGATAGGTGCCTATCTTTATCAGGGATTTATTCCATGGGATGATGATATGGATATTGCTATGATGCGTAGTGAGTATAAAAAATTTATCAAGGCTTTAGAAAAAGATTTGGATAAAGATAAATATACGTTTCATTGTTTTGAAAAAAATAAAAAATATGATGTTACATGGCCTTATATGAAAATACGTAAAAAGAACACATATATCAAAGAGGTCAATAAATTGTTACCAAATCGTTGTACGGATTGTGATGGTATATTCATTGATGTATTTATTTATGATCATATGGCTAAATTTACGCTTATGGATTTACCTTTAAGATTAGTGAATTCTTTACTGATGCCGATTATCATATTTTTTGAAAATATGCATATCAATCCAATCCCTCTGAAGTATTGGTATCGGGGAAATGCGAAATTGTATGGATTTTTAAATCAAAAATCCAAATATATAGGTGATGATTTGACATGGACCTATAGAAGTCCTTTACATCCACTTCGTTATCGTTTATCAGAGATGTTTCCAGCTGTTCGCGTTCCTTTTGAAGACACAGAATTGCCTGTCCAAAAAAATATGAAAGAATATATGTTGCGTCATTGGGGTGAAAAAGTGTTTACCCCACTGCCACCTGAAAAAAGAAAACCAGGGCATGTTTATGATATCAACTTGTCCTCTTCTGAACCGGAGGAGTAACATGAAAAATATTGCGTTATTCAAACGATTTCTAATCACAGGATTTTTATTAATTATAATTGCTTTTCTATTATGGATGGAATTTAGTTTTATATTAGGCGGAATTGGTGTCATGACAATTGGTATTGGAATTATGTTATATATTAATAAAGAATAAGCGTTTTACTTATTCTTTTTTGCATTATTTATTTTTTTGATTTGAACGTTATAGTTTGCTTTTAATAGTATTTTAGTTGGTACAAATTTATTTAGAAAAGCATTTAGTTTGTGATTGAATGTTGGGATAATGACAAGTTTCCTTTGAAACATTTTTTGTATAGCATATGCAGCTAGTTCATCACTGTTCTGTGCTTTAGCGAACTTGACACCTAATTTATCATTAAAGTGGGTATCCACTGGGCCTGGACATAAACAACCGACATATACTTTTCTCTTTTCCTGTTTGATTTCTTCTGCAATTGCTTCTGTTAGTCTTAATACATAAGCTTTGGATGCAAAGTAACATGCCATTAGAGGCCCTGGTGAAAATGCTGCAGTAGATGCGATATTCAGAATATAGCCGTGGTTTTTTTCTTTGAAATCTTGGAGAAATAGTTTTGTCAATATTTGTGTTGATTTGACATTAAGGTCAATCATATCCAATTGTTCTTCCATATTTTGTTCCAGAAATTTGCCATGCATTCCAAAACCAGCACTGTTTACTACAATATCAATGTCTCTATCTTTGACTTGTTTGTATAATTCTTTACAGTTTTTGAGTGTTGAGATGTCAATAGCAATTACTTCCGTTGTTTCATTAATTTCTTTTTTTGCTTTTTCTAATTTTTCAATATCTCTTGCGACTAGTATAATGTCATATCCCAGTTGATGTAATCGTTTTGCGATGGATAATCCAATTCCTGAACTACCTCCAGTGATAAGTGCGATCATTTTGTCACTCCTTTTTTAAATTAAGGATAAATCCCCTGTTTATATTATATAAGAAAATGATAAAAAAAGATAGAAAAATTAAAATGCTTTTTTTAATAGTCTTCGTAACCTAGTTCTCCTTTATTAATCTTATCCATGACTAGTGTTAGTATAGCGATATGGATGCATTTGTGATGATGCAAAAATGTATTTCCATCAATGATTATTGTACATGCCTTTTTAATTCTGAAACAAAGGTGATAGATTATGACAATCAGTTTGATTAAATTGATGTTAAAGTAAACCATCACATTTTCTTTGAAAAAGAGATTTATGATGTTTCTTCGCTACTTATTGATATCATAAAGGAAGCAAAGAATAAAATTGTGATAATTATGTGGATAAAACGATACAGATATTTCATTTGGTAGAAGAAATAAAAATATCTATATAAAGAAAGTTATTGATAGAATTGTGTATCAAAAATAATAATATAAATAAAACTTATTATAATGGAATTTTAAATGTGCGAATGCTATAATAGGGTAGGAGTTGAATTTATGCTAGATAGGACAGAAATTATTCAGTTTTTGAAAGAAGTTAGTCAAGATAAACCATATGTAAATGCAATGTGGTTAGAAGGCGCAGATGGGATGAATAGAGTCGATGAATATTCGGATATTGATTTTTGGTTTGATGTAAATAAAGGATATCAAGAAACATTTTTATATGAATGTATAGAAGAATTGAAGAAAATAGGAAACATCGATTCTAGAGTAGATGACATTAGAAGTAATATTGCACAAAGTAATATTCATTTACGTAATACTCCTGAATATTTGACATTGGATATTTGTGTACAATCACATGAGGTTAGAGGCTATGGCATCACTTGCTATATCAAAGATGATATTGCAGAACTGCCACTTGTTATTTTTGATAAAGCCAGTATTATTTCGTTTAAGGATTATCAAATTCAATTGGATGAAATCAAAAATGTATTTGAGAAAAATAAAAATAGAATTTTGCAAAATAGTAGAGTAAAAAAATATATAATGCGTAATCAATATTTAGAAGCATATACAAAGTATATAGAGAATGTGGCAGATCCGCTTGTTAAGATTGTAAGGTTAATATATACACCCAGACATTATGATTATGTTTTATGTCATATATCGAATCATTTACCAAAAGAAGTCGTGGTAGAACTTGAATCGTTATATAAAATTACTGATTTAAAAGATATAGAGGATAATTTGGAAAAAGCTATGTTATTACTCAAAAAATATGAAGATCAGTTCAATAAAAAATACCAGTAATTATTTATTTCGCGATCATTTGTGTTCCTATATAGAGAAAAGAGAAAAAAGCGTCTACAAAAATTTATAGTTAGTTTTTCAAAAAATGTATGCGAAATAGCATACATTTTCATTTAACATTTGTAAAAATTTGTCACAAAAGTCTAAATTTTGCTTGCATTTCATATAATATTCTTGTATAATTATGAATGTGTGGCGAGCATTGATGTGTAAGGTTGCTGATACGCCAGGTTAAGTTGTTAGAAAATTTAACTTCAATATCAGGTTTTTACACGGAGCTAGTCTATACTGGATATAGGCGAAGGGAGGATACAATATGGCTGCAACAAAAGTAAGTATCAAATTAAAAGCATTTGAACACAAAAGTTTAGATGTAGCTTGTGCTAAAATTGTGGAAACTGTAAAAAGAACAGGTGGAAGCATTAGTGGACCAATTCCACTTCCAACAGAAGTTGAAAAAATCACCATCTTAAGAGCAGTACACAAGTACAAAGACTCAAGAGAACAATTTGAAAAAAGAACACACAAGAGACTTATTGTAATCAACAATCCAAGCAAGGAAACAGTAGATGCATTAACTCATCTAGAAATTCCAAGCGGTGTTGATATTCAAATCAAGTTATAATTTAAGGAGGAAAAGTTATGAAAGGAATCTTAGGTCGTAAATTAGGAATGACTCAAGTATTTACAAAATCAGGTAAATTGATTCCAGTAACTGTCATTGAAGTAGAACCAAATGTGGTAACACAAATTAAGACAAAAGAAAATGATGGTTATGAAGCAATTCAACTTGGTTTTGATACCAAAAGAGAAAAATTAGCGACAAAAGCTTCAGTTGGAATTACCAACAAAGCAAACACTACACCTAAGCGCTTCTTTAGAGAAATTAGGGGTGTGGATGTAAATAACTATTCTTTAGGACAGGAAATCAAAGCAGATATCTTTACTGAAGGAGAAGTTGTTGATGTAACAGGAACTACGAAAGGAAAAGGGTTCCAAGGTGTTATCAAAAGACATGGGCAATCAAGAGGGCCTATGGGACATGGTTCACACTATCATAGAGGACCAGGTTCCATGGGTACAATGAGACCAATGCGTGTTTTCAAAGGTAAAAAATTACCAGGACATATGGGTACATTAACTGTAACAATTCAAAATCTTGAAATTGTTATGATAGATGTAGAAAATAATGTAATCTTAGTCAAAGGAAATGTTCCAGGACCTAAAAAATCATTAGTAGTCATCAAAACTGCTGTGAAAAATCCAGGAAAAGTAAGAGAAACAGAAGAATTGAATTCTTATGTAACAGAAATTCCTGAAGAGGTAACTGAAGTAACCAGCGATGCAACATTGGAATCTACTGAAAGTACAGAAGAAGTAGTAGAAACTGCCGAAGAAGTAACAGAAGAAGCTACAGAAACTGTAGAAGAAAATTAGTAGGGAGGCAATAATATGAAAAAAATGTCTGTATTAAATGTTAAGGGTGAAAAAGTAAATGACATTTCATTAAACGAGGAAGTTTGGGGAATTGTACCAAACGATGCCGTTTTATATGATGCGATTACATTAGCAAGAAATTCCATGAGACAAGGTACTCATGAAACGAAGACACGTAGTGAAGTAAGCGGTGGAGGAAGAAAACCATGGCGTCAAAAAGGTACTGGTCGTGCAAGACAAGGAAGTATCCGCGCAGCACAATGGTATCATGGTGGTATTGTATTCGGACCTCATAACAGAAGTTATGACAAGAAAATGAACCGTAAAGAAAGAAGACTTGCTTTAAAATCAGCTTTGGCTTATAAAACAATTAATAGTGAATTAATTATCGTAGATAAGGTTCAGTTTGAAACAGGTAAAACCAAAGAAGCAAAAGCATTCTTAAATGATTTAAAAATAGAAAAAAATGTATTAATTGTGGTTGATGCGATTGATGAAAATATGATTTTAGCAACCCGCAACTTAAGTAATGTTATTTTACTAGAAGCAAATGAGATTAATACATTGGATATTGTTTCTGCAGACAACATGATTGTGACAGAAGCAGCCATCAAACAAATAGAGGAGGTGCTTGTTTAATGAATAACTATAGAGATATTATTAAGGCACCAATTATTACTGAAAAAAGTGCGAATTTAGCACAAACACAAAATACAATGACATTTAGTGTGGATGTAAAGGCCAATAAAACACAAATTAAACAAGCCATTGAACACATCTTTGATGTCAAAGTAGAAAGTGTTAATACAGTAAACGTAAAACCTAAGAAAAAAAGAGTGGGACGTTATGCTGGAAAAACAAATAAAGTGAAAAAAGCAATTGTTAAATTAAGAGAAGGAAGTTCAATTGAACTGAACTAATCTAAAGGAGGATATATATGGCGATTAAAAGTTATAAACCAAATACTCCAGGGACACGTGGTATGTCAAAATTAACTTATGAAGAAATTACAAAAACCACTCCTGAAAAGTCATTGGTTGTTACATTAAAGAAAAATGGTGGTCGTAATAATCAAGGTAAAGTGACTGTAAGACACCGTGGTGGTGGAGCCAAAAGAAAATACCGTATCATTGATTTCAAACGAAACAAAGATGGTGTAGTTGGTACAGTTACTTCTATTGAATACGATCCAAATAGAACTGCTAACATTGCTTTAATTACATATGCCGATGGAGAAAAAAGATATATTTTAGCTCCAAAAGGATTAGAAGTGGGAATGAAGACTGAAAGTGGTGCGAATGCGGATATCAAAGTTGGTAATGCACTACCTTTAGAAAACATTCCAGAAGGAACTATGGTTCATAATGTAGAGTTAAAAGCTGGCAAAGGTGGAGAATTAGCCCGTTCAGCTGGGTCTAGCGTTCAAATTTTAGGACGTGAAGGAAAGTATACATTACTCCGACTTACCAGTGGAGAAGTTCGTAAAGTGTTAAGTACTTGTAGAGCGACTATTGGAGAAGTTGGTAATGCGGATCATGAACTTGTAAACATTGGTAAAGCAGGACGTAAAAGACATATGGGAATTCGTCCTACAGTTCGTGGATCTGTTATGAACCCTAATGATCACCCTCATGGTGGTGGAGAAGGTCGTGCGCCAGTTGGACGTAAAGGACCAGTTACTCCTTGGGGGAAACCTGCATTGGGATATAAGACACGTCAAAACAAAAAAGCTTCTGATAAGTTAATTGTTCGTCGTCGTAAAAAATAGTGAAAGGATGGTTTAGATGGCTAGAAGTTTAAAAAAAGGACCTTTTATTGATGAACATCTAAAGAAAAAGGTTGAGAAAGTTGCATCTTCTGGGAAAAAAGAAGTAATTAAAACATGGTCTCGCCGTTCAACAATTTATCCTGAATTTATTGGACACACATTTGCTGTTCATAATGGTAAAGAATTTATTCCAGTTTATGTTACAGAAGATATGGTTGGACATAAATTAGGTGAATTCGTACCAACACGTAAATTTGGTGGACATGGCGATAACAAAGATAAGAAATAGGAATTATCAGGAAGGAGGACTAAAATGGAAGCAAAAGCGATTGCAAAATCCCTTAGGATCGCACCTCGCAAGTGCCGTTTAGTTATAGATTTGATACGTGGAAAAAGCGTAGAAGAAGCTGACACAATTTTAAGCAATTTAAATAAAGATGCGGCAAGATTAAGTCATAAAGTCTTAAAATCTGCAGTAGCGAATGCAGAAAACAATTTACATTTAGATAAATCTACTTTATATGTCAAAGAAGCATATGTAAATGAAGGTCAAACGATGAAAAGAATGAAATTTGGTTCACGTGGACACGTGGATCCAATTAAAAAAAGAACAAGTCATATCACAATTGTTGTGAGTGATGAAAAATAGTAAAGGAGGGTAACTGATGGGACAAAAAGTTAGTCCAATAGGACTTAGAATCGGAATCAATAAAACTTGGGAATCTAAATGGTACGCAGGAAATAAAGATTTCGCAAAATACTTAAATAACGATAACAAAATTCGTAAGTTTTTAGGAAAAAAATTAAAAGATGCATCTGTTTCTAATGTCATCATTGAAAGAAATGCGTCTAAAACAGACATCATTATCCACACTGCAAAACCAGGTGTTGTCATTGGACACGGTGGAGATGAAATTGAGAAGTTAAAAAATGAGTTATCAAAATTAGTGAATGAAAATATTCAAATTTCTATTATGGAAATTAAAAATCCAGATATCAATGCAGCATTAGTTGCAGAAAATATCGCACATCAAATTGAGAATCGTGTTTCATTCCGTGTTGCACAAAAGAAGGCAATCAGAAATGCGATGAAGGCAGGAGCAAAAGGAATTAAAACTTCTGTATCAGGACGTTTGGGTGGAGCTGATATGGCAAGAACAGAAGGTTATACAGAAGGAAATATTCCATTACATACTTTAAGAGCTGATGTTGATTATGCCCATAAAGAAGCAGATACTACTTATGGTAAAATCGGTGTTAAAGTATGGATTTATAAAGGAGAAATCCTTGCCTCTAAAGAAAAGGAGGTAAAACCAAATGGCAGTCATTCCGAAAAGAACGAAATATAGAAGACCACACCGTTTACGTTATGATGGTGTAGCCAAAGGAAATACCAAAGTAAATTTTGGTGAATATGGTTTAATGGCAATGGAAGGTGCTTGGATTACCCAACAACAAATCGAAGCAGCTCGTGTTGCTATGACACGTTATATGAAACGTGGTGGAAAAGTATGGATTAATATTTTCCCACATCTTTCATTAACAAAAATTCCATTAGAAACTCGTATGGGTAAAGGTAAAGGACAACCTGAAGTATGGGTTGCCGTTGTCAAAAAAGGTAAAGTTATGTTTGAAATTGCTGGTGTAGATGAGGCAACAGCACGTGAAGCATTACGTCTTGCAATGCATAAGCTTCCAATCAAATGTAAATTCGTAACAAAAGAAAGTGGTGAGGCAAGTGAAAAATAAGGAAATCAGAGAAATGTCTACTGAAGAAATCGTTGCAAAAATAGATGAATGCAAAGAAGAATTATTTAATTTACGTTTTAGCCAAGCTACTGGAAATTTAGAAAAACCTTCAAGAATTCATGAATTAAGAAAGTTAGTGGCTCGTATGAAGACCATCTTGCGTGAACGTGAATTAAGTGTGAAGGAGGAAAATTAATGGAAACTACTAGTAAGCGTGGAATAGTAGGAACAGTTGTAAGTGATAAAACAGATAAAACCATTACGGTTTTAGTAGAAACTTATAAAAAAGACCCACTATATGGAAAACGTGTAAAAGATTCAAAAAAATATGCTGTTCATGATGAAAAGAACGAAGCGAAAGTTGGAGATAGAGTGCGTATCGTTGAAACGAGACCACTATCAAAAACAAAACATTTCCGTTTAGTCGAAATCGTGGAAAAAGCAGTCATTTTATAAAACTGGGAGGAGGATCAATTTATGGTTCAACAAGAAAGCCGTTTAAAAGTTGCTGATAATTCAGGTGCACGTGAAGTGAGTGTCATTCGTGTACTTGGTGGAAGCAAAGTAAAAACCGGAAATATTGGAGATATCGTTGTTGCTACGGTTAAAAAAGCAACTCCTAACGGTACAGTAAAAAAGGGAAAAGTTGTAAAAGCTGTCATTGTTAGAAGCAAATTTGGTCTAAGAAGAGACGATGGGTCTTATATTAAGTTCGATGATAATGCTTGTGTGATTATTAAGGATGATAAGAGCCCAGTTGGAACTCGTGTGTTTGGACCAGTCGCACGTGAATTACGTGATTTAGATTTTATGAAAATTGTATCACTTGCAAAAGAAGTGTTATAAGTTTCAGTAAGGAGGAAAACATGAACTTTAAAACGGGAGATAAAGTTGTTGTTATTTCTGGAAAAGATAAGGGAAAAGAAGGAAACATTACAAAAATATTACGTGCTGAAAATAAGGTTGTTGTTGAAGGTGTCAATGTTGCCAAAAAACACATCAAACCAAATGGACAAACATCTGGTAGTATCGTAGAAGTAGAATTACCAATTCATGCTTCAAATGTAATGATTATTGACCCTAAAACCAAAAAGGGAACCAGAATAGGACATACTGTTGATAAAAACGGAAAGAAAATTAGAGTATCGAAAAAATCGAATTCTAACATTGATTAATTGGAAGGAGGGTATATATGAACCGCCTAAAAGAAAAATATAATACAGTCATCATACCTAGTTTGAGAGAAAAGTATAGTTACAAGAGTGTAATGGAAGTGCCTAAATTAGATAAAATTGTAATCAATATGGGTGTTGGAGAAGCCACATCAAACAGCAAAATGTTAGAAGCGGCTATGAAGGATTTAGAGATTATTACAGGCCAAAAACCAGTTGCTACGAAAGCTAAAAAAGCCATTGCTGGATTTAAAGTAAGAGAAAATCAAGCGATTGGTTGTAAGGTTACTTTAAGAGGAGAAAATATGTATAACTTTTTAGATAAATTAATCAGTATTACATTACCTCGTGTCAGAGACTTTAGAGGGCTTTCCAATAAAGCATTCGATGGTAGAGGAAACTACACAATCGGATTAAATGAACAATTAATTTTCTCAGAAATCGTATATGATGATGTTGTGAAAGTACGTGGAATGGATATCGTTTTTGTAACAACAGCAAAAACAAATGAAGAAGCGTATGATCTTTTAAAAGGTTTCGGTATGCCATTTAAAAAGTAACTATTATAGGAGGATATTATGGCTAAGAAAAGTATGATTGTAAAACAATCAAGAAAACCAAAATTCAAAGTACGCGAGTATACACGTTGCGAAAGATGTGGAAGACCTCATGCAGTACTTAAAAAATATGGAATTTGCCGTATTTGTTTTAGAGAACTTGCTTACAAAGGACAGATTCCAGGAGTGAAAAAGTCTAGTTGGTAAGACGGAAGGGAGGACATAGTATGGGAATTGTAAACGACCCAATCGCAGATATGCTTACAAGAATTCGTAATGCAAATCAGATGCGTTATCTAGAGGTTGAAGTACCCGCTTCAAAAATCAAAGTTGAAATTGCTAAAATATTAAAAGAAGAAGGATTTATCTCTGACTATAAAATTAAGAAGAATCCAGTTCAAAATATTATCGTTTTAAATTTAAAATATGGAGAAAAGAAAGAACGCGTAATTACAGGATTAAAAAGAATTTCAAAACCTGGTTTACGTGTATATGCTAAGTCAGAAGAAGTACCTAGAGTATTAAATGGTTTAGGGATTGCTATTTTGTCTACTTCGAAAGGAATTATGACAGATAAAGAAGCAAGAAAACAAACACTAGGTGGAGAAGTTTTGGCTTACGTTTGGTAGAAAGGTTAGGAGGATTCGTATGAGTCGTATTGGAAATAGAATATTAACAATACCTGAAAATGTAACAGTATCAGTAAATGGAAATATTGTTTCTGTAAAAGGTCCTAAAGGTGAACTTTCTACTGAAATTAATGAACATATTACGGTACAAGTAAATGGAAATGAACTGACTGTTTCAAGAAGTGATGATATGTATAAAAACTTTCATGGAACTGCCAATGCCAATATTCATAATATGATTATTGGAGTAACTGAAGGTTATCTGCGTGAATTAGAAGCAGTTGGTGTCGGATATCGTTTTGCTGTTAGTGGAAATAAAATCACAGTTACAGCAGGATATTCACATCCTGTCATTGTAGAAGTACCTGCAGGGCTAACAGTTGAATCTGCTAGTAATACAGAACTTACAATTAAGGGAATTGATAAATGTCTTGTTGGAGAATTTGCTGCAAATATTAGAAAAATAAGACAGCCTGAACCTTACAAAGGAAAAGGTATTAAATATAAAAATGAAATCATCCGTCGTAAAGAAGGAAAGAAAGCAGCATAACGTAATTTAGTAAAGGAGAGTCATACTATGATTAAGAAAGTATCTCGAAATGATGTACGTAAAGCGAGACACGCTCGTGTTAGAGAAAAAATCAGTGGAACAGCTAGTGTACCAAGATTAAATGTGTTTCGTTCAAATGGAAATATTTTTGCACAAATCATCGATGATGAAAAAGGTATTACATTAGTAAGTGCTTCATCAATTGATAAAGAACTCAAACTTGAAAATGGTGGAAATATGGAAGCTGCAACTAAAGTAGGAGAATTACTTGCAAAAAGAGCAAAAGATGCAAAAATAAAAGAAGTTGTCTTTGATAGAGGCGGATACCTATATCACGGACGTGTAAAAGCACTTGCAGATGCTGCACGTGAAAATGGATTAGAATTCTAAAAGGAGGGTCATAAATGGAAACTAGAAAAAGAGAACCACGCCCAAAACTATATGAAGAACAAGTCATCAATATAGGTCGTGTTACGAAAGTAACCAAAGGTGGTCGTCATTTCCGTTTCTCTGCTACGGTTGTTGTAGGAGATAGAAAAGGTAAAGTTGGTCTTGGTACTGGGAAAGCAAATGAAGTACCAGATGCAATTAAAAAAGCGGTTCAAGCTGCTACAAAGAACGTAGTTAAAATATCATTGGTTGATGAAAGAACCATTCCACATGATGCGATTGGTGTAAGAGGAGCATCTCGTGTTATGTTAAAGCCTGCGGCTGAAGGTACTGGAGTAAAAGCTGGAGGACCAGTTCGTGCCGTACTTGAATTAGCAGGTGTGAAAGATATCCTATCAAAATCACTTGGATCCAATACAAAAATTAATATGGCATATGCAACATTAGAAGCATTAAAATCACAAAGAACCAAAGAACAAGTGGCTCATTTGCGTGGTAAGAAAGTGGAGGAAATCTAATGAAATTACATACGATGAAACCTGCTATTGGTGCTAGAACCACTCGTAAAAGAGTTGGAAATGGTACAGGTAGTGGTTTAGGAAAAACTTGTGGAAAAGGTCATAAAGGACAAAATGCACGTAGTGGTGGAGGCGTAAGACCTGGATTTGAAGGTGGACAATTACCTTTATACAGAAGATTACCAAAAAGAGGATTCACCAATGCGAATTTTAAAACAGAATATGCTGTGATTAATTTAAGTGATTTAAATAACTTTGAGGATGGTGCTGTTGTGACACCTGAATTATTAAAAGAAATGGGTATCTTAAAAAATCAATTAGATGGTGTAAAAGTATTAGGAAATGGAATGTTAGAAAAGAAAATCAATGTAAAAGCACATAAATTTTCTAAAGTAGCGAAAGAACAAATAGAAAAATTAGGTGGAAAAGCAGAGGTGATTTAACATGTTTGCAAAGTTTAAGCAAATATTGAATCCCAAGAACAAGGATTTACAAAAGAAAATTATATTTACTTTTGTATGCCTATTCCTATTTAAGTTAGGAACAACAATTATTGTTCCAGGAATTGATAAAGAAAGTTTAGGAACAGACAATTTAGGATTTTTAGAACTAATTAATGCGATGGGTGGAGGTGCTTTAGAGCAATTTTCAATTTTTGCTTTAGGAGTTATGCCATATATCACCGCATCGATTATTGTTCAGTTGTTACAAATGGACATCATTCCTTACTTTGCTGAACTTTCGAAACAAGGTGGCACTGGTAGAACCAAACTCAATCAGATTACAAGATATCTAGGAATTGCGTTAGCGTTTATTCAAGGATATATGTTCTCATTTGCATTTGTATCTGGTGGAACACCGATGGAATATATGACATTTGCGTTAATTTTAACAGCTGGGACAGCGCTTCTATTATGGATTGGTGACCAGATTACAGCAAAAGGAATCGGAAATGGTATTTCGCTTATTATCATGGCTGGTATCATTGCTACGATGCCAAACATGTTTATGGAAGCTTGGAATAATTTTGTAACAGGAGGAACGACACAAGTTGTTACACTTGGTGTTGTTAAATTTGGTCTATTTGTATTACTTTATTTTGCAATCATCCTTGGTGTTGTTTATGTAGAGTGTGCAGAAAGAAGAATTCCGATTCAGTATGCGAATCGTTCAACTACATCTGTTATGAATGCAAGTCAAAATTATATTCCGTTTAAGTTAAATTCAGCCGGAGTAATGCCTGTTATTTTAGCATCTGCATTTATCTCAATTCCGGGAATACTCGCAAGTTTTATTAAAAATGATGGCTTTCAGTTATTTGTAAGTAAATATTTAACCATGACAAGTGGAACAGGGTTTGTGATTTACATTGTATGTATATTTGCATTTGCTTATTTTTATACATTCTTACAATTAAAGCCAAAAGAGCTTGCTGAAAATTTAAATCAAAATGGTGGTTTTATTCCAGGAATTCGTCCAGGGGATGAAACAGTCAAGTATATTAGTAAAACATTAAAACGTATTACAACCGTTGGAGCTTTATCACTTGCAATCATTGCTGGTCTTCCAATTGTATTTGGAGCAATTTCAAGTTTGCCAACGAGTGTGCGTATTGGGGGAACAGGTTTACTCATTGTTGTGGGTGTTGCCCTAGAAACTTATAAACAATTAGATAGTGAACTGGTAACACGTGCTGGCTATACCAAAAGAAGGCGCAATCGATGAAAAGCATCATCTTACTTGCACCGCCTGCTGCTGGAAAGGGAACACAATCGAATTTGCTTTGTAAGAAGTATGGATTTGTTCATATTTCAACAGGAAATTTGCTTCGTGAAGCAATGCAGAAAGATGATGCAATGGGACATTCACTTAAGGAGCAAATGAAATCTGGTAAATTGATAAGTGACGATATTATTTTTCAATTATTGAAAGATAAGTTTACGACAATTGAAGATTCATTGGGGTATATTCTAGATGGATTTCCTCGCAATGTAAATCAAGCAGAAGAATACAATCGATTATTGGATTCCAAAAATCAAGAATTATCGGCTGTTATTTATTTATCTATAGATTATGATTTGGCTTTCAAGCGAATTATGGGTCGTGTATCTTGTCCAAAATGTGGGCATGTTTACAATGATATAATAGAAGAGAATCAACCAAGTGTAAAAGGCATCTGTAATGATTGTCAAACAGAGTTGACAAAACGAAGCGATGACAATGAGAAAACATTCCAAGTAAGATTTGAAACATATTTGGAGCAAACAGAACCTTTGGTTGCTTATTATAAGGAAAAAGGAATTCTTTATGAAGTGGATAGTTCATTATCTACCACTGAAGTGTTTGAGCAAATAAAGAACATTGTGGATTCATTATGATAAACATTAAATCAGAACATGAAATAGAATGTATGCGCAAAGCAGGAGAAATTGTAGGAAATACACATAATTATTTGAAGCAATATATCAAGCCTGGAGTGACAACAAAAGAGTTAAATGATTTGGCTGAAGCATTTATTTTGAAATCAGGTGCAACGCCATCATTTAAAAATCTGTATGGGTTTCCAGGAACTATATGCATTTCCATCAATGAGGAAGTCGTACATGGAATTCCGTCAAGTCGTAAACTTAAAAATGGGGATATTGTAAAGTTGGATATTGGTGCTTGTTATCAAGGATACCATGGAGATTCGGCTTGGTCTTACCCTGTTGGGAAGGTGAGTACAGAAGTTACCAGGTTATTAGTGCAAACGGAAGAGGCTTTGTATCAAGGATTGTCTGTTGTACATGAAGGTGCTCATATTGGAGATATTGGATATGCGATTGAAACATATGCAAAAACTCATCATTTAGGTGTAGTCAAGGAATTGGTAGGTCATGGAATTGGGACACAAGTACATGAAGCTCCTGATGTTCCCAATTATGGGAAAACAGGAACTGGTCCTATCTTAAAAGAGGGTATGACTATCGCAATTGAACCAATGCTCAATTTAGGAACGCCAAGTGTTTACATGTTAGAAGATGATTGGACGATTGTAACCGGTGATGATTTACCATCTGCCCATTTTGAACATACCATTTTGGTAACCAAAAATGGATATGAAATATTAACGAAGAGGTGATAAGATGCCAAAGAAACCAGTTAATAAAAGAAACAACAATCAAATGCAAGAAAAGGTTAAAAAAGCAGCGATTGAAGTAGAAGGAAAAATACTAGAAGTTCTACCTGGTGGACAATTCAGAGTAGAGCTTGAAAATAAACACACTGTAGTGGCTCACGTTTCTGGTAAAATCCGAATGAACTATATTCGCATTTTACCAGGTGATACAGTGGTGTTAGAATTATCAGAATATGATTTAACACGTGGGCGCATAACCTATAGGAAATAGGAGGGAATTAAATGAAAGTAAAACCATCAATTAAAAAAATTTGTCCAAAATGTAAAATCGTTACGCGTAAGGGTAAAAAAATCGTAATTTGCGAAAACCCTAAACATAAACAAAGACAAGGTTAATAATAGGAGGTGTTTTATGGCACGTATTAAGGGTGTAGATATCCCAAATAATAAAAGAGCTGAAATCGCATTGACTTATATTTATGGAATTGGAAGAAGTTTATCCAATAAAATCTTAAATGACGCTAATGTTGATATCAACAAAAAAGCAGGAAGTTTAGACAATGGTGAGTTAGATCGCATTCGTGAGCAAATTGAAAAATATACCATCGAAGGTGATTTAAGACGTGAAGTGAATATGAACATCAAAACAAAGATGGAAATCAATTCATATCAAGGAACTCGTCATAAAAGAGGATTACCTGTTAGAGGACAAAGAACCAACAGAAATGCTAGAACTCGTAAGGGTAAAGGTAAAACAGTTGCTAATAAGAAAAAATAATTGTAACTAAAAAAGGAGGTTATATAATATGGCTTATAAACCAAGAAAACGTAAAGTAAAGAAGAATGTGCCAGAAGGGCAAGCATATATCCATTCTACTTTCAATAACACAATCGTAACACTTTGTGACAAAGAAGGAAATGCGATTAGTTGGGCTTCTGCTGGAACATTAGGATTCAAAGGAAGTAAAAAATCAACTCCATTCGCAGCTGGTATGTCTGCTGAAGCAGCAGGAAAGGCCGCATTTGATATGGGAATGCGTAAGGTTGAAGTTTTTGTAAAAGGACTCGGTTCAGGACGTGAAACTGCAATTCGTTCATTACAAACTGCTGGTTTAGAAATTGCTTCAATTACAGATGTAACACCTGTACCACATAATGGATGTCGTCCACCAAAACGTCCACGTGGATAAAAGAAAAAGGAGTGTGAAAAAGTGTTAAACTTTGAAAAACCAATCTACAAACTTACAGATTATGTTGAAAATAATAATTTTGGAAAATTCGAATTAGAACCTTTGGAAAGAGGTTTTGGAACTACTATTGGTAATGCACTTAGAAGAGTGATGTTATCTTCTATGCCAGGAAGTGCGATTGTCGCTGTCAAAATAGATGGTGTGATGCACGAATTTCAAACCATTGAAGGTGTTGTAGAAGATGTAACATCTATTGTTTTGAACTTGAAGAGTGTGGTTTTAAAGAACCATACAGAAGAAATCAAAACCGCTCATTTGTCTGTATCTGAAGAAAGAGTGGTAACAGCAGCTGATATTATTACAGATTCTGATGTTGAAATTGTAAACCCAGATCAAGTGATTGCGACTTTATCTAAGGGTGGAAAACTTGATATGGAATTTATTATCGCAAATGGACGTGGATATGTTCCATCAAATGAAAATAAAAAATATTTGGAAAATGCTCCTGTTGGATATATTCCAATTGATGCAATATACTCTCCTATCGAAAGAATTAGCTATGATGTAGAGAGTGCACGTGTTGGACAAGATGCATCTTATGACAAGTTGATTATGAATGTATATACCAATGGTTCTATTCGTCCTGAAGAATCAATGGCTTTGGGTGCCAAAATATTAATGGAACATTTGAGTATTATTACTAATTTAAGTGAAATTGCTGATACAACGGGAATTATGAATGCAAAACAGGAAGACAGTAAGTTGAAAAAATTAGAAACATCGATTGATGATTTAGATTTTTCAGTTAGAGCTTATAATTGCTTGAAGAGAGCTGGAGTTAACACTTTGGGTGATTTGACTGAAAAATCAGAATTGGAAATGATGAAAATCCGTAATTTAGGTAAGAAATCTTTGAAAGAAGTTATTGATAAGATTAAAGAAATGGGACTTAAATTCCGTGATGAGGACTAATAGTTAGGAGGATTATTATGGCTTATAGAAAATTAGGACGTACTTGTAAACATAGAAGAAGTATGTTAGCTAATTTGACAAAAGATTTGATCAAAAACGAACGAATCGAAACAACAGAAACAAGAGCCAAAGAAGTACGTAAATTCTTTGATAAAATGGTTACGTATGGAAAAGATGGATCACTTGTATCTAGAAGAAAAGCTTTGGCTTTCTTACAAAATGATAATGTAGCCACACAAAAAATATTTAACGATTATGCAACTCGTTTTGCAACTCGTAATGGTGGATACACACGTATCTTAAAGTTAACTGAACGTAAAGGGGATGACGCTTTAATGGTCATCTTGGAAGTAGTAGAAGGGTAATCCTTCTTTTTTTGTAAAAATATTGTATTCTTTTGACTCTCTTTTTATAAGTTCTGAAATAGCATTATAGTCTTTATTTATCAGCAATTAAATTCAAACGTATGGTATAATACTTTTATCATAAATATAGTAACTAAAGCTTTAAAAAGAAATGTAGGTGTTTTAATTGATTAAGAAAAGACAAGAGGTTTATGACTTATATTGGTATTTTGCTTCCGAAAGGCAAAATATATTTTATAATAAATTAAATGAATTGGAAGAACCATGGACAGATGACCCAATTTTACAAAAATATAAATTTTGTAATGCCTATCGAGTTAGTGATAGAGTTTCTCAATATTTATTAAAAAATGTTATATATAATGGTCGTAAGTATTCTAATGAAGATATGATATTTAGAATAATATTGTTCAAATTATTTAATAAAGAAAGTACGTGGGAATTATTAGTATCAAAAATGGGAGATATAAAACTTTGTAATTTTGATTTTAATAAATGTAAAATGGTATTAGAAGAAGCGATTTTAAATAATATTAAAATTTATAATGATGCCTATATTTCTTGTGCAACTAAAGCATTTGGATTTGAAAGGAAACATGAAAATCATTTAGCACTAATGCAAAAAATGTTTATAGAAGATAATATTCCAGAAAAAATCATAAATTCTAAAAATATGGAAGAAGCATTTAATCATCTAAAAAAATATCCATTAATTGGCAATTTTATGGCTTATCAATTAGTTACTGATATAAACTATAGTGAAGTTACAAATTTTACGGAGACGGAATTCACTGTAGCTGGTCCAGGTTCTATAAGAGGTATTAAAAAATGCTTTTATGAAATTGGTAATATGAGTAGAGAGGATATAATAAAATGGATGTATGAACATCAAGACGAGGAATTTAAAAGGCTTGGTATTAAATTTAAAAAATTAGGTGAAAGAAAACTGCAATATATAGATTGTCAAGGTTTGTTTTGTGAAATTGATAAGTATTGTAGAGCTAAATTTCCGGAATTAAAGAGTAATAGAGTTAGAATAAAGAAAAAGTATGTTAAGAAAGATAAAATTGATTTTTTCTATCCTCCAAAATGGAATGTTAATCTAAATTCTTATAAAGATATAGATATAAATCTATAATTAGTTAGATATACATCTATGGATATAATTTTGATATGTAAAACTATATTATCAAGTAGTAAATTAAACTTAAAATATTGCAAATTTACTTTTAAATAAAGGATTTTTAAGTTAATCCTTCTTTTTTATATCAAAAAAACCATTACATTAAAGTAATAGTTCTAAATATAGAGTTAATTGTTTTGTTACTCAATGATCTCTATAATTTCAATTGTGGCAATTTTAAAATTGGCATCTTCTAGTGATAAATAAAATTGTTTTCCAATATAGACTGGTAATTTTTCATTAAATTCAATAGTTGCCTCTGCATTCATGTTATTGGTTAATTCCTCATCTAGAGATATTATTCCTTTCTTTTGTATTGACTCATTAAATATGATATATTGTTCTGATTTATTAGAAATACTAATATTGGTTTTACAGTCATCATATGAGTATGTTGAAACTTTCACAATGGCTTTTTTTGCCATTTTTGTATTTGTTCCAGTTACTGCTGCAAGCCAATCGCGATTTTCATTGAATTCAGATTTAAAACATGCATATCTACTATTTCGCCCAGTACAATTTTCATTGATTACAATTTCTTTTGTATTGGTAGGTGAAAGTAAAGTAATTTTGTCTCCTTTTTGAAAACTTCCACTTTCATAGGTACCTGTATATGAAGTTGTGGTATAGTTGTGTGAGCTAGAATCGTAATCTGAATTGAATATATCATTTAATCCAATGTATAAATCGGAATTGGCATCACGGTTATACGTTAATTGTGGTATATTCAAACTTTTTACTAAAGATCTATATTCCTCCAATTCCTTTGTAACGCTTTCCTTATTTACTGCACGAATCACTTTAAATTTAGCTACAGGTTTATTGGCTTCTAACACGGTATACTCTTTATTAATCTTTAAAGCTGTATTCGCATCAAATGAAATAAATGCATGGAAGGATGTGTATGGAGACTTGCATTCGCTATCGTATAAACTGTTAGGATACTTGTATATAGAAAATTCCTTTGTTCCACTTTCCATTTGAACATTTTGTTTTAAATTAGTACAAGTAGCAGTTTGTCTTCCACCTTCCTCTTTTGAAAATAATTGATATTCTACTTCAAAAATATTTGAAGTCAATTGGTCGTTCTTTTTTCCACATCCAATAAAACTAACCATGCATAAACACAAAATAATAACTTTTTTCATATTATCTCCTTTCAAAATTATTTTGACTTTTGAATCGATGATTGCTCATTTGTTATGACTGTTTCATATCGTAATGCTTTATCGGTATTGACTGTAAATTATGTTCTTTCTAGATATCATTCCTTTCGTTTAATTTATATATCGGAAAGAATAATTGTTTTGTTTTGAAACAATTATTCTTATCTTACAAATTTATATTATCTTAACTCTAAACTTTTTGTCAAGATGTTAGATAAATTATCGATTAAAGAGTCTTTATTTATGGCACATAATATATATTATTTTGATAAGGAACCATTGATGTTTAGAAGCTAGTTCAAATGGCGAATCCTTTTTATCAAAAGGAGGATGAGATTTTTTATTTGTTTGATTTGACTTTCGGATGGTATTTCACTATAATGAAATTAGGGTGATGCTATGAAAGCATTGATTACAGGTGCATCTTCTGGAATTGGAAAAGAAATGGCTATTTTATTAAGCGAAAAAGGATATGATTTGATTTTAGTTGCCCGTCGTAAAAAACGGTTGGAAGATTTAAAAAAAGAATTAAAAACCGATGTTCAAATCATATCGTTGGATTTATCGTCTACGTTCAATTGTATGAAATTATATAATAAGGTGAAAACAGAAGAGATTGAAATTGTAATCAATAATGCTGGATTTGGTGTCTTTGGGGAATTTACAGAAACCAAATTGGAACAGGAATTAGATATGATTGATACCAATATTAAGGCGGTTCATATGTTAACTAAACTATTTTTGCAGGATATGAAACAAAAAGATAGAGGCTATATTCTAAATGTGGCTTCTGCTGCTGCTTTTTTACCAGGCCCTTTGATGGCAAGCTATTATGCTAGTAAAGCTTATGTTCTTCATTTGACAGAGGCTATTTCTGAAGAGTTACGAAGAAATCATAGTCATGTGTATGTTGGTACATTTTGTCCAGGACCAGTGGACACAGAGTTCAATGATGTAGCACATGTTAAATTTGGTGTCAAATCCATTCGTAGTGTAGACGCTGCTGTGTATGCCATTGACAAAATGTTTCGAAGAAAAAGAATAATTGTGCCTGGCTTTTTCATGAAACTCAATTGTACGTGTAATCGCTTTCTTCCCAAAAGATGGTTATTAAAAATTTGTTATCATGTGCAATCTAGAAAGGAGATATCTTATGAAAAATAATAAAGGTCTTACATTGATTGAATTGGTGGCAGTATTGGTTGTACTGGTTATTATAGGACTCATTGTGGTTCCTAATATATTTAAACAAATTAAAGAGTATCAACAACAAATGTATCAAGATCAAGTATCTATTATACAAGATGCAGCGCGTAGTTTTGCAAGTGATCATACAGAGTTGCTACCTAATTTAGTAGGAAATACTTATAATGTAACTGTAGAACAATTGCAACAAGGGGGGTATTTGGATCCTGATTTTCAAAATACCAAAACCAAATCTCCATTTCCACCTACTTCTTATGTACAAATTCGTTGTATCGTATCTACCGAAGTCAATTATGATTATAGTTATACATATATTCCATAGAACTTTGTTTCTTTTTTCATTGTAAAATAAGGAATTTTATATTATAATATGGATATGGGTGGGTGGTTGTATGAATAGCATTCAGATTGAAAATTTGACCTATGAACCTTTATTTTATCATTTGAATCTAGAGGTACGGAAAGGTAGCTTTTTGTCACTCATTGGTCGAAATGGATGTGGGAAAAGTGTTCTTGCCAAAATATTGGTAGGTTTAATTTCAACAGAGGGCGCTGTTTTCATTGATGGCTTTCCAGTAAACCAAAAAAATAAAAAACAAATCCGAAAAAAAATAGGAATCGTTTTTGAAAACCCTGATAGTAATTTTGTCGCTGAAACACCTAGAGAAGATATGACTTCTTTTTTAAGAAATATAGGATTTTCAGAAACTAAAATAAAAAAGCAGATTATGGAAGTTTCAGAACAATTTGGCATCACAGAATTATTGGATTATTCCATTTCTAATTTGAGTGGTGGAGAAAAGCAAGTCATCGCACTTGCGACTGTAACGCTTCATAAGCCATCTATACTTATTTTAGATGACGCTTTTTCTATGATGGATGGAGTTACCAAAGAAAAAATGATAAAAATAGTCAAAAAAATAAATCGAGAAGAGAATATGACTGTGATTCAAATTACCCATGATATGGATGATACTCTATATGGAAATGAGATTGCGATTATCGATGAAAATAAGGTTATAATACATGATAAAAAGGAAAAAGTATATTCGGAAGAAAAGATACTCAAAAAAGCAGGAATTGAACTTCCTTTTATGGCTTCCTTATCTTTGAAACTGCAGTTTTATGGACTAATCGATTCTATAATTTTGGATATGGATAAAATGGTGAATGTATTATGGAAATAAAATTGAATGATGTCAGTTATACTTATAATAAAGTAAATTATCAAAAAAAAGAAGTTTTAAAAGACATTAATTTATCATTTATGGAAGGTAAAATTACAGGCATTGTTGGAAAAAGTGGAAGTGGGAAAACAACCATGGTAGAGCTAATCGATGCTTTATTATTACCAAATAGTGGAAATATTCAAGTTGGAAATTTTGTCATTGAACAAAATCAAAAAATAAAAAATATCAATGAGCTTCGTTTTCAAGTTGGGCTTGTCTTTCAGTTTCCTGAAGATCAAATATTCAACCATACAGTAAAAGAAGAATTAGAAATGGGTCTTAAATTATATCAATATAAGATAGCGCAAATGGAACAAAGAACATTAGATGCGTTAAAAATGGTCGGATTAAATGCCTCTTATTTAGATAAAAATCCATTTCAATTAAGTCATGGGGAAAAACGAAAAATTGCGATTGCGTCTATTTTAATGCTCAATCCAAGTGTCCTTATTTTAGATGAACCAACCATTGGGTTGGATGCAGAGAGTAAACGAAATTTTGCCAAACTCATTCGTATGTTAAAAAATCGCTTTCATAAAACCATTATTATTGTCAGCCATGATACTGATTTTTTACTTCCATTGGTAGATCATGTAGTTGTATTACATGATAAACATGTCGTAATGGAAGGTGATAAGTATACAGTATTTAAAGAAGTGAAAAAACTAAAACAGTATGGTGTAAAAGTACCACAATTAATTGCGTTTTCGGATAAAGTTCTTCGTAAAAAGGGAGTTAAAATTGGATATCGAGATGAAATCAATGATTTAATGAAGGATATATATCGATATGTTAAATAGTATTACCATTGGTAAGTACTGTTATGGAACTTCTTTCATCCATAGGTGGAATCCTATTTGTAAGTTGCTCTGTAGTCTTATGTATATTCTATTTGTTTTTATGGTTAATCAATGGATACAGGTATGTCTTTTTACCTTGTTTTTATTGGTATTGCTTTTTTTTAGTCAATTTTCTTGTTTCCACTATTTCAAACCAGTATGGAATCTTCGCTATATGATATTGATACTGCTTTTCTTTTATTTTCTTTTAGGAATTCCCTTTGATCAAAGCTTTTTATTGATATGGAAAATAGTGGTTGTTATTTTATATAGTACAATGATTCTTTATACCACCCCAATTGGGGATTTGACTTATGCGATTACTGTTCTTTTTTATCCATTATCTTGGCTTGGGATTCCTATTATATTGATGTCTCACATGATTGGACTTTCTCTTTCTTTTTTACCCAATTTGATGGAACAAACAAGGAAAATCTTGAAATCACTTACTGTAAGAGGAATGGATTATAAGCATTTACATTTTAGACAAAAAATAAAGATATGGAAAATGATTTTATTTCCTTTAATGGGTAATTCTTTACGCTATGCTGATATGGTTGCAGAAACAATGGAAGTAAGACTATATTCTATCAATCAAAAACCTTTTTTCCGAAAGGTGTCGGTTGAATTTTGGGATGTACTGGGATTCATTTTACATTTGTGTCTTTGTTTGTATGGAGGGATTATATTATGCGGTATTTCATGACATTTTCATATGATGGGACTCATTTTAGTGGGTATCAAAAGCAACCAAGTGGTAGAACAGTACAAGAAGAACTAGAAAAACAATTGACCAAATTACAAAGTAATCAAAAGGTTATATTACATGCTTCTGGGAGAACGGATGCTCATGTTCATGCTTATGCTCAAAAAGCCCATTTTGATTTTGAAGGAAATATGGATGTCAATCGAATGAAAAATTCTTTGAATCAATTATTACCAGCAGATATTTATGTTATTGGTATCGAACAAGTGAGTGATACATTTCATGCGCGTTTTGATGTGAAAGCAAAGGAGTATGTTTATCAAATTAATATGGGTGAATATAATCCCTTTGAACGAAATTATGTATACCAATATAACCAAAGATTAGATGTTTCTAAAATAGTGTCTGCATTACACAATTTAGAAGGGACCCATAATTTTAAAGCATTTACAAAAGTAGATGAAGAAAAAGAAAGTTATGAGAGAACCATTTATAGAACCAATTTACATTGTGAAAATAATTTACTTGTCATTTCATTTTTAGGAAATGGTTTTTTAAGATATATGGTAAGAAATATGGTTGGAACTTTAATCGAAATTGGTGAAGGGAAAAGAAAATGTGAAGATATTAAGACAATATTAGAATCAAAAGATCGCAAACAAGCAGGAAAAACAGCACCACCAGAAGGATTGTATTTGAAAAATGTATATTATGAGGCGGTGAATGAATCATGAAGGGATACAGTGTAACTGTTCATCATTTGTGTAAAATAGTTAAGAATAAAAGGCAATATAAAGAGATATTGCATGACACTAGTTTTGAGGTAAAATCAGGAGAATTTGTCGCAATTATTGGTTGTTCAGGAGCGGGAAAAACAACCCTTATGAATTTAATGAGTGGGTATTCTAGTGTATCATCAGGGCAGATATTCATCAATGATGTCGATGTATCGAAAGAGTATGGCAACATGAAAGGAAATGTTGCGTATGTACCCCAAAGAGAGATATTACATGATGTACTAACATTGAAAGAAACATTATATTATGCAATGCAGCTTAGAATTCCCAATATAACCAAAGAGCAAAAGGAACAAAGATTGATTGAGCTTCTTACAATGTTAGAGTTAGAAGGTAGAGAAAATACTAAAATTAAGAATCTTTCTGGTGGTGAAAAAAAACGGACAGCAATTGCAATGGAATTGTTGAATCAGCCTAAACTTTTTTTGTTAGATGAACCAACCAGTGGACTTGATTCTAATATCGAGAAGAAAATTATGAAAAAGTTACGACAATTATCGAATGATGGCCAAACAATTGTTATGACAGCACATACGATATCTAATTTATATATGTGTGATAAAGTTATTGTAATGGGACAAAATGGTAAAATTTGTTATTGTGGTAACTATGAAGGAATATTCGATTATTTTGGAATTGAAGATTTTATTGATGTCTATGATGTGTTAAAAAATGATACAGATGTTTATTATGAAAAGTATTGCCATTTTGTAAAGGAGAGGGAACCTGTTGTACAAGATGTGTTAAATAAAAAGAAAACAGTAGGGATTTGGAAGCAAACTGGTGTTTTAACCAAACGGAATCTCAATATGATATGGAATCATAAGATGTGGTTATTGTTACTATTGTTAGAAGCACCAATGTTTGGAATTTTGATTTGTTTGGTATCGCCTCAAGATGGGATGACAAGGTATCGCGATGCATTAATGGGATTGGAAGCCTTTACATTAGCAGCAACATGGTTAGGGACGTTTAATTCTGCACAGGAAGTTGTCAAAGAACGACATATTATTAAAAAAGAATATATGTCAGGGATGCATTTTATATCCTATTTATTGTCCAAATTGTTGGTTATGATACTTCTTTGCCTTTATCAAACGTTTGTAATTGTTACAATTGTTTATAATCACTTAAATCCTTTTCCTTCTGATTCATTATTTGTTTCTCCCTATATAGGATATCTGATTACTTATTTTTTAGTTACCTTTGGGGCTTGTATGACAGGAATTTTTATTTCCTCTATAGCACGTGATCGAGAAACGACTTTAATCATTACGCCTCTTTATATGGCAACACAATTGCTCTTTTCTGGTGGTTTTGTAGCATTCAATTGGATATCTGAAAAAATCTCTTTCTTTGTGATTGGAAGATGGAGTATGGAAGGATTTGGTATTGTTACTAATATGGAGGCTATTGCGCATGGAAAGTATGTTTCGCTTGATTTAAGTCAAATAGATTTGATGCACTTGGGTGATTCGTTTTTGACATATTTCAATCAATTCAAAGATGGATTCTCTGAATTATTTATGAATTATTATTTTTTAGATCATGCACAAACCTATTATTCTTTTACTGGTGGACATCTATTATTTGTATGGGGAATTTTACTTTTTACGGCGATTATTTTTATTGGTTTTAGTATTTTGGCAGTGAAAAAATCAATTTTAAGGAAAGAATAATGTAAAACGTCAATAATTCGTTTCAAAAAGGCATATTTTTGTGTCAAATTTTCTTGAAAATGTCAGAAAAATCATTTTGAGAAAATGTCAGTAGAG
>CARSXK010000002.1:0-28135 GCA_949065595.1 uncultured Bacilli bacterium
GTTTACTGGTGCGTGAGTAAACCACGTTTGGAAATTTGAATTAAGGTTAATTCCTTAACTAATTTTAGAGTATTGCATTAAAAATTAAAATCATTTCAACTTTCTTTCTTATATCACTTAAATGTTTCTTTTGTGTGTCTAAAACAAAAGTCTAAAAATCCATTATATTTTATTTTAATCAATTCATCATTCAACTCAAAAAATGTTTCTACTTTATTATCTTTTATATTTTGAAAGCCGAATTAGTTCGACTAATTTCCCTATGAAAGGACGTTCAGCAACTTTTGCTTTTCTTATACTCTTCAATAAAATTGTGATATATTTTGGTATGACCCTTTTTATTTGGATGGAAGTCTATATTATTAAAATCCTCTGCTGATAAATTATCATTATTTATTAAAATTACGTTATCATTTTTTTCAGATATTTTCTTAAAAGAATTGTTAACATTAAAAATAAACTCTTTTAGACTTTTCCTTATATACGAGATTTTTGTGGGAATAAATAATCCAATAATAAAGATTTTAATGTTAGGATTCGTAGTTATTAGTTTCTCAATATTTTTTTTGAAATCATAAAGAACACTGTCTATGTTTATTTTTCTTAATTCTTTTTCTATTTTTCCGGGTCTTAATAATTTAAAAAGACTCAAATTTTTAGATTTTAATAAATCATTTACAAAAGCGGAATAAATAAAAATAGTATCATTATTTTTAATATAATTTTTAACTATAATTTTCTCATCTGCATCATTTGTTTTATAATGATTTAAAAAGTGTTTCGGTAACTCTAAATAAGGATAAATACCTGAATATTTACATTTTTTTAGCATTTGGTTTTGGGAATTTTTGATATCTAACAAAGATATATCATTAGAAATTAAACTATCAATATATCTATTATCATTGTTAGTAGACATATGAAAACAATTAATTGAAATAACATTATATTTTTTAAATAATTCTTTCTCAATCATTTCAAAAAAACCTTTATGATCATAATTATCTTTCGTATAAGGAACTCCAATCGAGTCAGCGGCACCTATTAATACTAAATTTTTTTTCATATAGTTTACCTTTCTACGATGCATATTGATTATGTCAATATGTAAGTGTGTTTTATTAAATTGACAATATCAATTTATTTCCAAAAATATTATATCAAAATTTAAAACATATTAAAACTCGAACTCCTATAGAATTTAAAAGTTCGAGTAAATTCTTTTCTGGTGCCCGAAAAGAGGACGTTCAACAACTTTTTGCAAATGTAATTTTATATATTAGATTATTTTTTATAAAGTGACAAAAATAATTTTTTTCTTTAGGATCATCTTTTATACATCCTTTTTATAAAATCATCAATAGCTACACCAAGACATAGATTTCTATTAAAAAACACTTTTAAGACATCCAAACTATAGATAAAACCATTTTTATCTCTTTCCTTCATAATAAATTGAACAATTTGTCTATATTTGAATGGATCAATGTTACTCTTCTTTGAAAAAAGTAACATATCGATTAGTTCGTTAATTTTGTTGTAATTCCATCTCCTTAATAAATTTTGTCTTTCTTCTAGTGGCAACGAGTCAGTTAGAATTTTAACCTTGCTGTAATCACCTTCCGTTATTATTCTATTAAGTTTTTCTACTATTGAAGAATCAGCTATATTCACCCGAAATATTATTTTGTCTAATTCATCAACTAAATAATTCCCTGAATCGATTAAATATATATGTCCATTGTATATAGTATTAGAAAGATTAATATCTCTCAATATAATAGAATTACTACATAATAAATCCAAATCCTGTTTTAAAACTTCTAATTCTTCAAAAAAAGCCCATGGACTGTCGCATTCTATACTTCTTTCACCTGCAATAAATGGCATTTTATACCCAATTAATTCATGATTCCCATTCCATAAAGTACCTGTTGGAAGCAATATTCTTTGTGTTAAGATATTTTTTAATGTATTTAGTTCTTCTAAAGACAAATGGGATAATTGATAATCCTTTTTATATATTTTTATTACTGAGTCTAGATATTTATACACTATAAATTCTGAACCTCGGTCTGATAAAAATTCAATTTTATTGATGTCTAATGGAGAACCATCTTCATTAAATACTTGTTCCATATGCTTCGCCTCGCTAATTGTTCATGTCAATTTGCAAGTGTGTTTTTTAAATTGACATAATTCAATTTAGAAATTGATAGTTATTATAGCATAAAATTAAATATATTAAAACTCAAACCATAAGAGTTCGAGTTTGGTATCAATCTGGTGTTCATGATGAGATTTGAACTCATGACCTCTTCCTTCGGAGGGAAGTACTCTATCCAGCTGAGCTACATGAACAAATAAGGTAGTGATAAAGAAAAAATCTTTTATCCAAAGATTTTATTTTATAAATGGTGGACTGTTAGGGACTCGAACCCTAGACCCACTGATTAAGAGTCAGTTGCTCTACCAACTGAGCTAACAGTCCAAAAAGAATACAAATACAGTATAACATTTTTTTATTCGTTTGACTAGTACAAAATGAAAAAAATCAATTTATATGATGATTATATTGTATTTTCTAGACAATAACAGTCCTTTATGATTTGATAATCGATTAAATAGGGGAGTATTTGTTTTAAAATAGAGTTCCATATGTCTGTTGGAATAGAAATATGATATTGTATTTGTTCTTGATATTCTTTGGAATGAATGGTTACGTTTTTGAGTAAGGAATCGATATATTTTTGATTTTCATAAGAAAATAGCAATGTGATATTTTTTCCATCCACCATATTCACATAAGTGCAGTCCTTAAGCGTATTGGTAACTGACAAGGTATAGGCATGGACCAAACCACCAGTTCCCAACAGAATGCCTCCAAAATATCTTACAACTATACATAAGATAAAGTTTAAGTTTTGTTTTTCTAACACATTTAAAATAGGCATTCCTGCAGTACCAGAAGGTTCTCCATCATCAGAGCAACGCTTTTCATTTTTTAAAATATAAGCATAACAATGGTGTGTCGCATCAGGATAATTTTTACGAATTTCCTCCAAGTGAAGGTGTACCATTTCCAGACTAATCACTGGAAATAAGAATCCAATAAATTTTGATTTTTGAACTTCATAAGTTGTAGTCATTGGACATGAAATTGTACGCATAAAATCACCATTCTCATTATAGCAGATTTTTAAAATATTTGTTATAATAAGATAAGGTGATACAGATGAATACCATCAAACAGAAATTAGCCCTCGTTCCCAATAAACCTGGCTGTTATCTTATGAAAAATAAAGATGGAGTAATTATTTATGTTGGAAAAGCTAAAAAATTAAAAAATCGTTTGAGCTCTTACTTTCGCGGAACACATACAGGAAAAACAGCAAAATTAGTAAGTGAAATTGTTGATTTTGAATATGTTGTAGTAGGAAGTGAAACAGAATCTTTTATTTTAGAAATCAATTTAATCAAAGAGCATGACCCCAAATATAACATTTTATTAAGAGATGACAAAAGTTATCCTTACATAGAATTAACCAATGAAAAGGTGCCTAGATTACTAGTGGTACGAAGTCTCAATAAAAGAAAAAATAAAAGTAGACTATATGGTCCTTATCCCAATGTTGTGGCAGCTCGAAATACAGTAAATTTATTAAATCGTATGTACCCATTAAGAAAATGTAACACCTATAACAAAAGACCATGTCTTTATTATCATATTGGACAATGTCTTGGTTACTGTAATCATAAAATAGAAAAGCAATCCATTACTCAAATGGAACATGACATTATTCAGTTTTTAAAAGGAGATCATACATTGATTACTCAAAAAATAAAAGAGGAGATGCTACAGGAAAGTGAAAAATTAAACTATGAAAAAGCCAAAGAACTAAAAGATTTATTAGATTATATTGAAATTACACTTACCAAACAAAAAGTTGAAATCAAAGACGATATTGATAGGGATTTATTTGGATATTATGTAGACAAAGGTTATCTTTCTGTGCAAGTTTTTTTCATTCGTGGTGGTAAGATTTTAGAAAGGCATTCTCATATCTTCCCTCTAGTGGACGAAGTTCAAAATGAATTAACAAGATATATTGCCCAATTTTATGAAAAAAATTTTCTACTACCAAAAGAAATATTGGTTCCAAATGTTGCGGATGCAGAGTTGTTAGAGTCATTCTTTCATATTCCTGTTAAAATACCAATCAAAGGTGTCAAACAAAAACTAATAGAAATGGCTAATAAAAATGCCGAAATTGCATTACATGAAGAATTTGAACTCATTCAAAAAGACGAACAAAGAACGGTTGCAGCCAATGAGGAACTGAAAGAATTGTTACATTTGGAAAAATTAGATCGTATTGAACTTTTTGACAATTCCCATTTATTTGGAACATTTAGTGTTTCTGGAATGGTGGTTTTTGTGAATGGAAAACCGAGTAAAAATGATTATCGCAAATTTAAAATCACTGAAAATAGCAATGATGAATATGCTATGATGCATGAAGTGACATATCGAAGATATTTTAGAGTTTTAAAAGACAATTTAGTAAAACCAGATTTAATTATTGTCGATGGTGGTATAGGACAAATTCATGTAGTAAGAGACGTAATACAAAGTTTAGGGCTTTCTATTATGGTAGTGGGACTCAAAAAAAATGATAAGCACGCTACTTCTAGTTTACTCGCATTTGAACCAATAGAAGAAATCGCAATTGATAAAAAAAGTAATTTATTCTATTATCTAGAAAGAATGCAAGATGAGGTGCACAATTTTACCATTCATTATCATAAACAAATTAGAAGTAAAGGTTCTTTAGAAAGTGTACTCGATCATGTAGAGGGTATTGGAGAAGTCAGAAAGAAAGAACTTTTAAAAAAATACAAAACAATTACTCGATTACAACAACTTTCTGTAACAGAATTAGAAGAAATCTTACCCAGTAAGACTGCCCATCATTTGTATGAGTTTTTGCAAAATTATGAAAAAAATAAATAGCAACAGATATTTTTATATCAATATAGGTACTATATAAAAGTTTAGAAAATCCATAACATCAACTTTGTAAGGGCTTTGAACCAAATAATTGAGAGTACATAGGCTAAATTAGAATTAAATTGCTAAAAATTACCAATCAAATAATTGACATATGGTTTAAAATATTGTAATTTTATAGGTAGATAGGAGTGGATGTATGTTTTGTGGTGAATGTGGGACAAAAAATCAAAAGGATTCACGCTTTTGTGAAAATTGTGGTACTAAATTGGTAGAAGAAACAAAATCAAAAAGCAAAAGTACTTCTCATTCGAAGAAGCCAAATAACGATAGTCTTAAAGAAAAACTTAAAAAAATGCCGAAAAGTAAGAAAATATGGTATGGAATAGTCGCAATCATGGTCGTTGGACTACTTGGATTTTATGGAGTGATGAGTAATCGACTATCGCCAAAAAACATCGCAAAAGAATATTTTTTAGCAGTTTCATATGGAGACTTAAATAAAGCATATCAATATCTTAATATTGAAACGAATGAATTTACAAATATGGAAATGTTTTTAACCATTTCAAACCGTGAACTAGACGATGATGACAAAATGAAGTTTTCTAATTATAAGATTGGAAAAGTGGAAAAAAGCAAAGATGGATTCACTGCAAATGTAAGCATCCATTATCTATTAGAAGGGGAAGATGAACCAGAAATAGTTCAACTTACACTGGTAAAACAAAAATCAAAAAAGTTTTTATTTTTTGATGATTGGCGGATTAGTAATAAAATGGCAATCATGGATACCAAAAAAGACTATAAAATAAAAGTCTTAAAAGGTTCTAAAGTAATCCTAGAAGGAATCGAAGTAGATAAAAAATATATAGACAAAAATTCTTCTGATGAAATTTACGATATATATAAAATGCCTACAATGTTTACAGAAAAATATCAGATGAAAATAGTGTTACCAATGGGGATTGAAATAGAAGATACGCTCAATGTAGCAAGTTATTCTAGTTATACATTTCATTTAGATGAAGATAATTTACCAGAAACTTTGAAAAAACAAATACTAGATAGGGCAAAATCTGGATTACAAGTTTTATATGATGGGGCAAGGGAGCAAAAGTCATTTGATGAAATCAAGGATGCTTTTAATTTCAAAGATGCTGATTTGCATGATTTGAAAGAAACATATGAATCTTTAGCAAAGAGCTTATCGAATTCTGGATTAAATGCAATTGAATTTACTGAAGTTACATTAAGTTCCTTGGATACTACAAAAGATGGATATAAAGCTTATATAAGGGCAAAATATCAATATACAGTTTCTTATACTTCTGGAGAAGAAATTAAGACACATGATAGTAGTAGTTCAGATAGTATGATTATTTATTATTCCTATATTGACAATGCATTTCAAATAGTGAATGCAAGTAGTCTAAATACATATTTTTCAAAATATAATTAGAAAGAGGGAAAGAAAATGGCAAAATTTTGTACCAAATGTGGAAAAGAATTAGTGGAGGGCAAATCTTGTAACTGTACGGAGAATAAAGTAGAAGTTACAAATGAAACTTCCATTGTAAATCAAATTTTAAATATTGTTAAAGGTATGCTTATTGCACCAATCGATACTATGAAATCGTTTATACAAGAAAACAATTTCAATAATGCATTAATTTCATTAGGTGTAAGTGCTGTTGCTGTAGCGATTTTTATCTGTGTTTTATGTAAGGAAATGTTTGAACCTTTATTAGAACTAGCTGGTATATCAAATCAATGGGATTTATATGGGACAACAGTGGATTTAGAAATTCCATATGTAAAAATTGCATTGGTTTCCATTCTTGTTGCAATGGCAACGTATGCACTTATCGCAGGAATTGCATATCTTATTAGTGCGAAATTATTGAAAAATGAGACCAGTTACAAAAAACTAATTACATGGCTAGGAGCCAATGCAGGGTTATTAACTGTTGTTTATTTGGTAGCTGCTGTATGTTTATTCATTCATTTCCAAATAGCACTATTGGTTTATACTGCAGGTATGATTTTAAATCTTTGTTATATGTACAAGGGTTTACAATATGCTTGTAATACAGAAGAAAATAAATTGGCTTATGTATTAATGCCAGCTTTATTGATTACGTGTATGATAATCGGATATCTAGTGCCAAAGATTATGGTGTAATGGGTAGTCAAATATAAATTAATCTTATAATAAATTTGATATATATTAAAAATAGAAAAAAAGTATTGTCAAAACCAAGCTATTATGATATTATTATATTGCTTGGTTGAAATGGCGCTGTAGCTCAGTTGGCTAGAGCAATCGGTTCATACCCGATAGGTCGAGAGTTCGAATCTCCCCGGCGCTACCAATTGCAAAATCTGTTCGAACTTTTTCGGACTTAAGATAAGGGACTTGTCAAAAGTCCTTTTTTATGTTATTATGTATTTAGCAAGAAAATTTGCATAAAATAAAAAAGGAATACCTAGTTTTGTCGAGTTAGGTACTATTCCATTAAAACAGTATTAGTACCGACTTAAACAGTTGGTACTATTTTTATTAAAATGACTAAAATCACAATAATAAGGAGTATTATGATAGTACAAAGATATTCGTCTTTCTTTCTCATAATTTCACCTCCTTCCACTTTAAAAGTAAAGGAGAATAGTACCCAAACTAACTAAATATTCCTGATTATATTATACTATTAGTGATAGATAAAAACAAGTGAACATACTAATTTTTATAAACTTAAAGTTACTTATATAATTTATAAATTATTGCTATGGAGATGAATTAATGAATGTGAATGAAGAATTAAAAAGATATGTTGAACATAGTATATTTCCTCAATATATTTTGAACGATAAAGGACATCAAATAGAGCATATAAAATATGTTATTAATAGATGTTCTAAATTAAGTAAAAATATGGATGTTGATAATAACATGCTTTATGTAATAGCAGCATATCATGATATTGGTTATCATATAGATTATAAAAATCATGAAATAGTTTCTGCTCAAATTATGTATAATGATATTTACTTAAACAAATTTTTTAGTAATGAGAATTTAATAATAATGAAAGAAGCAATAGAAGATCATAGAGCTTCATTAGATAGAGAACCTAGAAGTATTTATGGAAAACTATTATCATCTGCAGATAGAAACATTGATGTTGACGATTCATTAAAAAGAATTTATCTTTATAGCATCACACACTTTAATAAACTTAGTGAGAAAGAAACAATTGAGGAATGTTATCAACATACATTAAAAAAGTTTGGAATTGATGGATATGCTAATTTCTTTGTAGAAAATACTGATTATAATAATTACTTAAAAGAATTACAGTATCTTTTAAACAATAAAGAAAATTTTTTTGAAAGATTAAAAGCCATTATAACTAAAATTAAATAAAGAAAGTGCTACATGCTTCATGCTACATAATAAGGGTAATACTATCCTTATTATGGCGAGGGCTTTAGTAGCTACGCCACTAATCTCGCTCATAAAGATATTTTCGATACTATGCAATACCATATTTTTACATTTAAATTAATCTTTTTAAAAATTTTTACTACTAATTTACTACTTGAGAAAGTGAAAACATAAGAAATTATAATAATTTATAAAAATATCCTTCAAAAACAAAAACACCGTAAACGCTTATAAATACAGATTATAACGCTATTTAAGAACTTATAAAAAGACACTCACAAAATGCAATATTTTTAAAAATAAAAATACTATATGAATAAATAATAATAGAGGGGAACTTTATGAAATTAGAAGATATGAGTTTAGAACAGCTGTGGGAGTTGTTTCCAATAACATTCAAAGATTATACTGATACCTTTAAAAATATTTATTTAGAGGAAGAAAAAAATTTAAAATCTTTGTTAGATAATGATATCATCAGAATAAGTCATATTGGAAGCACTTCAATTATAAATATAAAAACAAAACCAATTATTGATATTTTAATAGAAATAGATTTTGATGATAAAGATGCAGTAAAAAATATACTACTTAACAATAATTATATTCTAATGAATGAAAGTATAAATAAAATTTCATTTAATAAAGGATATACGATAAATGGTTATGCTGATAATGTGTTTCATATCCATATAAAACAGTATGGTGATTGTGATGAATTGTACTTTAGAGATTATCTTAATGAGAATCAATTAAAAGCCAAAGAATATGAAGCACTAAAATTAAGATTATTGAATAAATGCAAACTTAATAGAGATTTATATACTGAAGGTAAAAAAGAATTTATTGATAAAATAGTTACTTTAGCAAGAGCAGAATATAAAGGCAGATATTAACCAATTACAATTTGGAAGATATGGTATTTATGATTTGTTCTTTTTTTGTTATAATGAAATAAATAAAATTTATGGAGTTGAGAATATGGATCAGGAAAAAGTTGCTAAATTTATTAAAGACATAAGAAAAAAACACAATCTAACACAAAAACAATTTGCAGATAGATATAATGTCACTTATCAGGCAGTAAGCAAATGGGAGAATGCTTTAAATATGCCTGATACATCACTTATGAAGCAAATTTGCAATGATTTTGACATAAGTTTGGATGAACTCTTAAATGGGGAATATCAAAAAAATAGTAAGAAAAAATCATATCTAATATTTTGTTTATTAATCGTAATTATTTTATGTATGTTGATTATAATTGTTGTTAAATCTTTCCAACAAGACGACTTTCAGTTTAAGACTCTATCAACCGAATGTAAAAACTTTAATATTTCAGGTAATATTTCTTATAATAAAAAGAAATCCGCTATCTATATTAATAATATTAAATATTGTGGTGGAGATGATACAGAAGAGTATAAACAAATAGAATGTATTTTATATGAATCCTATAATAATATGGAAGCGAAAGTTGCTTCTTTTAAATCAGATCATGAAAAAATAAAATTAGAAGAATTTTTACAAAATATAACTTTATCCATAGATAATTATGAAAAAACTTGTAAAGAATATAAAGAAAATAGCTTGTATTTATCTATAAATGCTACTGATTTTAATGACAAAACAGTTACTTATAAAATACCTTTGAAATTAGAAAGTTGTTCAAAATAAAATTTAACTCAACAAAATTATTCAACTTTAAGTTGAGTTTTTTCAACCCTTTTTTGATTGCAAAAACATACAAATTTCGCTACAATAACAAGTAGGAGGAAATAAAATGAAAAAAAATCAAATCATAATACTTACAATCATTGTCATTGCTTTTTTCACATTTGGCGGATATTTTTTATTCCATAAAGATAAAATCAATACAATAACAGATGCGGAAAAATTCGCAAATGAATATCAATCAGTAGGAAACGATAATGTATTTATATATAAAACAGTAGATGAAATTATTCAAATTATGGAACATGGAACAGGGGTTGTTTATCTAGGATATCCAGAATGCCCCTGGTGCCAAGCTTATGTATTATATCTAAATGAAGTGGCCAAAGAAGTAGGAATTGAAAAAATTTATTACTGTAATACCAAGCAAGTCAAAGAAGAAAATATGGAAAAATACTATCAATTGATTACACTTTTACATGGCTATCTTCAGTATAATGCTGAAGGACAAGAATGGATTTATGTTCCCAATGTGTCATTTCATGTAAATGGAGAAATCATTGGAAATGATCATGAAACTTCTAAAGATACGCATGGCTTACAAAATCCAAAAGAATATTGGACAGAAGAAGAAGTGAATTCATTAAAAGAAAAATTAAGAAATGATATGCAGGTAGTTTTTAAATCACTTAATATGTGTACTGACTGTAATAAATAAAACAAGTTCAAGTATGAATTTGTTTTTGATTGGATAAAATCAAAGCCAACTTTTTTGATATCTTTATATGCAATGAAATTTATGATATAATAAAGTAACAGTTATGGATAAAAAATTATATAAGACTGCCAATCCCATGAAATAAAGAGGTGAGAACATGAGAATATTACAAAAATAAGTCTGGCATAAACTTGGATTATGCCAAAATAAGGAGGCATAATATGTTAGAAGTGAATGATGTAAGTATCCAAATTCATACAAGATACTTCATTCAATCGTTATCGTTTACTTTAAATAAAAAAGATAAATTAGCAGTCATTGGCGAAGAGGGTAATGGGAAGTCTACTTTACTAAAATGTTTACTTGGAATCTGTCATTATGCAAATGTAACAGGGACCATTCATTCCAAAGGAAGTATTGGTTATTTAGAACAATCCCTGAATGAAGAATGTACAAAGAAAACAGTTTATGAATATTTATTCCCAAACAATCAGTCTTTTTATAACCATACACATCATTTATATCAATATTTGGCACAACTCAAACTAAATGATACAATATTGGAACAATCCATGGGTGTTTTATCTGGTGGAGAAAAAGTAAAAGTTCAAATCTTAAGACTTCTGATAGAAGATTATGATATCTTATTTTTGGATGAGCCTACCAATGATTTGGATATAGAAACATTAGAATGGTTAGAACAGTTTCTCAACCAAATTGACAAACCTATTTTATTTATTTCTCACGATGAAACACTGTTGTCACGTACTGCCAATCGTATTTTACACATAGAACAAACGAAACATAAAACAGAATGCAAGCATACGCTTTTAAATGTTGATTATCAAACCTATGTAGAAATGCGAAAACAAAAATTAGAAAAACAAACACAAATGGCAGTATTTGAAAAAAGAGAATATCAAAAAAAACAGGAAAAACTAAAAAAAATTATGCAGAAAGTAGAATACCAACAGAATACAATTACAAGGGCAGATCCTCATGGTGCAAAAGTATTAAAAAAGAAAATGCATACATTAAAATCACAGGAAAAGAAAATGAACCAAATGGAACGCACTGAAATTCCAGATGTGGAAGAGGAAATTCATTTCTATTTTGAAAAAATAGGAATCCCTAAAAATAAAGTGATTTTGAATCTGGATCTTTCAAAATTAAAAACCAATCGTCTGTTATCCAAAAATATACACCTAGAAATCATTGGAAATGTACATATATGTATCATTGGAAAAAATGGTGTTGGGAAAACGACTTTATTGAAACAAATCTATGAAACGTTAAAAACAAGAGAGGATCTTCGCATAGGATACATGCCACAAACCTATGAAGAGTTATTCAATCCCCAACAAACTGTTTTGGCGTTTTGCACAGAAGCTTTACCAGAAGAAGCAAGTGTAAGAATGTATTTAGGAAATATGAAGTTTACCAAAGAAGAAATGACAGGAAAAATCAGTGATTTGAGCAATGGAACCAAAGCGAAGTTATTGTTGGTAAAACTAGTACTGGAAAAATGCAATGTACTGATATTGGATGAGCCAACAAGAAATGTAAGTCCACTATCTGCCCCTGTCATTCGTACAGTATTGAAAAACTTTGGAGGAACCATTATTAGTGTGTCGCATGACCGAAAATACATAGAAGAAGTAATTGATATTGTTTATGAATTAAAACCAAATGGACTTGAAAAAAAGAATTAGTCTGTGAAAGGAATATACCAATGAAAACAGATTTACTAACCATTCCTTATATTGGAAAAAATACCAAGCAAGATTTATTGAAACTTGGAATTACTTGTGTAGAAGATTTGAAAGGTAAAAATCCTGAAAAACTTTATTTGGACGACTGTAACTTAAAAGGATATCAAGAAGACAAATGTCAACTATATGTGTTTCGCATGGCAGTGTATTATGCAGAACATACAATATGGGAAAGTGAAAAACTAAAATGGTGGTATTGGAAAGAAAAAGAATACCATAGTGAGGAGTGAAATAAAATGGCAAGAGTATTAAAAAATAAACAATTGGTTCATACCAAATTAGCAACCAATTACGGTGGATGGATGTATTGTACCAACTGTAATGAAAATATAGGTTATTTATGTTATTCTACATATGATTATATAAATTTAAATTATCAATGTAATTGTGGAAGTATAGGAAGTGCAACATTAGAATTTGTAGATAGTAAGGAAGGTACTGATTGTGGGGATGCATTAATTATAATTAAAAATAGACTTTGTTGCCCAAAAGATCAAGAACCATTAATTACCTTATTGGAACCAAAATTAAAACAATATGAAATGGAAATTGTATGTAAATCATGTAATCATACATACCAAAAAAAGAAAGGATAAGACCAATTTGGTCTTTTTTCATTGAAATTAAGTTTTCATTTTCCAAATACGTTAAAATACATGTTATAATAAGAAAAATAGGAAAGGAAGAAAAAAATGTTAGAAGGAAAAGTTGCGGTTGTAACAGGTGGGACACGAGGAATTGGTCTTGAAGTTGTGCGTGTTTTTTGTGAAAATAAGGCAAGGGTCATTTTACTGGGATCCAAACAAGAGTCAGTAGAAAAAACAATCACGCAATTAAAACAAGAAGGATTAGAAGTAAGTGGGTATTGGCCCAATTTAAACAACATTGATGAAATTCAAAAAATGATTGATGAAATTATAGAAACGTATCAACACATAGATATTGTAGTGAATAATGCAGGAATTTCCGCGAATAAAAAGATAGAAGATACCAGTGTGGAGGAATTTGAGGCAATTATGCACTTAAATGTTCATGGGATATTTCATATGATCAAAGCTGTTGTTCCATATATGAAAAAAAACAAAGGTGGTGTCATCTTAAATACTAGCTCAATGGTCAGTTTGTATGGACAGCCCTCTGGTGTAGGGTACCCAACCAGTAAATTTGCAGTCAATGGCATGACCAAATCATTAGCTCGTGAGCTTGCCCCATTTCAAATTCGTGTCAATGCCGTTGCCCCAGGGATTACCAAAACCGATATGGTAGCATCCTTACCAAAGGAAATAATAGAGCCTCTCATTCAATCTATCCCAATGAAACGGATGGCAGAACCAAGAGATATCGCCAATGCCTTTTTATTCTTGGCAAGTGATTTGGCAAATTATATTACAGGTGTTATTTTATCTGTCGATGGAGCAGCGATGAATTAACCCATAAATATTGGTTTCCCAATAAATCTTTTTAATTGAAACACCATTTTAAAAAAGATAAACGCCATCAAATATTAGAAAGTGAAATGCTAATTATAAATGAAAGTCAAAATGATTTTATTCCATTTTACAAAGCAAAGCATTGATTAAACAAACGTAGATTCTTGAAAACGCATATGCAATTTAGTATAATAGGTAAACAGGAGGTTTTATGGGAAAGATAGTTATATTAATGGGAGCAAGTGGCAGTGGAAAAGATACCATATATACAAAATTAATAGAAGAAAATCCTTATGAACTACAAAACATAACGCCATGTACAACACGACCAATACGAGATGGTGAGATGGAAGGGAAAGAATACTATTTTAAAACGTTAGAGCAAATGCAAAAAATGCAACAACAAAATCAAATTGTAGAATTAAGAACATACCAAACAATATATGGTCCTTGGCATTATTTTACAGGAGCACAAAATATCGACTTACAATCATATCATTATATTACGATTAATACATTAGTAGGGTATGATCAATTTGTATCTTATTATGGAGAAGAAAATATTTTACCGATTTTATTACAAATGGATGATGGTATCCGCTTACAACGTGCTTTGGATAGAGAAAAAATACAACAAAATCCAAAATACGCTGAAATGTGTAGAAGGTTTTTAGCAGACGCAACTGATTTTAGTTTAGAAAATATTCAAAAAAGAAAAATAGAACCACAAAATATGATTGACAATTCAGGTCTCATTGAAGAAACCTTAAAAAAAGTAAATAAAGTATTAGAAAACAATTTAAAATCTCTTAAATAAAAAGAGGAAAAATGGATGACTATTATCATGAAAATTTGTAAAATTATGGAAAATGATTGACACTGACAAACAGTGTCATTTATAATGAACTTTATGCATACATAAATAAAATAAAAGAGTAAATACATAATACTCAAAAGAAAGGGAATTACTATGTTAAAAATGTTTCATTATTTAAAAGATTCTTGGATTAGTATCCTTGCAATTATTTTACTTTTAGCAGGACAAGCGATTTGTGATTTATCGCTTCCAGACTATACCTCAAAAATTGTCAATATAGGTATTAGTCAAGGTGGAATTGAGGATGTTGCTTATGATGCCATTCGCGAAAGTGAAATGGACAAAATATTTTTATTTACCTCTTTCCAAGAAAAACAAGTTTTATTGCAATCTTATACATTGCTTAGCAAAGATACATTAGATGCCAAGGAATATGAAAGAAAATTAAAAAAATATCCTATATTAAAAAATGAAAATGTTTATGAAAAAAAGAACATAACTGAAGCAAAAAATATGGAATTATCTCGCATTTTAGAAAGACCTACTTTAATCATTTCAACTTTGCGAAGTGAAGGAGAAGAAGCTGACGCTATGCGTGCATCCATATTAGGGGATCTTCCAAGTGATACTGATGTCTTTTTGGTTCTTCCAAATATGCCACAAGAAGCCATCCATCAAATCATAGAAAAAAGTAGTGAAAAATTAGAGCAAATGCCAGAATCAATTGTAACTAGTGGTGCAATTGGACTAGTCAAACAAGAATATCAAACCATTGGGATGAATACAAATCAAATACAAACCAACTATATCATTGTGTCTGGTGCCAAAATGTTGGGAATTGCTTTATTAAGTATGATTATGACCATTTTTGTAGGGCTATTAGGTGCCCGACTATCTGCCAAACTTGCTAGAAGATTACGTAAATTAGTATTTGAAAAAGTAGTAAGCTTTTCCAATACTGAAATGAAACAATTTGGTACTTCATCCTTAATTACAAGAACAACCAACGATATTCAACAAATGCAGATGGTACTTGTCATGTTACTTCGAACTGTTTTTTATGCACCAATCATTGGTATTGGTGGTGTCATCAAAAGTGTCAATGCCAATTCATCCATGGCATGGATTATTGCGGTTGCAGTCATGTCTATCTTATCACTTGTCATTGTATTATTTGCAATCGTAATGCCAAAATTTAAAATTGTTCAAAAATTGGTGGACAAATTAAATTTAGTAACACGAGAAATTTTAACAGGACTTCCTGTTATTCGGGCTTTTCATAACGAGGCACATGAAGAAAAACGCTTTGACAAGGCCAATAAAGATTTAACAAAATTAAGTCTATTTGTAGGGCGCACCATGTCCTTCATGATGCCTGCAATGACTTTTATTATGAACACAGTTGCCTTAATCATTTTATGGAAAGGTGCCTATAGTATAGATGCTGGAATGATGCAAGTAGGAGATATGATGGCATTTATTCAATATACTATGCAAATCATTATGTCTTTTCTAATGATTTCGATGATTTCAATTATGCTACCACGTGCAAGTGTTTCTGCGAAGCGTATTGATGAAGTCATTCAAACCAAATTAGTAATTGAAGAGCCAGATATAGAAAAGATGCTAGATCCAAATCAAAAAGGTGTGATTGAATTTAAAAATGTATCTTTCCGTTATCCAGATGCCAAAGAGGATGTCATAACTGATATTAACTTTGTTGCAAAGCCAGGTATGACAACCGCCTTCATAGGATCTACTGGTAGTGGGAAATCGACATTAATTAATCTCATTCCAAGATTTTATGATGTTTCAGAAGGATCAATTTGCATTGATGGAGTAGATATTCGTAAAATACATACGCATACCTTACGTGAAAAAATCGGATATGTACCACAAAAAGGAATATTGTTTTCAGGAACAATCAAAAGTAACATTGGATATGGAAAAGAAAACATTACAGATGAAGAACTAAAAAAAGCAGCTGATATCGCACAAGCAAGTGAATTTATTAACCAATTAGAAGAAACTTATGATGCTCCAATTTCCCAAGGTGGAACCAATGTTTCTGGTGGACAAAAACAAAGATTATCCATCGCCAGAGCAATTGCCAAAAAACCAGATATTTATATTTTTGATGACAGTTTTTCTGCTTTAGACTTTAAAACGGATGCGGCACTTCGTACTGCATTAAAGAAAATTACCAAAGAATCCACTGTTTTAATTGTTGCACAACGTATTAGTACCATTATGCATGCAGAGCAGATCGTCGTACTACAAGAAGGAAAAATTGTGGGAATGGGTACACATGATGAATTAATGGCGTCATGTAAAGTATACCAAGAAATTGCCTTATCGCAACTATCAAAGGAGGAACTTTCAAATGCCTAGAGATATGAAAAAAAGGCCTATGGGTCCAAACCATGGACCAGGACCAATGATGGTAGATGAAAAAGCCAAAGATTTTAAAGGAACAATGAAAACATTATTTCATTATTTGAAAGCTTACCGTGTTGCAATCTTCTTTGTTTTATTATTTGCAGTTGGAAGTACAATATTCTCAATTGTAGGTCCTAAAATATCAGGAACAATAACAACGGAAATATTTAGTGGTATTATGGCAAAAATTGGTGGTAAGGGTGGAATTGACTTTGTGAAAATCGGTCAAATCTTAACTTTCCTTTTATGCCTTTATATTGGAAGTTTATTATTCTCATTTATTCAAGGTGTCTTAATGAACGGTGTATCAAATAAAATAGCTTATCAATTCCGAAAAGAAATTTCAAAGAAAATGAATCGGATGCCAATGAAATATTTTGATACCAAAACCAATGGAGAAGTCCTTTCTATTATTACCAATGATGTCGACACATTAAGTCAAAGCTTGAGTCAAAGTATGACACAATTAATTACATCTATTACGATGTTAATTGGAGTCCTTATTATGATGATTTCCATCAGTCCTATGATGACGATTGCAGCCATTTTAATTTTACCTATTTCTTTAGGTGGAATTGGATTTATTGTAAAAAAATCACAAAAGTATTTTGTAAAGCAGCAAGAATATTTAGGACACATCAATGGAACAATTGAAGAAGTATATGGTGGACAAGAAATAGTCAAAGCATTCAATGGGGAACAAAAAGCAATAGACGAATTCAATGAAAATAATGATACCTTATATCATACAGCATGGAAGAGTCAATTCTTATCCGGACTAATGCATCCGATTATGATGTTTGTTGGAAATTTAGGTTATGTAATGGTCTCTGTTTTAGGAGGATATTTAACCATTAAGAATAAGATTCAAGTGGGCGATATCGTTTCTTTTACACAGTATGTTCGTAATTTCAACCAACCAATTGCTCAACTTGCGCAAATTATGAGTATGTTACAATCCACTGCAGCAGCTGCAGAACGCGTCTTTGAATTTTTAAACGAAGAGGAAGAAACAAAAGATGTAGAAAATCCAGTTTCAATTCAAAATTTAAATGGAAATATTACATTTGATCATGTATCATTTGGATATAATGACGATAAAGTCGTAATTAAAGATTTCAATGCCGAAATTCATCATGGAGAAAAAATTGCGATTGTAGGACCAACCGGTGCTGGAAAATCAACCATGATTAAGTTACTCATGCGATTCTATGATGTGAATAGTGGCTCTATTCAAATTGATGGACATAACATCAAAGAATTTAGAAGAGGAGATTTGCGAAGTTTATTTGGAATGGTGTTACAAGACACATGGTTATTTAATGGTACAGTAGAAGAAAATATCAAATATGGAAAATTGGACGCTACTTTAGAAGAAGTAAAAGATGCTTGTCGTGCTGCAAGTGTTCATCATTTTATCAAAACATTACCAGATGGATATCAAATGGTATTAAATGAAGAAGCCGATAATGTTTCTGGCGGACAAAAACAATTGCTTACCATAGCCCGTGTGATACTAGCAGATCCTAAAATATTAATTTTGGATGAAGCAACGAGTAGTGTAGATACAAGAACCGAAATTATGATTCAAGAAGCAATGGATCAATTAATGGAGGGTAGAACGAGTTTCATTATCGCACACCGTTTATCTACGATTAAAAATGCCGATTTAATTTTAGTCATGAATGAAGGCGACATTGTAGAAACGGGGAATCATGAAGCGTTATTAAAAAAGAATGGCTTTTATGCCAAACTTTATAATTCACAATTTGAAGAAGTGGAATAACCACTTCTTTTAAATTGGTTATTTATGAATTGAATTTATATCCTTTTTTTGTTGTACAACTACAACCCATCACAAATACAATTTTCAATAAAACTTTTCATGATATCACCTTTTGCTCATATATACTAGTACGCACAATTTCAATTGTTAATTCTATTTCGGTTTGCTATAATGTAATTAGAAAGAAGGTATCATCAATGAACAAAATAAAGTATTTGTTCTTAATTTTATGTGTTAGTTTTATGGTTGGATGTTCCAATCAAAAAGAAGAGACAAAACCAATTTCCACTACAACACCACTTTTAATAGAAGTGACGAAAGAAGGTATAGAAAATAAACTCTATTTATTTGGTTCGATTCATGCAGCTGATGAAACTTTATATCCACTTCCAGATTATGTATTAAACGCATATAAAAAAAGTGATTCTATCGCAGTTGAATTTGATATGATTGAGTTTATCAAAGATTTATCCAATCAAATGGAACTCTTATCTAAATTTGTATATACAGATGGGACTAAAATAACCAATTATATAGAAAATGATACTTATATAAAAGGAGTACAATTATTAAAGAGTGCGAAATTATATACAGCTATGATAGATCATTATAAACCAATCATGTGGCAATCCTTAATTGAAAATGTTGTTATGATAAATGCAGGGTTAGATGACACTTATGGTATTGACCAGCATTTCCTTTCATTAGCCAAAGATGACCATAAAAATATTATTGAATTAGAATCGGCTGAATATCAATATAATATGCTACTTGGATTTGATATGGATCTGCAAGTATATCTGTTGGAAGAAAGTATAAAAACATATGAACAATCAATAGAAACAATGCAACACTTGTATTCACTATATCAAAAAGGAGATTTGCACCTTTTAGAAGAATTTATATTACAAGGCGATGTGGAACAAAATCCATATATGGAAGAATACAATCACATGCTTGTAACTGTGCGAAATCAAAATATGGCAGAATCTTTGGAGCAAACATTTTTAGAAAGAAAAACCATCTTCTGTACTGTTGGATTAGCTCATATTATAGGACAAGGTGGAATTGCTGATTTACTAGAACAAAAAGGATATACAATTACAGTTGTTAAGTCCTCATAACAAACGAGATAACATATTATCTTGTTTTTTTAAAGATATAGTCTAAAAAAATCGTTTTGTGCTATACTAAAAGTAGTGAAGTTGGTGTTGTAAATGAAGTATCATAGAAGTATAGGTATCATTATAATTTATTTAATCATTTTAGGAATTTTGTTTCTTTGGAATTCTGTTCCAAAAATAGTGTGTAATGGAGATAAAGAAATGGTTGTACTATTAAATACACCCTATCAAGAATTGGGTGCGAAAGTAATCACAAGCAACTTTTTAAAATCCTATCCACTCCAAATAGAAGGAAAGATAGATACCACCAAAGTAGGGGATTATTCAATTCATTATTCTATTATGTATAAAGGAAAAAAGATAGAAGAAACAAGAATCATCAAAGTAAGAGAAAAAGAGGGCCCGACCATTCTTTTAAAAGGGGATATGAAAGCAAAATTATGTCCTAACCATGAATATGTAGAACAAGGCTATGAAGCATATGATAACTATGATGGAAATTTAACAGATAAAGTTGTCATTCATAAATTACAAAATAAATGGATTTATACCGTAGAAGATAGTTCCCATAATCCATTTATGATATCCAGAGAATTCTTTTATGAGGACAATGAACAACCAGTTCTTACATTACAAGGAAGTAGTATTGTAACAGTTTATCAAAACGAACCATATATAGAACCTGGTTATATCGCACACGATAATTGTGATGGAGATATTACATCAAAAGTGAAAGTAACAGGGGCTTTGAATACCAATATGGTGGGAACCTATGAACTAAAATATCTTGTGCATGATACAGCTGGTCATTTAGTAGAAGAAACAAGGGTTATAAGAGTTACACCTAAACCAGACATGACAAACAAGGTGATTTACTTAACATTTGATGATGGACCAAGTCGTACAATTACCCCAGGAATTTTACAAATTTTAAGAGAAGAAAATGTCAAAGCAACTTTTTTCATCATCAATCATGACGACTCTCTTAACCATTTAATTCATCAAGCATATGAAGAAGGACATACCATTGCCATTCATAGTTATACGCATAACTATAGGCATATTTATAGTTCAGAAATGGCCTTTTTTGAAGACCTAAATTTAATGTCTAAAAAATTAGAAAGTATTACAGGTACAAAACCAACCATTACAAGATTCCCTGGAGGAAGCTCTAATACGGTCAGTCGCTTCAATGCTGGCATTATGACAAGACTCGCAAAAGAACTTACCAATAAAGGTTATATTTACTTTGATTGGAATATAGGAAGTGGGGATGCGGGTGGAGTCAGTAGTGCTTATGAGGTATATCAAAATGTAACAAGTTCCCTTCATAATGGGACCAATGTCGTTTTAATGCATGATTTTGAAGGTAATTATTATACTTTAAATGCCTTAAGAGATATTATCCATTATGGAAAAAATAATGGATATACATTCTCCAATATTACAGAAACAACACCTCAAATCAAACATAAAATTGCAAACTAATAGGATTATATCCTATTTTTGCTTCCAGACCAAAGTGTTAATTCTTCCTTTAATTTTGAAAGCTCTTGTTGCAATTTTGCAATTCATATATCTTTTCTATTCACAGAGTGTCCCATATATAGTTTGAGAAATGGAATAAAATATATACAACAAATGAACGTTGGAATTGTCAAACAAAAGTGTCTATGTTATAATGACTCTACTAGAAAAGAGGGTTTATATGATTAAAACCAAAAAGTATGGAGCATTAATTGTCATATCAGGTCCAAGTGGTTCTGGGAAAAATACCATTTGTGATGCATTATTAAAAAGAAATGATAACTATTGGCTTTCCATCTCTTGTACTTCAAGAGCTCCTAGAGGTGAAGAAAAAAATAGCGTAAACTATTATTTCTTAACAAGAGAACAATTTGAAGATAAAATTGAAAATCAGGAATTATTAGAGTATGCAGAATATAATGGAAACTACTATGGAACGCCTAGAGATATCATTGAAGAAAAAAGAGCACAAGGAAATCATGTCATATTAGAAATCGAAGTGCAAGGAGCTTTAAAGGTAAAAGAATTAGTTCCAGATGCAATCTTTATCTTTCTTATGCCCCCAAGCATGGATATTTTGAAAAAAAGATTAGAAAACAGAGGAACAGAAACAAAAGAAAAAGTACTTGCCCGCTTTAAAACAGCATATCAAGAAATTAACGACATGCCAAAATATAATTATGTCGTTGTGAATGATGAAGTAGAAAAAGCAGTTACGAAAATAGAAAGTATAATAACCGCTGAAATGTGTAGAGTAACTCGTATTGAAGAAGTGGATTTAAGTACAACCGAAGAAGTATTACATGAAAGTTTAATGGAAGAATAAATTTACGAAAAAACGTAAATTTTTTTATGTTCAAGTTCTATCGACATATTCTGCATGCATAATGTAGTAAGATCAGAATAGATTAAAGTGGGTGATACTTTTGAGAAAACAATTTCGTTCCAAAAAAAGACAAAAAAAACATATTTGGTTAAAATTTTTCATCTTATTTATTCTCTTTTTCTTTCTATATCAATGGATATTAGGACTCTTTTTAAATATTCGACTTGCGAGCAGCAACGAAGAATTCATTTTATCTCTATTAAAAGATTCGAATCATCATTTACTTTATGAAAAAAGCAACCATAATATTAGCAATCAATTTTTTAAATTTTTATCCAATATAGACATAAAAAAACCTGTTAGTATTTTGGAAACTGTTTTTGGATATGAAATGAAAGAGAATAATATTATACCTGTCATACAAGATCCAGGTCTACAGGATAATGATGAATATTTAGAAGATCCGTCTGTTTATATTAAAGATCCTAATCCTACAGTTGTAGAAGATCCCATTGTTTATATCTATAATACGCATCAATTAGAGGGCTATAGCAACACCAATTTTGAAGAATACAACATTACGCCAAACGTTTTAATGGCATCTTATTTATTAAAAGAAAAATTAAATAAAGCAGGAATCCCAACCATTGTAGAAACTTCCAATATATCCGATTTCCTAACACTAAATAACTGGGACTATTCCTATAGCTATCAGGCGAGTAAATTTTTTATTACAGATACCTTAAATCAATATCCCAATTTGAAATTATTAATTGATTTACATAGGGATGCGATTCCAAAGCAATCTTCCACTACAACAATCAATGGCAAAAATTATGCCAAAGTATTATTTGTAGTGGGAATGGAACATGAAAATGCAGAGACTAACCTTGCTTTAGCCAACTTACTTTCTAGCAAAATCAAAGAAAAGTATCCAACTTTGAGTAGAGGTGTTATGATGAAAGAAGGCAAAGGTGTAAATGGAATTTATAATCAAAATTTAAGTCCCAATTCAGTATTGATTGAATGTGGTGGAATGGAAAATAGTATCGATGAAGTAATGAATACCATAGAAGTACTATCCGTTATAATCAAAGAATATTTGGGGTGATAGGATGAAACCAGAAGACAAAAAGAAATGGGCTAGTAAAATATTTTGGAAAATATTTTTGGCATTATTTATTGCCTTTTTTGCCCTTTATGTATCAGAAGCAACCGGTTATTATGAATTTGAACAACATAAACGAGTTACTTTAACACAAGATAAAATCAAACAATTTGAGCAAGATATTGCAGATGGAAAAAATGTAGATATTAAAGATTATATGGGAGAAAGAGAAATTAATTATCAAACCAAGATATCCAATGTTGGATTGCAATTATCAGAAGGAATTGGGAAATGGGCGCAAGATGGTATAGAGGCTGCTTTTAATTTTTTGAATCAAATGATGGAAGAGTAATATACATTTCATTGTTTTTGTGTTAAGATAAGTCATAAAAGGAAGGATGTCTTATGTTGAACTATTATGAAAAAGTAGCCGAAAAGGATCGTTTTATCATGGACGTGAAAAAGGAAAATGAACTTTTAGTAGTTACTTTTGCAGATGGAAGTATCCGTTATTTTGAGAATAATGAGAATACAAAAAACAAAATAAATAAAGTAAGAAAGAAACAAGTAAAAAAATTGCTAAAAGAATATAATAGCAAAGATATGGAAAAGAACTATAATCGAATCAAAAAGAAAATGAAAAAAAGGAAGAAATCATGTTATAAGATGTTATGTTGGCTACTAGTATCTCTCATAATAAATATAACAATAAATATAACATCATTAGGAATTATTATATCGCTTTCTATATATGGGCTCTATATTACTATATATTGTATAACAGCCTCTATGATAAAATCGAAACTAAAAAGATTAAGATCACAAATAGAAGAAGTTGAAAAACTAGAGTTATTTCAAAAAGAAAGGGGAAAAATCAATTCTTTTGTATACTCTTATCTAAAAAATTCTATGGAACAACTATTAAAACAGGAAAACGATGTAGTAAAGGAAAATCTTGTAAAACAAAAGGAAAATATCATGGACCAAGTCGCATGTTCTCTTGCGATACCCATTTATGATTTAGACGACTATACATTAGAACAACTGAAACAAATCTTAAAGGAAATTGAAATAAATAAAGCATTAGGAAATAACTGGAAACAAAATAATGAAGAACAAATGGGCTACCAAAAATCAAAATATAATCATACTATTAGCCAATAAAAGATACAAAAATATCTTTTTTCATGTATAATAGATTTAGGTGATGCACATGAAACAAGAAAACATCCGCAATTTTTCAATTATTGCTCATATTGATCATGGGAAAAGCACTCTAGCCGATCGTATTTTAGAACTAACAGGGGCAATTACAGAAAGAGAAAAACAAGATCAATTATTAGACAATATGGATATTGAAAGAGAAAGAGGTATAACCATTAAACTAAATGCAGTCTCTTTAAACTACAACTATCAAAATGAAATTTATCACTTACACTTAATCGATACCCCAGGTCATGTTGATTTTTCCTATGAAGTTAGTCGCAGTTTAGCCGCTTGTGAAGGTGCTGTACTAGTAGTAGATGCTGCTCAAGGAATTGAAGCACAGACTTTAGCAAATCTTTATCTTGCATTAGAAAATAATTTAACTATTATTCCTGTAATTAACAAAATTGATTTGCCCAATGCCAATCCTGAAAAAGTAAAAAAGGAACTTATGGATACTCTCGGTTTTGACGAAAATGATATTCTGCTTACTAGTGCCAAAAATGGAATCGGAATTCAAGAATTAATAGAGGCAATTATCGAAAAAGTACCAGCTCCATCAGGAAAAAAAGAAGAAGCGTTACAAGCGCTGATATTTGATAGCTATTTTGATGCATATAGAGGCATTATTACCTCCATTCGTGTTGTAAATGGAACGGTTTATATTGGAGATCAAATTCGAATGAAGGCAACAGGGGCAATCTATGAAGTCATTGAACTTGGGGTCCATACACCAAAGGAACAAAAGAAAAAAGAACTGGTAACTGGAGAAGTAGGATATTTATGTGCGAGTATCAAAAGTATTGAAGATGTCAAAGTAGGGGATACAATTACATTGGCATCGCAACTGAATACTCCATCATTACCTGGCTATCAGCCAATGAAACCAATGGTTTTTTGTGGTATTTATCCAATTGAATCTAGTAAATTTCCAGATTTAAGAGAGGCATTAGAAAAATTAAAATTGAATGATGCTTCATTGGAATTTAACCCAGAAACATCAAAAGCTTTGGGCTTTGGTTTTCGCTGTGGTTTTTTAGGACTACTTCATATGGAAATCATAGAAGAACGGATTGAACGAGAATTTAATATTGATTTGATCGCAACAAGCCCATCTGTTGTCTATGATGTAGAATTAACAGACCATACCCATATGATGATTGATAGCCCTGTAAAATTACCAGACAAAGGGCGTATTTTAGACATTCAAGAGCCTTATATTCGAACCAATATCTTTGTTCCAAGCGAATACATTGGACCTATTATGGAACTTTGTCAAAACAAAAGAGGAACCTATGTATCCATGGAATATTTGGATAAAACAAGAGTCAATATTCATTATGAAATACCACTTTCTGAAATAGTGTATGACTTTTTTGATAAACTAAAATCATCTACCAAAGGATATGCCTCTTTTGATTATGATTTAATTGGTTATAAAAGTAGTAATTTAGTAAAAATGGATATTTTACTAAATGGTGAGAGTGTGGATGCTTTGAGCATTATCGTTCATAAAGATTTTGCATATTCAAGAGGTAAACAAATTGTTGAAAATTTAAAGAAATTAATTCCAAGACAACAATTTGAAGTTCCCATCCAAGCATCCATTGGAAGTAAAGTAATTGCAAGAGAGACAATCAAAGCCGTTCGCAAAAATGTGCTTGCCAAGTGCTATGGTGGGGATGTTACACGAAAAAGAAAATTATTAGAAAAACAAAAGGAAGGAAAAAAACGGATGAAAATGATTGGGAGTGTAGAAATTCCACAAGAAGCTTTCTTATCTGTGTTGAGTATGAATGAAGAAATATGAGGATAAAGAATATGTAAATTCTATGCGTACAATGAGTACAATCATAGAATATTATTTAAAAGGAAAACTAGAAACAGAAATTGCTGCTTTATTAAATAGAAGTGAAAGCGAAGTAAAATATGTATTAGGAGAAGAAAATAAAAATAACATTATCCATGCATTTGATTCTGATATTTGGAAAGCAATTCAACAACAAAGAGAATACAATCAAACCCAAATAGATAAAGCATTTCAAAAAAACTTTCTATATATGAGTGATAGAGACTTAAAATATATCATTCACTCCTTTCTCTTTACCTGTAAAAATATAGATGATTATTGCAAATTATACCATATCAATCAAACTTTATTTCAATTGCATATGTTAAGTGAGGAATATTTGAGTGATAAATTGGGAAGAAAAGGCAAATTTGTTTTTGAACAAATTAGATGCAAAATAGAAGAAGTTACAGGAATAGATACAAAAAAGAGTAGGGAACAGGAAGAATTATTTCGGTTAAGTGTATTTTATTTGGATAGTTTGTATACAAAAGAAGAATTGATCAAAAAAGGTAAAATAGATAAAGTAAACTATGAATATTTTTTATTTAATAAAGAGACAATTATTAGATTGGGTAATGAAGAATTGTATCAAATTTTATTACAGCATAGAAAATGGATAGATGAAATTCGTCAAAAAGGAAACTTACCACAAGGACAATATTGGGTAAAAGATGCCCACTTAAGAAGAATACTTGCAGAAAATATAAATTCCATCTCCCCAAAAGCGTTAGCAGACCTATCGATATTACTTGCTTATTATAAACATAAAGGAAATCTGAAAGGAATTCAATCGGAGCAAAAGCGCAATTTAAAAGGCATCCAAAAGATTATTGGTTCTCTAGACCAATATGCTTCCATTTTACAACTGTATCTATTTCAAAAATTATTTCTATTAAGCAAAACTTGTGACACAAAATCAACTTTACTTCATGGCAATCCAGTAGATAAACCAATTGATTATCAAGAAGAAATGAAACAAAAAATAGAAATGATTAAGACAATTGCATCAGTTGGAAATGTAAGACCTTATTGGATATGTGGACAAATAGCAGCTCATAATTTCTTATTTGATCAAACAGCTATGAATTTAGATATTGATGAATCAGAAATTGAAGTAGCTTTCTATTGTTATATGAAAGAATTAACAACCACTTCACAAGGAACACCGTTCCCATATCATATGAGCCATGAAATATTAGAATTTGCATCGACTTTATTGATAGATAAAGAGCCAAAGAAAAAATGTTAGTATTTAAATTGTAATGTCATAGAAATATTTGACATTTTTTAGTTCTTTGATATACTAATGAATAGGCAAAAAAGGGGGAACAGATATTATGGAAAAAATTATAAATGAATTTTTCTCAAGAGATAGCAAAATTCAAAATAAGACAATT
>CARSXK010000002.1:28235-94230 GCA_949065595.1 uncultured Bacilli bacterium
AAAAATTATAAATGAATTTTTCTCAAGAGATAGCAAAATTCAAAATAAGACAATTGAAGAATTATTAGAAGCATATGGTATGAATGAAACAACATTTTGGAATGGTATGTACAATGATGTTGAAAATGCAAAAAAAATAAAAAAGGAAAATGAACGTAGGAAAAGGAATGTGGAATCTTTAGCAGTTTATAGATTAACCAAAGATGGAAAAACCACTTTTGGGGATATTGCTTGTATGAAACAGATAAAAGTAGAGGAAGTAATTGCATTATTGCAAAATGACTATTTAAAAGGAATACATAACTATTCATTCGAACATCTTCAACTACAAAATCTTCAATTATTAAAACAAAGAGAACAATTTCAATTGTATTTTGAATATATCAATCAAGATTTAACATTTCGTCAATTGGCAGAACAATCAAATAGAACCGAATCAGAAATTATTTATTTTTTTGACTCCATGCTTCTATCTGAATTCACAGAAGCGCAAATCAATGATTTATTCACAAGGAATAAAAGAAAAGAACAAAATATACAAAGAAGACAAGATTTATTTCATTTATTTGCATTAACCGAAGAAGAAATGAAAAGTATCGACGCTATCATTGGAGAATTCCAAAAAATAAGCGTATATCAAAAGAGAGTTGAGGTATTAAATGATATCAAATCATTTTTAACTTCTAATCCATCTATGGCTGACTATTGCCAATTGGATGTGAATTCAACTTTAATGGAGAAAAGATTAGCACAACCTTGGCTGGAACAACGGATAATGCCTTCTATCTTTTTAAAACTTTCTATTTGTAATTTAATTACAACAGAAAGGGTTTATACAGGTTCAAAAGATAGTTTTTTTGAGTTAAAGAATCATATGGAATTATACGCACAAGCTATAAATGATAAAACAATATTTCAAGACAAGATGCGGAATAGATGGAAATCGAAAAAAGTTGATCAAGACTTAAAAATATGTATTTTTTCAAAAATAGAAAATGTAATTCAAAAAATAAAGAATACAGAAAAAATAGTGAATTTTGGAGAAAAAGCATTCGAACATTATCTAAATCATTTTATTCTGTTCCGTGATTTAGGTCATCGATTCCATATTGAACCAGAGGAATTAGAACATTATTATAATTCTCCTAGAAATAAAGAAATATGGAAACAAATATGTGAAATAGAACAATATAGAAATGAGATACTAGCAGATAATATCAGCTTAATATTGGAAGTTTCTCAAGTGTTAAATCAACTTTTAGCATACCAAAAAGACAAAGACAGTCTTACGAAATTTAGATTGGAAGAAAAATTTTATGAATTAGTAAAAAATAAAATTACAATTTCTGATTTATGCAAACAAGAGTCGTATATTATGAAATTCATTCGTTCTATGCAATTTACAATTTTATATCTTTTACAAGAAGGTTATGATGTAAAAAATTTAAAAGATTTATTTGACATAAAAAGCCCTAGTACTGTAGTAAATCACCTATATCATCCCCTTACAAATAAGTTGCTGGATAGTGAAATTTGTGAATATATTAGAGAAAAACGTACGATTGCAGCAGACCTCCAGAGATATCAAAATTATGAAAGTTTGGAATGTGATGAAAAGGGACAATTTGTAAAAAAATATTAGATTTCGTCAATAAAAAAAGTTTCGAATGGAAACTTTTTTGTTATTGTAATGAAAGGAAAAATAAAATGAAAAAGAGTCAGAAACCAATATCCATAAAAAAAGAAAAATTAATAAAATCTGCATATATACATATCCCTTTTTGTAACCACATTTGTAGCTATTGTGATTTTGCAAAATTTCTGTATCAAAAACAATGGATTTCTAAATATTTGACTGCTTTAGAACAAGAAATAAAATCAAACTATCAAGGAGAAGCTTTGAATACCATTTATATTGGTGGGGGAACTCCAACTGCTTTAGATGAAAAAGAATTCGCACGATTATTAGCAGTTGTTCATAGACTTCAGCTGCAAGAAACTTATGAATATACAGTAGAGTGTAATGTGGAATCATTAACAGAAGAAAAAATCAAGTGTATGAAACAATATGGGATCAACCGTATTAGTATTGGGGTAGAGACTTTCCATACACATCATTTACAACAAATGAATCGCCATCATACCAAAAAACAGATTATACAAGCCATTCAAAGTTTAAAACAATATGGATTTGAAAATATCAATATTGATTTAATATATGCTTTACCTAGCGAAACATTAGAAGAAGTAAAACAAGATTTATTAGAATTTTTAAAACTGGATATCCCTCACATATCTACCTATGCTCTTATGATAGAATCCAATACCCAATTTTACTTACAAAAGAAAAAGGCAATTGATGAGGAATTAGAAATACAAATGTATGAAACGATTTGTAACACTTTAAAACAACATGGTTATAAACATTACGAGATTAGTAATTTTGCAAAACCAAATTATACTTCTAAACACAATCTAACTTATTGGAACAATCAGTATTATTACGGCTTTGGCTTGGGAGCCAGTGGGTACATTTTAGAAATGCGGTATACCAATACTCGTAGTTTTACAAACTATTGTAATGGAAAATTTTGTTTGGAACAAGAAAAAATAGACAAGAAAATAAATATGGAACATGAAATGATGTTAGGACTTCGAAAATTAGAAGGGGTAAATATGCTACAATTTAAGGAAAAATATGGTAAAGAAATGACTTCTATTTTTCCCATTCAAAATCTCCAAAAAGAAGGAAAGCTACAAGTGGAAAATGGATATGTGCGAATTCCAGAACCATACCTATATATATCCAACGATATTATCGTACAGTTTATAGATGACTAATTTAATCAAAAAACGGAAACATAAAATTTATCCCTACGATTTTATTGATAACCAAACATACATTTTTATGCATTTTTGTCATATTCTGTAAAAGGGGAGATATATGAGAAAATGGATTGCCCATCGTGGAAATAACAACCACGGATATCAAGAAAATACCAAAGAAGCTTTACTTGCAGCTTTAAAAACAGAGTATATCGCAGGTGTAGAATTAGACATTCGAAAAACCAAAGATGATCAACTCATCATCATACATAATCCAACCATATCTTGGACAAGTGATGGTACTGGCATCGTTAAATATATGACGTTAAAAGAATTGGAACAATACAATTTTGGAACCAAAATAAAACATCAATCAATTTGTACGTTAACCGCTTTTTTAAAAGAAGTTAACACGAATAAAATCATTATGATTGAAGTAAAAGATAGTTCCATTTCAGAATTACTATTTCAAGTCATTCAAGGTTATTCTCATCTAAATCTTTATATCAGTAGTTTTGATGAACTGTTTTTAAACCAATTTAAAAAACAACATCCAGAGTATAAAGTTGGCCTAATTATGGGAGAAATGATAAACCATAACAAAGAAATATCTGGTTATGATTTTATTGTAACGAAAGACATACATTTTCAAAAAAGCAAAGAGATTTTTCTTTGGGGATTGCATCAACATGATATTCAAAATACAGATGCAAATGCTTTGATAATTACCGATAAAGCTTATCTATGGAACAATGTTTAGGGCGCATATCCACCATTTACAGTCACAGCATTTTCAGAAACTATCATACAGTTTTGATCATGCTTTTTTAATATCAAAACAGCTTTATGCCGTTTTTTTCTTGGTGTCATAATCCAGTAAATTTCTTTATTATTTTTCATTCCACATCCTTGCATTACAGTCACAGCATAACCTGCTTCCCTTAAATCAGAAAGCATTTTTTCATTTTTAGAATCCGTAATACAAGTAATCAAATTCGAACCCATAGCTAATTTTTCTTCAATCAAACAACCAGCATAAGATCCAATAAAAGAACCAATTGCAAAGATAGCAATTTTAAGCCAATCTTCATTGATTCCTGTAAGGACTGCTCCTGTTGAAAAAATCCACACCAAAGCGTTGGCAAGCTGTAAAAAAGCCCCTAACCATTTTTTATCATTGGCAACTACAATCATTCGTAATGTACCCAACGAAATTTCGATTACTTTTGATAGAAAGATAAATAGATATATCATAATTATTTTCCTTTCTAAATATATATGATATAATAAAACCTTATTTGAGAGGAAGAAATATTTATGCTTGCAACACTATCATATCAGGAAGTAAATAAACAAAAACAAATCTCGCTTCCATATTATGAAATTCAAAATATTGCACAAGAAATCTATGAAAAAGATAAAAATAGGGTAGAATTTGATTTTCAAACTTTTGAAAATAAATACACATATTTTAATCCATATCTAGATTACATATTATTACAAAAACAGGGTAGACTAGATTCTTTTTTGATGAATGAAAATTATAGTATTTATGGGACCACTGATCATACCATTTGCTATTATTCAGATGTACTAATAGGACTCCATAAGGAAAGACATGTCATTCCTTATTTTGCTTCAGATAATGAAAGTATCATGTGGAATCAACCCAACTATGGATACGCTTGTATTTTATTAGCGGACGCAAATCGTATCTCTCATAAAAATGCAAAAACACATAATCTAATCATTAATTTATACTTACATTCAATACTTTCACAAAATAAGGAAATTGCCAATCATTATGAAGAATGGATTTCCAAACAATACAATAACAGAGAATCCCCATTCGATGAATACGGGATGTATGCGGGACTTTATTTAGGCGTAATACGCTATGTGAAACTGGATGTTCCACAACCTATTATTTTTTACACAAGCAATCAGAAAATACAAACCGATTTACAAACCAATTGGTTAAATCAACAAACTAAGGCTATTTGTTATAGATTTTGTATGGAAGAAAAAGAAAGTGAAAAAGCCAAACAGTTCATAAAATCTTTTTCTTAATATTTTCTAGTCCACTTTTTTCTAATCTAGAAATTTGAGCTTGTGAAATTCCAATTTCTTCTGCAAGTTCTAGTTGTGTTTTTCCTATAATGTAACGTTCATATAAAATATGGCGCTCTTTTTCTTTTAAATGTCTTATAGCATCTCGTAATGCAATTTTCATATCCAATGAATAATGAGAATCCTTCTTATCTTCCAATTGGTCTGCAAGATAAATGGTATCACCACCATCATTATAGATAGGCTCAAACATACTAATGGTATCTCGCATAGAATCAATGGCATTGCTAACATCATATTCTGGCATATTTAACTTTTGTGCTATTTCTGCAATGCTGGGTTCTTTTCCAAACTCATTGGTCAATTCCTCTTTTATTTTCATTGCATGATAAGCAATATCTTTAATACTTCTTGCAACTCGAATGCTGCCACTATCTCTTAAGTAACGTCTTACTTCCCCTAAAATCATAGGAACTGCATAAGTGGAGAATTTCACTTCTTTTTCCAAATCAAAATTATCAATGGCTTTAATCAAACCAATGACACCCACTTGAAACAAATCATCCATATTATCTGTTCGATTATTGTATTTTTTTAAAATAGAAAGCACCAACTTTAAATTACCATTAATCAGTTCCTCTTTTGCAGTCGTATCTCCCTTTTGTAATCGTTCAAATAATTGGCTCATCTCATCAGATGTTAATACTTTAATATTCGCAGTATTCACGCCACAAATTTCTACTTTATGACGTGCCATATAAATCTCCTTTCTGCTTCTATCTTGTACAAACTTTCTTTCTTTTATTCAAACGTTCTAATTATTTTTTTCTCGCATAAACTAAAAATGAGCAGTCAAGACTGCTTATTTTGTTTGACACCAATTTGACAAAGAAATAAAAATAAGTTAAAATGAAGTTGTTCTTTCAAATTACATAGAGGTGAAATTGTGAAAATAGAACAAAGCAAATTATTTAAAATAGCAGGGTCTCTTTTCAGTATTTTATTACTAGCAATCGGTGGATTTTTTCTAAAAAATACGATAGATTCTAATAATCGTAAATTATTTGAAGAAAGCAACACCAATGTTGCTTATACGCCATTTAAAAGTACTGTTGTATTAGAATATCTACAAAAAGAGGCTGAGAATAAAATCGTTTATGATGGTCTTACCATGGATGAATTGATTGCTAAATTGAATCGTTCTTTAAAAGGAAAAGTGGCAGGAACAGGGGAGAAGTTCGCTACTAGATGCTTGGAACTTGGACTAGATCCATATATGGCTGTTGCCATTGTTCTTCATGAAACAGGGTGCAATGGAACCTGTAGTAAACTAGTGCAGAATTGTAACAATGTAGGTGGTATGAAAGGAAAACCAGGATGCAACGGAGGATCATACCGTGCATTTGATACATTGGACCAAGGAATTGATGCTTTTTTAAATAATTTATACAAAAATTATATTGCAAAGGGGCTTGTAACTCCAGAACAAATTGGTGTAAAATATGCAGCAAGTACCACTTGGGCAAGTAAAATTCATTATTACATGAATAAAATAAAAGCAGGATAAAAATCCTACTTTTTTCATATAATGAATTGGTGATATCTATGCGCTTATCAGACTTACAAAACAAAGACATTGTCAATATAGACGATGGAAAAAAAATTGGAAATATTATTGATGTTGTGATTGATAAAGAAGGAAATATGGAATCCTTAATTGTTCAAAAATCAAAGTTTATCACCAATATTTTTAGTAATAAAGACGAAATGGAAGTCAAATGGAAACAAATCGAAAAAATTGGCGAAGACGTTATTTTGGTGAGTATGGTGATTTATTAAAAACTATGTTATAATTGATTTAGGTGACTCATATGAAAATACTATTGTATACAGAATTTGCAAAATTAAATGGAAAGTCAGGCCTTGGAAAGGCGATTCAACATCAAAAAAAGGCATTAGAAGATAACAAAATAGAATATACAACCAACCCCAAATGCAAAGATTATGATATTATACATATTAACTTTTATGGACCAAAATCATATTATATGGCTAAAAAGGCCAAAAAACAAGGAAAAAAAGTAATTTATCATGCCCACTCAACAGAAGAAGATTTTCGCAATTCTTTCATATTCTCCAATCAACTTGCTCCTCTTTTTAAAAAATGGATTTGTAAATGCTACCGCCTAGGAGATCATATAGTAACACCTACAGAATATTCGAAAAAAATATTGGAAAGCTACCATCTCAATCGTCCCATCACTGCCATTTCTAATGGAATTGATATGACTTTTTTTGAGCGGAACGAAGAGCAAGGGAAACAATTTAGAAAACAATTTGGATACAAAGAAACCGATAAAGTAGTGATGGGTGTTGGATTATATTTAGAGCGAAAAGGAATTTTAACCTTTGTAGAACTTGCCAAAAGATTACCTCAATACCAATTTATTTGGTTTGGATATTCCCCTTTAACCTTTTCTCCACGAAAAGTCAAAAAAGCAGTTCACACACAATTAAACAATCTAGTATTTGCAGGCTATGTAGAGCCAAATATCTTGCGTGGTGCCTATAGTGGCGCAGATTTATATATTTTTCCAACTTTAGAAGAAACAGAAGGTATTCCTATTTTAGAAGCACTTACTGAAAAAATACCAGCTTTAATATCCGATATTCCCATATTCACATTTCTAGAAGATGGAAAACAAGTATACAAGGCTAAAACAATTGATGAATTTGAAGAAAAAACCATTGCCATTTTGGAAGGAAAACTCCCATCTTTGGTAGAAGAAGGCTATCAAATGGTAAAACCAAGAGAAATCAAACGAGCTGGGAAACAACTTGCAGATTTATATCATTATGTTTTAAAAGAAAAGTAAACGCTTTTCTTTTTTCTTGAATTCCATAGTTCCACTTGAAAATCAAGTCAAATTATAGTAAACTGATAATAAGAAAGTAGGGATAATATGCAAGAAAAAATCAATAAAATGATATGGTCACTTATTCCTATTTTATTAATAGGTGTCCTAATCTTCTATCAAAGTACCAAAAAGAAACAAACAGAGTATTCCCAAAATTTCTTTTATATGGATACTTATATTTATGTAAAATTGTATGATAACAATGAAAAGAAAATAAAACAAGCCTTCGAACAAATAGATAAAATCTATCAAGAATATCATCAACTTGCAGACCGTTATCAACCCTATGATGGAATGATAAATTTATATACCATTCATCACAATGATATGGAAGAAGAAACGCTAACACTAGATACACGACTCTATAAGATGATCGCATATGGAAAAGAATGGTATCAAAAAAGTAATGGAAAATTAGATATCAGTATCGGAAATATCACTGATATATGGAAACATGTAAGAGAAAACCAAACGGGTATTCCCACATTAGAAGAATTAAGACAGCAAAATACTGCTTCCATAGAAGATATCGTTTTACTTGAAAATAACCAAATTCAAAATAACCATGTGAATATCGATTTGGGTGCCATTGCGAAAGGATATGCAACAGAAATGGTAGGCGAATATTTAGAATCAATCGGTATGCAACATTATCTAATCAATGCAGGGGGCAATGTCAAAGTAGGCAATCCTAAAAACAAAGAACATTTTTCAATTGGAATTGAAGATCCAAATAGTAACACAGGAGAAGTTTGTAAAATTATTTATGGAAAAAATATCAGCGTTGTCACAAGTGGTGGTTATGAACGATATTATGAATATGAAGGAACAAAATACCATCATATTATTGATCCCAATACATTCATGCCCGTTCAGTATATGAAAAGTGTCACTGTCATTACCCAAGATAGCCGTTTGGGTGATGTACTATCCACTATTTTATTTTTAATGCCAATAGAAGAAGGACAAGCACTCGTAGCTTCTTTAGACATAGAGGCCATTTGGTATACCAATCAAAATGAAATAATTACTTCAGCAGGAATGCATATCTATGAACAAAAATGATATTCGATTGATTATAGGCATTTTGACCATTACCATTGTTACACTACTTTTATTTTCTACCATGCATCAAACTGTTCCCGCCACTGCGAACATATATTATGAAAATGAATTAATAAAAACCATTGATTTATCACAAAATGATCAAAAAGAATATACCATTGAGGGAAAAAACGGTTTGGTTATAATAGAAGTCAACCATGGAAAAATTAGAGTCAAAGAAGAAAATAGTCCTCTTCATATCTGTTCCAAACAAGGTTATATTAGTAAAAGTAGTGAAACTATTATTTGTTTACCCAATCGAATCGTGATAGAAATAGAAGCGAAAGGTACAGTCGATACTGTAGTTAGGTGAAATCATGGAATATAAAAAACTAACACGACTATCTATGTTTCTTGCAATTTCTATATTACTCAGTATTTTAGAAAGTATCTTCCCCATAATCAATGGAATGGTTCCTGGAATGAAACTAGGAATGGCCAATATCATTGTGGTAATAACATTATTTTTATATGGCAGAAAAGAAGCATTTTTGCTTGCAATTTTAAGAGTCTTTTTAATGGGAATATTGCGAACAGGGATATTTAGTATTACCTTTTTCTTTAGTCTTACAGGAGCCATTTTTAGTGTAGGAATGATGTCATTGGTTGTTCAAAGCAAACTTTCCATTATTGGAATAAGTATACTAGGGTCTATTTTTCATAGCATTGGACAATTTTTCGCAGCACAATTTCTCTTACATATGCCCAAAATAATCTATTATCTCCCATGGATGATATTATTCTCGTTAGTAACTGGAATGATTACAGGATATTTTTCCAAACAGGTTTTACATTATATCGCAAAAGGAGATTGTAAATAAAACCATAATTGGGTATAATAGAAACAGAATAGGAAGTGTAACAATGAAAAAAATAGTACAAATGACCATCCTTGTTTTATTCAGTATGGTATTATGTGGTTGTGAAAAAGTCGAAAAAGAAGGTATTTATCTAACAGGAACATATACTGGAATTGTTCCATATGAATCTTATGGAAAACAATATATAACAACTGCGACTATTTATGTAGGTAAATATGGCAATATAGAAAGCTGTTATATCGATTCTACCTATCAAACGGCAGAAGGTGTCATTACAACCAAAAAAGCGTTAAAGGATGATTATGCGATGAAAGAAACATCTGCTAACATTGGTTTGATTCCAGGTGGAGCAGAGTGGTATGAACAAGTTCAACAAATTGAGCAAAAAGTAATAGAAGAACAAAATTTAGATTGGGTAAAATGGTCTGATGAAAAGCAAACAAAATTAGATTTAGATGTCATTAGTGGGGTTACTATTACTTCAGATACCTATATCAAAGCAATCAGTGAAGCAATGATTCAAGCAAAAAAATAAGAAAAAGTTTAAATGGAAAAAGCACAGGATTGCTTTTTTTTCATTCCCAAATTTGCTATAATGAAATAGGTGAGAAGTATGACATATTTGTTTTATGGGACAGAATACTATTTAATCAAAAAAGAAATAGAAACCATTCTTGCAAAAGAAAAAATCCAAACGATGAATCAAAATACTTATGATTTAGAAAATAGTCAATTAAAAGACATTATCGAAGATGCTACTACCATTTCTTTATTTGGAGATAAAAAAGCTATCATCGTTGAAAATAGCTATATTTTTACAGGAACTACAAACAAAAAATTACCAGAACAAACTATAGAAATACTAATTTCCTATTTAAAACAACCCAATGAGGATACATTATTATTTTTTATTGTAAATAAAGATACAATTGATAAAAGAAAAAAACTTGTAACTGAAATGAAATTAAATGGAATAGTGAAAGAATTTGCACCTTTAGCCAACCAAACACAATATGTTATTTCTATGTTAAAACCATACCAAATAGAGGAAAAAGAAGCAACGTTTCTTATCCATCGTGTTGGTAACCAACTTTCCATTTTGGAGCAAGAAATTCAAAAATTAAAAACCTATAAAAATAAGGATTTGCAAATTACAAAACAAGATATTATAGATGTTACTTGTAAAACAGTAGATATCGATATTTTCACACTACTAGACAACATTGTAACTAAAAACAAAGAAAGAGCTCTAGAAAGCTATGCAGAAATGATAAAAATAGGGGAAGAACCCATCAAAATTATGATTTTGCTTGCCAATCAATTTCGAATTATGTATCAAGCAAAACAACTGATTAAAAAAGGATACTCAGAAAAAGACATTTCTTCTTCTTTGAATGTTCATCCTTATCGAATTAAACTTGCATTAGAAAAAAGTCGCTCCTTTCAGGAAGAGACGTTACTTAACTATTTAAAACAATTATCACATTTAGATTATGAAATTAAAAGTGGAAAAACAGATAAAAATATAGGATTGGAATTATTTATTTTAAGTCTCTAAATGCCCAGAAAAAAACAGATATTCAATCTGTTTTAAAATTCCATATTCATCAAATCATCATCATCCAAAGAGAAGGAATCTTCTTCTTTTTTAGTTAAAATCTCTTTTTTGCTTTCTGCTGGTTTCTTTTTAATATCCTTTAAAAAAGCGTCAAAGGAATCATCTAATTTATTTTCCTTTTCTAATTCTGTGGTTTCCCAAATCGATTTTTCTGGAATCACATCTTCCACATAATCAGCTACAAAAGACTGTTTCTGTTCCGATTTTGGTTGAGATTGTTCTTGTGCTATAGAAGTGTAATCGAGTGCTGATTTTAAATCATAAGAACCACTATCTTTACGATCATCATTTTCAAGTTCAATTAATTTCAACACTTCTTCAAAAGTAGTAAGTCCATTGGCTACTTTTTCAAGCCCATCTTCTAATAAAGTAGTTACATCTGCTCGATATACTAACTCTCGCAATTTTTCTTTTGGAAGATTACTGCTAATCGCATCCTTAATTTCTTGATTAACCAGTAGGACCTCTTGAATTGCAATACGACCTTTGTACCCATTTCCACATTCTTCGCATCCATCAGTTGTATATATCTCATCAATATCGCGATGCAATACCTTCTTAAATAAATCTTTTTCATATTGATTTGTTTTCTTTATTTGCCGACAATGTGGACATAAACGACGTGCTAATTTCTGTGAAATAATACCAGTTAAGGCACTTGCGAGTAAATATCGTTCTACTTCCATATCCAATAAACGTTCAATCGTATTCAGTGAACTATTGGTATGAATTGTAGATAATACGATATGTCCTGTAATAGAAGCACGAACCGCAATACGAGCTGTTTCAGTATCACGAATTTCTCCAATCATAATAACATTAGGGTCTTGACGCAAAATGGAACGCAATGCTGTTGCGAATGTAAGTCCAATTTCACTATTGGTTTGAACTTGGTTTACACCTTCAATATTCATTTCAATCGGATCTTCTACTGTAATAATATTGGTATCCTCACGATTCAAGCGCTGCAAAATCGAATATACTGTTGTCGATTTTCCAGAACCAGTTGCTCCTGTAACCAAAATAATTCCATTAGGCATAGAAATCATTTTTAATACTTTTTGATAATTTCTCTCACTAAACCCTAATGTCTCTAATCCACTAGAACTCATACTGTAATCTAAAATACGAATAACTATTTTTTCTCCATCCAAGGTAGGGAGACAAGAAACACGCAAATCTAAATTGACATCTTGCAAAGTGGCCTTAATCGCACCATCTTGTGGCAATCTCGTCTCTGTAATATTCATTCCAGAAATAATTTTTACACGTGTAATTAAATTTTTCTTAATAGTATTTGGTATTTCAGCGTAGTCAATTAAAGCCCCATCAATTCGAATACGAACCTTCATATACTTATCGAGTGGATCAAAGTGAATATCACTCGCACCTCGTTTACTGGCGTCGACTAAAATATCGTTTACAATTTCTACGACTGGCATTTTTTCAAAATCAAATTTTTTTAACATGGATTCACAACCCCTTTATATTCCTTTTTATTCAACTTAGGACTAGCATTTATCCTGAAACTATTATATAATAGATTTGTTATAAATACAATAAAAAGGAGTTAACTTATGAAAAAAAGTAAACAGGGATTTACCTTAACAGAAACTTTACTGGTTTCCACATTTGTCATTGGAACACTTGTATATTTATATGTCCAATTTTCAAATATCAAAAAAAATTATGATATGAGTTTTGAAAGAGATACTATCCCTGAACTTTATTATGTCCAAAATATCAATTCTTATTTATCTAAAACAGATATTAGTAATATTACAAATGCTTTAAGCACAAATGAATACATCGAAATTGAATCTTGTTCTTTTACCATTTCATCCGAAACATACTGTAGAAATTTAATGGAAATGGCCAATGTAAAAAAAGCCATTGTGGTTAAAGCAGACCTTACCAATTTGAAACAACAACTCCAAGAAACAATTGCCAATCCATTCAGTGAAAAAATGTATCAATACATTTTAAGCTTACCAAATTCCAATATTCAAAAACAACGATTGATTGTAGAATTTATAAATGGAACCGTTGCTTCGTTACAAATGTCATAGAAGAGGTGATAAAATGAAAAAAAAGAAAGGGTTTACCTTAATTGAAATTATTGTTACATTTAGTTTAATTTCTGTTGTAGTTATTTTATTATTTGAAATTATCATTTCCTTAAGAGAAGTATATATCAAAGGAGATTTTCAAACAACATTATTAAGTAAACAAGGAATTATTACTCAAAAAATAAACGCAGATTTAGAAACATTGAAACTCAAAAAAATAACAAGCTGTGGTGCTTTTTGTATCACATTCGAATATCAAACAGGGGATCGCTATAATCTATCATTGAATCTAGAAAAAAATCATATCCAATATCATGATTATACTTGGGAACTAAAAGATGGAAGCACGATTGGGCAAGTAGAAACTTCCATCTATCAGGACCAACTGATTCATACCACAGATATAGAAAATGCCATATTAAAAATTGATATTCCAATTCACCATAAACTATTGGAAAAAGACTACGGAATTCATATTATATATCAATATAATACAGCCATTACATCCATTCCAAACCGAATATCAAAACCTACTAACATTACAGAAGAGCAACATCAAAAATATAGTTTTTTTAGATAAGTAAAAGCCAAAAATCAAATAAAAGAAACATTAAAATACCCGCAATCGCACTATGTAAAAGACGTGCAGTAAAAAAAGGCAGGTATTTTATTTTGGTGTCACTGATAATACTTAATACTTGCATATGTACACTAAGTCCTCCAAAAGATAAAATCATGACAGTCAAAATACTTTTTATTTTTAAAGGAATGCTCAACATACTTACATATTTCAGCCCTTGTGTCATTTCAATAAAACCATTAAGTGTACTTTGATATAATACATTTAAGTTCAAATTGTGATCAATAATAGTTGTAAGAACCAAAAACATAGTCACTGTCCCTAAAATCAATAATAATGTTTGAATACTATTGGTAAGAGCTGTCGTAATCATTTGCCCAAATGTTTTTTGATTATGAATCCTTTTTTGATGCATGGCATCAATTGCCCGTTTCAAAGAAATCTTGCCACATTCCTTCTTACTCTTATAATAGCCTCGAAATAGAAAACCAATGATTATGTTGGTGACATAATGACAAATTAAAATCAGTAAGCCAACTTCCTTATTTTTTAAAAACAAAAGAGATACTGTCCCTAAAATAAAAAGGGGATTGGAAAAATGAGTAAATGTCAGTAATTTAGTTGCTTCTTCAGCATTTAACATTCCTTTTAAATAAAGTTCTCTTGTATATTTAGCATTACTTGGAAATCCAGAAACCAAACTCATGAAAAAAACAAAAGAAGCTGCACCATTCATACAAAATAACTTTGACATTAAGGGCCTAAAAAGTTCAGACAATAGCTCTACAAACCCATAATGAATTAAAATTTCGGATAATACAAAAAAGGGGAAAAGAGAAGGGAAGATATTAGTTTGCCAAATTTGAAAAGAAAATTGAACCGATTCCATAATGGTTTTCGACTCTGTTAATATTTCAAATGCAACAAACAATAAAAGGAATAAAATCAAAATACTAGTTCCTATTTTTTTCAAACCAAAACACTTCCTTACTTGTTAAATTATATGATATAATTTAACAGATAATCATAAAATAAAAAGAGAGGATAAATTTATGATCAAACAAATATTTCAAAAAATAAAACAAATAGTAAAAGAAAATAGAAAGTTTTTCATCCTATTTTTGGTTTTGTTAATCCTATTTACATATGAATTTCCTTATTATATTGAAACACCTGGAGGAACCATTGATATTTCTTCCCGAATTGAAGTAGAAAAAGGCTATTCTTCCACCGGTTCATTTCATTTGGCCTATGTATCAGAACGCAAAGCCACCATTCCCACCTTACTAATATCCCGATTTAAAAAAGATTGGGATATCATCAAACGAAGTGAAATGGTAATGGAAAATGAAGAGCTGAAAGATGTCTATTTTAGAGACCATCTGCAGTTAGAAGAGGCCAATCAAAATGCAATCCTTGTAGCGTATCAAAAAGCTTCAAAAACAGTCAATAAAATAAACAGTCATTTATACGTAACCTACATTGATCCGCTTGCTGAAACCGATTTAAAAGTAGGGGATGAAATTCTCCAAATAAATGGAATTACAATTACAGAAAAAACAGAACTACAAGCAATCATTGCATCTCATGAGACAGACACAATACTAGAATTTACAATCTTACGAAATCAAAAAGAAAAAAAAGCACAAGCCAAAATAATTGCTTATCAAGAAGCTAAGATGATTGGTCTTATGATAACCGAAAAACAAGAGTTAGAAACCGATCCTCAAATTACCTTTCATTTTAAGTCTTCCGAATCAGGGCCTTCTGGAGGATTGATGATGGCACTAGCTATATACAATCAATTAGTCAAAGAAGATATTACAAAAGGGAAAAAAATCGTTGGAACAGGAACGATTGATTCAGAAGGAAATGTGGGACAAATTGCTGGTGTTAAATATAAATTAAAAGGGGCAGAAAAAGCCAAAGCTGACATTTTCTTTGTCCCCAATGGAAAAAATTATGAAGAAGCAATTCAACTGAAAAATGATTTCGATTATGAAATTGAAATAGTAGGAGTTAATACTTTTGATGAAGCTCTAGAATATTTAAAAACCTATATCAACTAATAAAGTGAGACTACCATCTCACTTTATTTTGCTTCTTGATAAATCATTTTGTCAAAAGTATGCTCTGTTAAATCTTCTTTTTCTAATTCTTCAGTTGAAATTAAGAAAAAGTTATGCTGCAAGGTATGGATGGTTCCATTGTTTACAACAGGATCATCCCAAGTCAAATCCAAATGTTTCCATTCGCCATCAATATAAACGAGATTCCAGATATGTTTTTGACTAGCAATTTTATAATTTGGAATTCCCATTTTATCTAAAAATAAAGCCATCGCATCTGTATACCCACCACATACCGCCTTTCCTGTAAACAAAGGCCCATATGCAGTATTAGAATACGAAATGGTTTCTGTATTATTTTTGTAGTTTTCTGCATGTTCCTGGTCATATACTGTATGCTCAATAATATAGTCATGTACAACTTTTATTTTTTCTCTATTGGACATAGAATCTGTGATTAATTCATTATATAGTTCATTTATTTTAAGAGCGATTTGTTTTTTTTGTTCCTCTGTATACAATCGTTCAAATTGAATGTTTACACGTCCAAAAGAATTCATATCCACATAGATCCGATGATAAGAATTATAAGTTACAACAAAATTGTTAATATTGGACAATATGGTACTATTTTTAGTAATGGTTTTGACATCTTCCATACAATTAGGATATTTTTCCTCACAATAAAAGGTAACTTCACTCCAACCACCATCCAAAGCAGTATAAAACAAGTTTAAAATATCTTGAGAATTGTTGGGATAAAATTGTTCCGTTTTTTGGACGTACATCCAATCTTGAGGTCGCATATAAGTATTAGAATTTTGTATTTGTAATGAATCTTGATATATAAAATGAATCATTATAAATCGAATCATTGGGTTACGATAAGTATACAATAAGAAAATCATTCCCAATAGAAAGAATACTGTCAATAACTTTTTCATAAAACCACCTATAATAACTATATCATAAAATAAATTTTTCAAAACAAAAAAATGATATTTCTACCATTTTTATCAAAACTAAAGGCTAAATTATTGCATAGAATTCACTTTAATGGTTAAACGTGATTTATTACGTGCTACATAATTTGCAGTAACAACACCTGCTGCACATGCCTTATCAATTTTTTTAATAGCTACATGTAATGCTTCTTCTGCTGCAGCTTTATCTTTGGATGTAATTGCTTTTTCCACATTTTTAATGGCTGTTTTCATACTTGCTTTAAAGTCATTATTACTCACTTTTCTTTTGGCAATTGTCTTTACAGCTTTTTTCGCATTTTTCATATTTGGCATAATCTCACCTCCATGTCATCACTAATCTATTCTATTCTAACAAATTTTAGAAAAAAATGCAATAAAAACTTATATTTGGGAAAAATATAGTGAGGTGATGAGGATGAATCATGAAATTGATTTAAGTAAATATCAAATTAGAACAGATTTAACACTAGAAGCAGTTGAAAATGTAACAGATAAAACAGGCATTGAAGAAACTACCCATGAAGAGGAAAATATCAAAGTAACCAAAATTACTTTAGATCATGCCTCAGCAAAAACCATTCAAAAAAAAGAAGGAGATTATATTACTATTGAGTTCAAAGACATTAGTGATTATCAAAATCGTGAAAAAGTAAAAGAAATGTTTACAAAATATTTAAAAGAACTATTGGAAAAAGAGCATATTAGTAAAGACGCAAAATGCTTGATGGTAGGTCTTGGAAATCGGAAATCAACACCAGATGCTTTAGGGCCACTGACTATAGATCAAATTTTAGTCACCAACCACTTATTTCTTTTAGATACACCAGAAGAAGGCTTTCGACCCGTATGTGCGATTGCACCTGGTGTTATGGGAGAAACAGGAATGGAAACAAGTGACTTGATACAAAGTGTAATTGTCTCTACCAAGCCTGACTTTGTCATTGTAGTTGACGCACTTGCAAGCCAATCCATTACACGGATTAACAAAACCATCCAAATGAGTAATACAGGTATTCATCCAGGAAGTGGAATTGGAAACAGTCGCAAAGAAATTAGCAAAGAAATATTAGGAATTCCGGTGATTGCCGTTGGCGTTCCAACTGTAGTAGATGCAGTTACAGTGGTAAGTGATACTTTTCAATTTTTACATAAATTTTATGCCTTTCAAAAAGATTTTGCCCATAATCCAATGCAAAAAATGATACATGGACAAATGAATTATTTAAAACAAAACATCTCTATCAAAGAAGAAGAAAAAAAAGAATTATTTGGAATTCTTGGTAATTTTAATGAAGAAGAAACAAAAATACTGATTAATGAAGTATTAACGCCAATTGGTTATAACTTAATGGTGACACCCAAAGAAGTCGATTTTGTAATGCAAAATTTAAGTGATGTACTAGGAAATGGAATCAATTTAGCGCTTCATGAAAAAGTAACTCATTTATAAAAGAAGGATTTGGCCTTCTTTTATTTGGTATATACTAATATAGAAGAAATATACATTCCAATCATTGCAATTAATAATATAATCGCAACAATTCTTTTTCCATTTATTTTCTTTTTTTTCTTTTGCATTCAGCTCACCTCAACAGTATCATTATACAATAATTATGAAAAAAAAGGAATATTCTAATTTTTATTTCATATGTTTCATTAGAGGTGAGCATATGAGCGAAGCAATGGACAAGCTAAAAGCGAAAACAAAGACAAACAAACAAATGATACTATTTTTGAGTGGAATTTCTTTAATTGGACTTCTCTTTGGTTCTATTTTTATTACTGTAATATCCAAACAAGACCAAAGCTTAATTCAATCTTATATGGAACGTTTTGTAAATACTGTACAAAATGGAAAATTAAACTATGCTAACGCAATTCTAAATACACTGGTTTCTAATTTTAGTTTTACTTCTATTATTTGGTTACTTGGCATTTCCATTATTGGAATTCCTATTATTTTATTCATGTACTTCACAAAATCATTTATGATTGGCTTTTCAATCGCATCTTTTATTCTAAAATATAAAGCAAAGGGTGTATTATATGCAATTGTATATATTTTCCCACATCACTTAATCAACCTAATTGTATTTACCTTATTATTGATTTATTCTCTCAAATTTTCTTACTACTTACTAAATTCTATCCTAAAAAAGAAAACCATCCATTTCAAAACTTTAATGAACCCTTATTTAAGTGTTCTTGTAATAGTAATGGTTACATTATTGATTACAAGTCTATATGAAACATTTGCAGTTCCTTATTTTTTAAAACAATTGCTTCATGTCGTAAAATAAAACAGATACCCTCTGTTTTTTTATGTTAATGCATGCTATAATAAAAAAAGAAATTGAGGGACGTTTATGAAAAAAGTAGTCATTGGAATGAGTGGGGGAGTTGATAGTAGTGTCGCTGCCATTCGATTAAAAGAACAAGGATATGAAGTCATCGGTCTATTTATGCGCAATTGGGATAGCAGTATTAATAATGATATTTTAGGAAATCCAACACTTCAAAATAATATTTGTCCACAAGAACAAGATTATAATGATGCGTTAGCAGTTTGTGAAAAATTAAATATTCCCTTACATCGTGTTGATTTTGTAAAAGAGTATTGGGATTATGTTTTTACCTATTTTTTAGAAGAATTAAAAAAGGGTAGAACCCCAAATCCTGATATTATGTGTAATAAATATATTAAATTTGATATGTTTGTAAAGGAAGCTATAAAAATAGGTGCAGATTATATCGCAACAGGACATTATGCCAGAATAAAAGAAGGAAAGCTATTAAGAGGCATAGATTCTAACAAAGATCAAACCTATTTTTTATCACAACTTTCTCAAAAACAATTATCAAATGTCCTATTTCCAATCGGAGATTTAAAAAAAGAAAAAGTTCGTGAAATTGCCCAAGAATATCAGCTAATTACAGCCCATAAAAAAGATTCTACAGGAATTTGTTTTATTGGAGAACGAAATTTTACCAATTTTTTAAAAAACTATCTTCCCAATACACCTGGCAAAATTATTAATATTGAAACCAATATAGAGGTAGGAGAGCATATTGGATTGATGTATTATACCATTGGACAAAGAAGGGGGCTCAATCTAGGGGGAAATGAAAATCGTTTCTTTGTAGTTGGTAAAGATTTGCCTCAAAACATCCTTTATGTCGCACTAAAGGAAGATAATCCCTATCTATTAAGTGATTCTTGTATTGTTGAAATGGTGAATTGGATAGGAAGTGTAAAACCTGACTATTGTAGTGCAAAGTTCAGATATCGCCAAAAAGACCATGAGGTTGGTTTGACTTTTTTAGAAAACAATGAGATTTTAGTATCATATCCCCAACAAGTTAAGGCAGTTACACCTGGTCAAGCTTGTGTATTTTATTTAGAAGAAGAATGTCTTGGTGGTGGGATTATCAAAGAAGTGCGAAAAAACAACCAAAAACTTTGGTATTTATAGGTATACTTTTGCTTTACACTTGACATTGAAGATTAAAATGACTAAAATGATAGTAGGAGGTTTTATGATATATGGAATTATTAAACGAAATATTACATGAACTAGGTATATCAAAAGTAAAACTCGCTAAATTTTTAGGGGTATCCAGACAAATGATTTATAATTATCTGGAATTGGATGACATTAATAAATGGCCAAAAGATAAAAAAGTACTTTTATTAAATTTATTAGGAATTAAATCAGCAGATGAATTAAATACAATTAAAGTAGATACCGATTATATTTTAAGCGTAGAATCACGCATTAATTCTTTGTTTGAAAACACCATGAAAGTAGAAGCTACAACAGATGCATCAACCATTTACAATGGTCTTGGAAAGAAACAAAAGGAATTACTATCTAATATTATTGGATTATTAAAGGAAAATTTAGAAGATGATACAGAGAGTAGCGGAGATACCTATTATGCTTATTTGTATTTATATCATTTTATTCAGGCAATGGAAACTTCAAAAGAATTAAAATACATATTAGGCTATGTTGCAAAATCAACTGGCTTTATTAAACCACTGGAATATGTGTTTGATGAAGAAGAACAATTCATGTTTGAAAGTATAATGTTTTCCGCAATGACATTATACAATGGTGGTGGCGTTTCCAAACAAAAAATCGCAGAATCACATCGCCGTTTCATTAACCAAATTGAACATAAAATGGAAGAAAAAATGAGTCGTACAATGGAATTAAATACCATTAAGGTACAAGCGTTAAAGGAACTTGGATATACAGAAATTAGTGAATCCAATGCTGCAGAAGTATTTGAAAAAATTGCAGAAATTCAATCTAGAAAAGTTGCTTAAATACAAACGAATTTGTTTGTATTTTTTTATTTAAGTCACAACAACATTTTTCTTTTTATTTCGACTCCCCTTTTCAAAAAAAAACAGAAAAGAGTAGAAGAGTAGTGCTATTAAAATTAGTCCATTACTTAATACTACTATTCATAACTTAAAATGGAACCATTCAAATTAAGCTCAAACTGAAGCAAATACATACTACATAATACATTAAAAATAGTTCATAATACAAATGGTTTAAATTTTATATTCCTGGTACAAAGTTCAAAACTCTGTTAGAATTATTTATTGTCTATATAGTTGATTAGTATAATAATGATCCGTTTTCTTATAAATACCTTCAAACACACTCCTTTTTACAACTTTCTATAATCTATATTATGTTAACTAATAAATTATTCTTCTTTTATTTCCTTCAGGTATTGATAGATTTTCTTTCTAGAAATAATCCTATATAAATGATTATTTAATAAATCAAACGGTCTTTCTACTGAACATCTAGGTTGCTCATTTTGTGCTAATAATTCTTTAATATCGGCATATACCTTATCAATTTCTTCTGTTAAATCTATATCTTTAATTCGATATAAACAACCATAACCTTGAATTTGTTTTAAACGATATGTAGATTCATACAATGTGCAAAAATTTTCATATGTTAATATATTATCTTTTTCATCCGTTTCTTTAGTCATATACTTAAATAATTCTGCATAATCATTATTATTAAACTTTTCACACATACAACTGTATCCTAATTCTAAATTATCAATTGATTTTTTTGATATTTCTAAACCGTTATAACATAAATACCATAACTTTTGAATTAATATTTCAAATTCAGAGAAGTATCTCTCTACCCTACTTCCTCTATAATCAAAAGAATAAGAATTCAAAATTTCTTTTTTACTAATATCTAAATTATTAAAAACAAACGCACAATGATAATGTGGATGATAATCATTTGCATTAAACGTTATTTCTAACGAACGAACAGCTCCTTTATAACCAAATCTACTAAAATCGATACCACAACGATAATTATTACGTACAATTCGCATAAATAAACGAAAAGCATTTTTCATTTTAACCAATGTTGATTTTAATTCCTCACCACAAACATTTGGGATTGTAAATGTAATATGATAAAGATTATCCGCAAATGGTTCCAATTCTGGTATATATCGGCTCATTCTTGTTGCTTGTTTTACTTTTTTACAATTATTACAAAATCGGTCATGACACAAACTAGTACTTACATAATCTTTTATCTCATTCCTATCATAAACATCCATAGACCAATACCTATTACATTTGTATAATGCACTGATTCGATTGTCTGATATATTATTTTTTTTACAATATTTTTTGTAGTACTCAATTATGGTCTTATTATAAACCGAATTATTGTGAACTTTTAATATATATTCATTCTCTATCAAAAAGCTATTAAGCTTTTCATCAGTCAAAATAAAACCACCTTTCTATTCCAAAAAGTGACAATTTTGACAAACTCTATAAACCCTTGAAAAATAAGGGTGTGTCCACTTATTTCTAATATATCAAGTATATATACTCCGAGTATGTGGTAAACTCCGGTGGATTGTAATTCCATTATAGATTTTTGTCAATTTTTTGTCAATACTTTTTGAAAAAAATTTTATTTTTGAAAAAATTTACTAGAATTATCAGACGCAAACGTTCCGCCAGTGCGGGAACGTTTCGCTTTATTCTCTGCACTATTTTTTTGATTTCTCTTTCGAGAATTTCGAGCCGAATTTCTTTCAAAATATTCTAAATATTCTTTAATTTGTTCGGCGGATAATTTTAAACTTTTATATTGTCCTCTATTCAACAATGGTTTATCATCATTTAATACAGACATATATTTATCATCATAGTGTTTATGTACTTTTTTTGCATTATATAATTTAAAACGTATTTTAATATCATGTTGCCTTTTCACATTTCTATCCCGGGTAGCGATAAACTCATAATCTGTAAGCTCATAACAATTACGAATTACGATCAACTTAAAACCAGTAAATGGTATTTTAAATGTTGTAAACAAACGATTATAAAGTGACATTATATTTTTTTCATACACAACAAGTCTATTTGGATGTTGTGTTGCAAATACAACGTTTCGGATTCCAAAATGCCGATGTAACTGTAGCCATGTTCCAATTCCGCGGGGAAAATCCTTAAAATCTTGTGAATCATCCTTAACCTGGGGCTCGTCAATCGCAATAAAGGCTCCATATAAAAACGAATAACTATTATCTAAATCATCAATAAATACAATATTTGAATATATTTTTTTCTTTATATCTAAACAAAGTGGATAATTTGTATATATATTATTTATCCACTCATCCTTTTTAAAAATCTTTCTTATTTTTCTTCTTAAAAAACTATTTGTTTTTTTATAATGCTTTAATGCCATATAAGTTAAATATTCTGTTTTACCTGCACCAGGCAGACCAACGTTGCATTGAAGTGCCATTATTAAAACAACCTATTTAAAAATGTAATTGTAACAAATTTTAAAACTTTAAAAAATAGATACAAACAGAATATATAAATAGCATTTATTAAAATATAGCCTACTAGAAGGCCGTCAGAGGTTAAATTAGTCAAAGTTGGTAGTTGGGTACTAATAAATTCATAAAACGTGTCATATGGCACAAAAATGGGTATTCCAAAGATATTCATATTTTACTACCCAACTTTATAAAAAGAATGATTGGACTAAATAAAACGATAATACATACTATTATTAATAGCAGACATACGAAAGCATAAATAAATTCATATTGCCTGGGTATATCACTACCTACGATTTCAACTGCCATATTCCAAAAATTTATATTCATAAAATCAACTCCTATTCTTTACGATTATGTCTTACTCGTTCATTAGAGTGTCTTCCACCCAAAGAACGGTCTCTTTTTTTCATTGCATCTTGTACTCGTTCGTTTCTTCTTACAAATCTACCTATATTTTCTTCCTCTTCTACCTCACTTTTAACCATACCAAATAATTTATTTACAATAAAACATACTAAAAACACAACTAACAATAATTTTCCAAACGTAATTCCATGTTCTTTATCTATTACAAATTGGTTGATTAAAAAATCTAAAAAAGACCCAAACATTGAAAAAATAAATTCAAATAATTTAAGTAGCATTAACTACCACCTCCATGGTATGCTTTCCAAAACCAAAAACCAATAAAAAGTGGGATGAATGAAAGCAATATACCTCTAAATGGATTTGGAATTAAATTAACTAATATATCTAAAAAATCAAATATATGCACCGCAAAATCAAAAACGCTAATTATACCTTTTACTGCATAATCAAAAATTTTAGTTATATCACCAAATATATTTAAAATCATGAATTCCATCCTCCCATTTTTAAAAATAGAAATATTAACAATAATATAAACATTAACACAAATAAATTTTGCACTATGATAGGTAACTTTGAAAAAAAGACATCAAAAATTTGATTAAAATACCCAATATTTATCTTTAAATTATCAAAAAAACTTGTTATCTGTGAAAAAAATGATTTGTCATAGACAAAACCTATTAAATCATTTATTTCATCCAACGTTTTATCCTCACTTATTGAAATAGAATATTTTCCTAAAACAACACTGTAGATACTATCTGTTATTACTTGATTGTTCCTCAAAATTCGAAAATATACGATCTGATTTTCTGTAAAATTTAATATATTCTCTTCTTTCGTTATTATTCTATTCCAATTCACCAAATCGACAGAATACAAAAATACATCAGAAGCCTCGAAATCTTTTAACATAATCTTTAAAACTTGCACTTTTGTCAAATTGTTATAATATGTCTCAAATGAAATGGAAGGATAGCTCTCAATAAAGTTTAGATTTATTGTTTTTTTATAAATCTCCTCTGCATAAATTACTCCATCCTTATCCGCAAATGGTTTACTAATCATAATTGTCAAACTTGTATTATATTCTGCATATCTTATATTTATCTTATCTGAATCACATGGTTCTGTTTGCCAATCTCCTCCACCAAATTTATACTTACAAATATACTCATCATTTACATTTTTATATTGATACGCAACACTATTTGGAATATTATTTTGATTATAACCCGTTATATATATGTATGGTTTTTCTAAATCTGAATTTATATTTTGGAGGTCTATTGTTGTATAATCTACTACGTTATTTTCATTATCATATATATATGCAGTTATAATAGAATCATCATTTACGTTTTCAATTTTATATTCAGTTAATGCACTGCCACTTCCTATATATTTTTTCACACCATCTTTTAAATTATAATAAACTGAATAGTATTCATCCGACATATTTTTATATAGCAATTTAATATTATACAATTTTCTCAAATGACTAACATATTCTAAATCATTAATTTCAACATTATAATCAATACTAGGTACAAGCTTTATCACATTATCAAAATAAAAAGAAGACGATGTGACGTATTCACCTGTTTGCCTATCTCGAATACGCACAAATATTGTTCCATCTTTTGTCACCTGTTTTAAAAAATAATTATTCGTTATTTCTATCCACTTGTTTGTATCGTATAATGAATATTCATAAATAAATTTACTGGTATCAAATATTGAAAACTCAATATTGATATAAGTACTATTTCCAACGTCATTTTGACCATAGTTTATGGTTGGTTTTAATACTGTTCTTTCTATTACAACCGTTTTTTCGTCATTAGTCCGAAATTCGATATCTGTATATAGAATTTCTTTGTAATTGACTGGATTATTATTATTGTTGTAGCCATTCCATTTATTCTCATATGCTTCATATCCACTTGAACAACCTAAACCGTTATATGTATTGGTATTTGTACAATAATATATCGAATATCTATCCATGCCAGGATATGCATAATGATTTTTTTCTGTCACACTATTTGTTGTCAATTTGAAGTATTGAACTGTATTTTTATAATACATTATATATATCTCTTTTTCGCTACGTTTATCAATAACCAATTGACTATAATTTTCGTCTTTTAACACTGGTATTTCTATTTGCGTTCCATCTGTTAATGTCATCATTTTTATTTCTTTATATTCCAACTCAACATATGCCGCTTTTACTTTTTCTATTAAATTAGGAAATACAAATATAAAAATACTTAATATCACACATAACAACAACCTCTTCATACTTATTAACTCCCAAAAAATGCATTAAAAGAATTCTTATCTTCTACATCTTCTTTATAAAATTTTTCGATTGTTTTTATTGGATTCAGTTTATCTTTAAGTTTAATAATCAATATGATACCAAGCACAAAGATTATATTAATTGTTATAGAAATACCTAATAAAAAATTAATCATTTTATCACTCCTATTCATAAATTGTTGGATAAAGCGGTTTCATTACACCGTCTATCATTTTTAATTGTCTATATGCTTTAAAAAGCATATATTCATTATCATAGTATCTATTTCTTTTAATGTATTTATCTCCTAATTTTATTAACACAGGCAAAACAAAATTTGTTTCACGATTAGCTTGTTTTACTAATGCCATTCAATCACCATCCTCTACTGAACGCGCTATCGCTTGTCTGAATGCTCAAAAATCGTGCGCGAACGCACACTCTCTTCGAGCATTTTAATTTTTTATCTAAAAGTCAAGTATCACACTTATTCATAATTCTTGTTTCATATTATTTCAATCTTCTATTCGCTCTACTTAATTTCTTAAAATACTTCGCATGACTTAATAACTTGCCACATTTGGGACAATAATGAAATTTTACGAAATCGTTCTTATATGCAATGTATAATTCTTTTGCACTATCTTCTATTCGTGGAAATTTGTTAAAACCATAACCTAATATATGATTGCATTTTCTTATTCTTAAAAAATAAATTATGACCATATTTAAATTCACAATTAATAAAAATATAATTATACTTATCATTTAAACACCAACTTCATTATTCTCCTTAAAGTTCCAAATACTATACTATAAACAATATATCTAAATATTCTTCTTATAATCTTAATCATATACCATCTCTTTTCTAATAAAAAAACTAAAAGCTTTGTATGGGATATACATATTTGTGCTTTTAGTTTCCTTTCTTTATATTCTGATTAATGAACGACCAATTCTAAATGCTGCATAGATTAATGCTAATACTACAAATGTTGCTAACATTGGTGTTTTCATTACAAAATCTGCTAATGTCGTAATTTGGGTCATAATCCATGTAAATACTTTTGAACCAATTTCTAAAAATGACTCTATTGTTGCCGCCGCTTGGGTTCCTTCTGTCATTCTCACACTCTCCTTCCCTCTTTATTCTTTTATATAAAAGTAGTTTCCTACTCTTATAACACTTTAATTTTCTAGTGACTCACAATTTCTTTTATAAATCTCATAATTTATACATTGTTGACTTGAATCACTAATTGGATAAAATATATTACTTGAAACAACATACATAGCTATTAGCTCATGTTCGTATTGATTAATGTAGCCTATCCGATATTCAGGAGGCGGATATTTTACATATTTCGTAATATATTCATTTTTCTTATTCAGCCAACAACACAACACCATCGGCATTTACCAAATCGGTAACGTGCATTGTTGCTGTACCGTTAAATCCAGGGCGGTACAAGAACTTTGCTTGCATTGGTCTGTTTTCGGGAACTAATTTCTCAAATACTTCCTTATTGTCATACCAATCATCAATAATCATTGGCCCCTTTGAATATGCTGTTTCTTTTTGTGGTACTGCATATCTTACAAGTGTCTTTCCACTTTTTGTACTTACACAGTTAATCACCATTAATTGAATTTCCTCTTTCATTTCCGTTCTCCTTTCCTACAACATTTCTGTTGTAATTAAATTTTACAACACATGTGTTCATTTGTCAACTAATGTGTTGTAAAAAATGATAGATTATAGTTGAGGGAAAAAAATGATTTACACAGAAAGATTACAATGGATAAGAGATTGCAAAAATATAACACAAAAAGAAATGGCAATAATGTTAAATATTAAGCAACAACAATATGCTAGATACGAAAAAGGCATAAATGTCATGCCAATAACATATCTTCCAAAAATATGTACGTATCTAAACATTTCGGCTGATTATATAATAGGTCTCACAGATGAAATGAAATCATATAAAAAAAAATAAACTGCATGAACAGTTTATTTAATCTAGAAAGGAGTACATTTTATGAAACAATTCAAACTTGAAATTAAAAACCTTTTAGTAATTCCACTTACCTTATTTTCATTATTTTTAATTTTCAATATTTTATCATTTCTAATAAAACTTTTTCGTTAGCCTTTCAAATATAGATTTTCTTCTAACTACGAAATTAGAAAGAAGGGATTCATATGAATAAAATTTTTAAAAAAGATTTTATTTATATTATTTTTATGATTATTTTATTAATAATCATAACATAGTAATTTAGAAAAACTTATATTCTAATTTACTCTCCTTCCCCTTTTATTCTGTCGTAGTTAGAACAAGATCTACATTTATAATTTGACTAGTAACATTTTTTATGTTACTATGTATACAGATGAACGAAAGTTCATATAATATTTTTGAGATACACTCGATATTCCAGTATTAAGTGTTTCTCTGTTTTATACTTCAAAACACCGTTTCAATGATGATTCGGTGTCTTTTTTTTGGTTAATCCTTATTTCTAAGTACTAGAACTGTATAAAATACAATAGTTATAAATATAACTACAAATTCCATCAGAATTTATCCTTTCTACAATTTTTAAAATCATAGAAACCACCTCTTTTCTACTGCCATAAGCAGATAGAACAGAGTAAAACACCTAACTATCTCATGTATCTCTTCTTAACTATATCACCTATTTTTTTCTTTTGCAACTAAAAAATGACTCACTGGTCATTTTCCTCCTCGTTTTTATAATATAATTTTAAAGATTTCGTCACATAATTACAAATAATAAATGTACTATATAAAAGCATTAATAAGAATGGTAAAAATAGGCAAACACTAAATGTAACAACTTCATTAACTACCAGAAAAGAACATACCAATAACAAGACAAAATAAATTTCAACTAGATAAACTTGTAAATTTTCTTTTTTCATTTTCAAATCATCCCTTTCATTCAATTTCATTTTCTTGTTTTCTTCGCATTCGCTTGCCGAAAACGTTGGCACTTTCTAATAAGAATTTATCTCTTATCTTTTTTTCTCTATATTTAAATTCTTTTTTATTCCAATTGCTTCATTTTTTCAGGTACTAGATCACATGAATACAAAATGTTAGCCAAAGGAATGCCTTGCAACGTAGGTCGAAAAAACGAATTAGTGCTAGTAATTTATTTCACGTTTATTGCAATTCATTCCCTTTTTTGTTCCTTTCGCTTTGCTTAAAAAAGCTAGAAAGGAAATATATATGAAGGAAAAATACATAGTAATTACATCTACACACAACCCATACTATTATATAAAAAATACAATAACAGATAAAATCGTATATATATGTGAAACTTACGAAAGTGCAAAATGGTTTGCAACTAAATTAAATAAAAGAAATAAACTAAAAGAAAATAAATAATTTTTCTTTTATTATTTTTTCTTTTTTTAACAACGATATTATAACAAAAAAGTCCATTAGAATTGCAATAACTTTCGCGACATAAAATATGTCAATTTATTATGTTTTTTCTATCGAAGTGGGAAAAGGCATTTTTCACATATACAGTTTATCATGTGATCTCCTAAAAAAATGAATTTTCTCGGCATAAACGAATTTAAATTGTTAATACTAAGAATGAAATAAATTCTTAATCTTACGTGCCAAAAAATGAAATTGATTATAACTTACCTACTTTATTTTAAACTTAATATTCTTCCAAAGTCTATATTATGTTAACTAATGTGTATTTTATCTATAATTGATACTTTTAAATTTCATTTTACTAATTGTAACATTTGTTAAATCTATAATGCACTGTGTTTTACTACTATGCACAATAATATTATCACAGGTTTCATCTTTGCAAGTATAATCAGCAACTATTGCTTTTTGATTATCTAAATATTCTAAAATTAATGTTTGCTCTGAATTGATAATATAATTTGTTCGCTGAAAATTACCACCAAATATATATCCTACAAAAGGAATAAAATTAACAATCACTATATAAACTAAAACAATTATGAATATATTCCAAATAAAACCTTTATTTATAGTTTCTATTATTTTAATCGCATATGTGGAAGAAATATTGTTATAAACTGAAAACTGAGAAAGAAATAAAAATATAATAATTAATCCAATTTGCCATAGTTTTATTTCTTGATAAATTATAATATCTAAATTTATCGCCAAAAAAACTAGATAAACCACTTCCATAATTTTTATATCTTGTGTTTTCTTATTTCTTGGATCTTTATAAATACAGGCAAAAATTATGAATGCCAATAAACACAATAAAATATAAACAAATATACTCCAAATATAATTACCTGTATTTTGTAGTAAATTTAAATTTAAATTTTTCTTAACATAATTTCCCATTTGAAAGAAATCTCTAATTAATATAAAACTATAAATAAATAAACTAGAGGAGATAATAGATATAATAATACCTATATAATTAATATTTTCTATATATTCTTTGTTTCTTCTGCTTTTCATAATTCCCTACCCTTCTTTTCTATCTTTCTAAATGCGAATAAAAATATTTTAAATCTATATACATTTTATCAATTTGTTCATGCGACAAAATAATATCTCGTGAGTGAATATCCGCAATTAAATTAGATATTAAATCTTTATTATTAATGACTGTTACTTTTGGTTGGTTTTCTTCTTGTATAATAACTTTTTGTAATTTGGCATCATCTCCAAAAACAATATAAGAATGAAAATAACTCAAATCACGTTCTAAATTATGTGCCATAAATTCTATGTGATACTGATTTTGTAAAATGGGATTATCAAAGTGATATTTATAATGATGAGAAAACCACTCTGTCCAAATTCTACCAGTATCTGTTCCATAAATATACCCTTTAAAATTTTTACTTTCAATTACATAAATGCCAACACAAGTAATTAAAATAATATCTACTTCAGTTGCTTTTTCGTCTTTTGTTAAAATTACGTTTTGAATAATTTTATGATAAATATCAATTTCTTTTTTAATATGATTCACAATAATTTGTTCACCAATTTTTCCTTTTTCGAAATTACTCATTTTGGAATAGAATATTTGATGAACTAATTTATAATGATTTGGTTTTACCATGTAATTTTTAGTTATTTGCATTCAGCGCTTCCCTTCTCTATTACAGCAAACAACATACTTCATAAAATGATTATAGCATATTACTCTTTTTTTTGACAAATTTTAACAATTTTTAATTTGCATAGAAAAAACAAAAAAGATAATACTATTATTGGGTGATAAAAATGAAAAAGAATAATGCAAAACAATCTAAGAATACACAATTAACAAACAAAAATAACAATAATGTTACTAACAAAAGTAATAACAATGTTACAAATTGTAATTGTAAAGATGTTTCAAACAAGAATTCTAACAACGTAACTGATAGTATCGGTTTCGATGATGAAGAATCTCACTCGTTTCGTTTAGACGAAAACGATGAACATTCATTTGAGCTTAGATAAATAGTTTTAAACCCAAAGAAAAGAGACGATTTTAGTCTCTTTTTATTGAAAGATAAAATGATTCAGTAATATAAATAAAAAACCAATTATAAAATAAAATACTGTAATTTTTTTACATTTATATTTCCAAGCAGTTGGTAATAACTCAAATAAAGAAATGTGCAACATAATTCCTGCAATCAAAGCAAACAAATACCCCATAAGACGATCGGTAATGAATGGCTTTAAAAATAAATAAGTAATAATAGCGCCAAATAATTCAGATAATCCAGAAATAAATGTATACCATAAAGCCTTTCTCTTACTTCCTGTTGCATAATAAATTGGAATTGATATGCTAATGCCCTCTGGAATATTATGAAGCGCTATTGCGAAAGTTAAAGCAATTCCAAGATGGATATCTGTATTACCTGCCATAAAGGTTGCCATACCTTCTGGAATATTGTGTAGAATAATTGCCAACATAGAAATAATCCCCACACGATATAACCCATTCTCTCCTACTCCATCTGGTAAATATTTATCAATCAAAAAGGAAAAGATAACCCCAATATTCATACAAATAAGTATAATGATAATACATGGAAATAATTGAAATTCTTCTGATAACATACCATATGATTCAGGAAGCAAATCGGTAAACGATACTGTAAGCATAACTGCTGATGCGAAACTTAAAGAACCAATAATTACTTTCTTTGTTCTCTTTGGAAGAAAGATAAAAAGACATCCAATCATTGTCGATAATCCTGCAATGGTAGTTAAAAGAAATGCATATAGAACTTGTTTGTCCATACGTTTCACCCAATACAAGTATATGTGAATCATTATCTATAAATGATAGTTTACCTTTTATATAACTTCATTCACTTCACCTAATAATAAACACCTTCCGTTAACGCTTGAACATTGTTAAATATACTAGTCCCTTCGCTTCCATTTTCAGTATGAATAATAATTGTTTTGTTAAGCTTATATATTCATTCAATTTTTCATTGCACTCAAATCTGCAATAATTCCTAAATTTTGATCCAATTTGAAATTACAAAATCTAGTTATAAGTATGTACTTCATTTTAATATCATCCAAGATGACATAGATCTAAAACCCTGAACGCGCTATCGCTTGTCTGAATGCTGTTTTAATACCATTCAAGATGACATAGATCTAAACTACTATAAAGCCATTATCTTATAAGTAAATGTTTTAATACCATTCAAGATGACATATATCTAAAACATGCCGTGGTGTGTAAGATATGGAACATCAGTTTTAATACCATTCAAGATGACATAGATCTAAAACTCTCTCATCATTACTACGAAATTTGGACCTAGTTTTAATACCATTCAAGATGACATAGATCTAAAACGTGCCAATATTGAAAGATGAAAATTATAGTCGTTTTAATACCATTCAAGATGACATAGATCTAAAACTTATCATCAATTCTAATAGCTGTATCCTCTGTTTTAATACCATTCAAGATGACATAGATCTAAAACCTCAAATGCGGCTTTAAGCCTATCATAGACAATAGAGAATGTCTACACTTCATCTGTAAATGGAAATCTGTATCATCTGTAATTATTATATCACAAATTCATCCATATTTTCATCAATTAACAACTTCTTTTCATAATCAAGTTTAATACCATAAGCTTGAGAATCAATCAAAAATATTTTGACTTCATTATAAATAGAATACTTATATAATTCTACTAGTTCTTCCTTTGTTAAATATTGTTTTAAATTGACAAAAACAAGTAAATCATTATTCTCTAATAACTTGCTAATTTCTATCAGTAAAAGCAAATTATCAATTAACTTATTTTTAGAAAAAATCCTAACCTTGAGTAATTTGATAAAAGATTCCATATTTAATTCATCCTCAAAAGATAATGGTAAATCTATTTTTCCTAAAATTTCCAAAAAACATTTACAAATTTTCTGAAACTCCTTATTGATATTTTCCTTCTCTTTACTTTCAATACTACCCAAAATTTGTTTCATAACATAATTGTTCATTTTGGTAGAATCAAACGAAAAGACAAAATAATTAGCTATAACCTTAAATGTAATATGGCTACACTCTGTCCCATCATTCTCTAAAAAACGAATATTTTCAACAAACGAACCATTCTCCAATTGAATGAGATCATTTACCAAATAATAAAAGTAATCCTTATTTTCTATCTCTAGTACAGCTACACTTCCATTTTCAAATGAAATCGCATTGTCAAAATAGCTGATATCCAATTTCATAATATAATCAACTTATCCTCACTATTTATAATCTTTGTATTAGATTCCCCTATTACATATTCTATATTGGCATATTGCTTTTCTGTAATCGTTAGCAATTGAATTACCCCCTTTTTAGGTGCACTCTTTCTTATGCGACTACACAATAAACTTGCTTGTTGAGAATTTAAAACAATCTTAGAATATACGGACTCTTGCATCATAATAAATCCCTCATGAATCAAAAACTTACGAAACAATAGATAATTCCTTTTATCTTTCGCATATACATTTGGTAAATCAAAAAATACAATTGTTCGCATAATTCTATCCCTCATAAATAAACCCTTCATATTCCTTTTTCTCCATTAAAACATCAACAACATTCTTAACATACAATTTTAATATATCCTTTAATGTATATTGCTTCCCTTTATATGGAAATGTATGATTCAATAAGTTTACAATGTCCATTTTATATTCCTGATCAAACACCCTATCTTGATTATAAAAAACAAAAGAATCAATAATAGGTCGAAACGGTTCCATCAAATCACAACTAAAATTAAATTCATTAAACTCATTTTTATGATGAATACCCAATTGTGTAAGAAGCCCTAAACTAACAATCTCTTTATTAATAGTAGATAACAAAATCGTATATCCATAATTCAAAGCAGCATTCACAACATCCTCTTGATTTCTAACAAAATCAGAGCCAAACAAAGAATTAAAATAAACTTTAGCCGCATGACCCTCTCGGTTAGTCTTATCACCAGTTTCAACCTCTAAAACATACGAAAGTAACCTATCCTTATTTTTTGATTTTGTTTTCTTTAAAACATAACTTTGATTGGTAATTTTATTAATAACAATCTGTTTCCATAAAGTATCTTTCTGTTTCTGTGTCCATTTTATTTGTAACATTAACATCTTACTAGAATTGTGTCTGGCATAAAAAGAACTTAATTCGCCAAAAGGGTTATGCTTCTCATCACAAAATATAATATTAATTTTATTTTGTGACAGTTCCTTTAATAGATAAGAAGAAATGGAAACTGATATCGAATCTACAATAATCGTATCAATTTCAGTCAAATGAATATAAGATTCTTCTATTCCATTTTTCACGACCAAAAATCGGTTTTGGTAATTCAACTTTGCTTGTTTTGTAATTACTACTGTTCTAAAACTCATAATACCTTTCCTTTAAACCAGATATAGAACGATAAATAATAATTCCATGATTTATATTTCTTCCGCTAAGCCTTCCAATGCGATCACTGAGCCCACCATTTTGAATAAATGATAAATTTGCATTTCGACTTGTACCATATAAAATAAACAATTCTTTAATGACTCTTTTTTTATCATCCACCGATAACATTGTCTCATTTAATACTGCCTCAATTTTATCAATTGCATTTTTAAATAATGGATAAAACTCTTTTCTAGAGAGTAACCATTGTATTATTTCATCCATTAATAGTTCTGTTTTAGTTTCTGACCAATCTTCTTTCATCATCTTTTTATCATTTAAAACATAATTGAGCACATATTTCCATTGTTTCATTTTTGCTCTTGGAACTTTTAGTTCCACCGCATTGACAACTTCACAACCTTTTGATTCCGTCGCATATCCCCTTAAATACACGGCTTGTCCTTTATATTCAAACAATGTATTAAAGAAAATTTTATCTTTTACTAATACACAATCATCACTTTCACTTAAACCTAAATGTTTCCTAATATACTCCATAATTACTGACGAATTCTTTTTGGCTTGTGCACAAATTAGTATTGGAATCCCTACTAATTTATATTGATTTTGATAAAATACAAGTACTGTATAAGCAACTTCAACATCTTGATATCCGCCATACAACTTTGGATCTAACCCTGCTTTCAAAGGAAGTTTATTTCCTTTCTCTGCTTTAGAATGAATTGTTTCTTTATAAAATTTTCCAGTTTTCATTTCCGTTTTCTTACTAATAATCACATCATTTTGATACAAAGTGTCCTCTACAATATGGTTGAATTTCTCTGGTTCAAATACAATTTCCCCATTCTTATCATATCTAGGAAATTTATTATCTAAACTATTAATCGCATATCCATAATTTAACTCTTTATCATTTTTACTATGAAGCCACTCTGTCGTCAATTCCTTTAATTTCTCAAAATCAATCGCTTCCTTTAAATAAGAAGTCTTATACTCTCCTAAAACAGCAGCTAGGTATGCATCATGTGCATGATGGAAATTGTTAATATCTCTAAACTTATATAATTCAAATTTTTCCCTATAGTTATGCGATAAACTAGCAGGAATATAGGCAAGATTAGACTTTGGATGATACTTTTGAATAATGTTTGCTACATGTTTCGTAATTTGTCTTGTTTCCACCAATTGACGATTGATAAACCCTTCAATATCCTCTTTAGAATATTTACTTCTACATAAATTATGGTATTTCTTACTCGAAATTAAACCATGCTTCTTTAAGTGATTCCACCATTTTCGCATAACATCATTTCGAAAATGTGATGGTAATACCAAAGCCGCCGCTTTTTCTTGATTTTCCTCTTTAAGCACCAATGCTTTATTATCAATAGAATCATCTTTCAAAAGAGTTCTTGGAATAATGTGATCAATCTCATAGGATTCCAATTTATCGATGTCCAAAGGTGTGCCTGAATATAAACTTTTTCCTTCTTGGATAAAATATAGAAATAGTTTTTGTGAATCAATTTTCTCATAATGATCCAATTCTTTTTTCAATTGATTATAATTGCTAATGTCTTTCTTACATTTTGTGTATAAACTCTCTATAAATTTCTTTTTATCATTCTTCCGTTCTTTCTTCTCATCCCCTCTAGCCATTTCTAACACAACTTGATTGGGCTCATAACCCATAATGTGAATGATTTCTTCTACTAACAATAATGCTTGATAAATCCCTTTTTTAGTAGCAGGAGAAGTGGCAAGTTCACGTACCACATCATAACTTAATCGCTCTGCCATCTCACTTCCATTCATTTGGGCAATCATATCTTGAAATTTATATTTTTGATTGTATAACACTTGCATAAAATTTTCTTCCGTTGTTTCCATAATTTCTAAAATAGATTGTTTTGTCATTGTAGTTGGGTTTTGATAGTATGCAGTTGTAAGCAGTTTCTTTGACAGATTACTCCAACCTTTATATTTCTTTTTTAGTAAATAGCTTATTTTTATATCATTTAAATGATAATTTGCTTCTACCTTTTTCTTTACAATATCCTTATCTTCAAAAATGGTAATCCATGAAATAATCTGTTCTGCATCCTCTATTCCATATGAAGTTCCCTCGAATATCCCATTTTCTCCAAAAAAATCAATATAGGACTGCATCGTATTCGCAAACTTCATATCTGAAGAATATCCTGTTACTGATAAATCATCATACATTCTCATTTCTGGTATTTGATATAAGAAACTTTTGAACCGTTTATCTGTTAAACTACCTGTTGTTTTTAAAAAGAAATCTTCATAAATTTTTTGTTGAATTGCAAGATCTAGTTTTTGATTATTTACTTTGATTTGCTTTAATTCATTTAACACTTTAAATTTAGAATACAAAATAGAGTTTGCTGGCATTGCATTTTCTTTTAGCAAATAGGTACATTTTCCAACCATACGAAGTATGAATTCTTCGGCTGATGCTTCTAAATCAATGACTTCTTTAAAATTATAAGGTGTGATACATGCAACATTCTCTTTTTTAATTGCCCATGCATTACGGTTCTTTTTCAAGTTTTCTGTCGTATGATTTAATGGTCCAACATAATATGGAATTCGAAATTGTAACAATTGTACTAATTTATATTCCCCATTTTCTTTTTCTTTTAAAAATGGATAATAAACACCTTGATTTTCTATAATAGAAATGAGTTCATCACAATTTAGTTGATACGGAAATTTGCCATTTTCAGTACTAGTAATTCGTGGTAAAAAGTTCCCATCTTCTATTCTATTTTTTAAACAAATATTATTTTCTAATGGAGTATCTTGGCGGAAATGTTTTTCCAAGAAATGAAGAATTTTTTTGGTAAATTCATCATATGTCATATGGTTATGGATATATTCTTCATATAAACAAGGTTTCGTTTTTGTTTTAAAAATTTGTCTATAGATCTCTTTGTTTGATTTAAAAACAGATTTTAAAAGGTTCAAATCTTGTTTATGTATATAGTAGCGATTTACCATTACAGAAGATATATTACTCTCATCTTCACCTTCTAGTAATTTTTTCAAAAATACCATATCATATAAATTTTTCATTTCATCTAGTATTTCCAATTGATTTCCAATTGCTTTTCCCAAATCCATATATTTATCTTCGTAATCAGATCCTTTAAAATTCATTTTGATATCCGTATCCATTTCGAGTGCAAAAAGTTTAGAAATAGAAAAATTATCACCTAAAATCATTTTTGTAAATTCTAATACAAATTCTTTCGAAAAATAATTTTTCAATAATTCTTTTAAACGAATAAGACGATCGTTTTTATTTCCTAATAAAAGGATTTCTTCTAGTTTCTTTGTATCCAACAATTCAAGTATCTCACTATTATGTTCAATTGTTGTACTAACATTATCAATTACTTGTAATAGTGAATGTATTTTTTCTTGCAACTGAAGGTTTCTTATATTAAATTTTGCACCTTCATATAAAAAATTGCCACGATATTTTATCATATGATGTAGTGCTAAATAGATAAGACGAATATCCATCTTTTCAGTTTTATGTACCAAATCGTTTCTCAAATGATAGATGGTTGGATATTTTTGATTATATAGTTTCACTTGCTCTTTTTCCGTTTTAGAAATCTTGATTGTTTTATGGTTAAAATCGCTTTCGTGATAAAAGGTTTCTTTTAATTTTTGATAAAATTGAGAATCTACTTTATCCATTTCTTCTTTAAACTCTTTTTGTAATAACTGTATACGCTTTCTTCTTCGATCATACCTTCTTCTTGTGCTTCGATAACCTCTTGTTTCTAAAGCTGTTACAGCTTCATCAAAGAGTCTAACACCCCACATTTTTTTCTTGCCTTTTTTCATGACTTTAAAAGTTTCTTTTTCAACTACAGCCCATCCTACAGATGTGGTTCCAATATCTAGTCCAATATTGTAATTTTTCATTGACATACCTCCTACTCCTATGGTATTATGTAGTTGTCTTAATACCATTTAAGATGACATAGAGAGTTAAAATAAAGGTTTTACGAATGTATTACCCTAAATACTCATTTAGATGAGTTTGGTTGCTTAAGCAACTCTTTTTTTATTTCTCTCAATCATACTAGAAAAAAGCTAGCAAAAAACAATTTAAGTCTTTACTAGCCCTTTAATTAATTTCATTATACTATATTGCGTGCTATTTGCAAATGAAAAATACAAAGAAATAAAAAATAAAGTGTTCATTCGGTAAACACTTTTTTTGCATATCACCTTATAGTGTATTTAATAGTTGAATAAACGGATTGTAACATAAATACAAATTCATGGTATAGAAGCTAATTATAATTATGAAATAGAAAAATGAAGACTTGCTTCATTTTAAACTACTATCAATCATCCAAAATTGTTTATCATAAAAAGATAAGAATTCATTTAGCATACCTGCTGTTCCAAAGTCTTCTTCTTTTTCAAAACAACGTACCAAATCTTTTGTATAAACTTTCATAAACCCGAAATCATTTTGTAACACTTCTAAAACTTGTGTACCATTGTAATCCATACTTCTCATTGATTTCATAGTAGAAGTATCCTCTATTTTTTTCAAAGATGTAATTGGATATCCGCCTAACATTTTAATGCGTTCAGCTACCTTATCATATTGTAAAGCAACCTCTTCATAATATTCTTGAAGTTTTCTATGCATTCCAAAAAAACTCATACCTACAATATTAAAATGCATATTGTATAAATTATTATTTAAAACTTTCAAATTAGCCAAATACTCATTTAACATAGCAATATTTTTGTTTTCTTCCATAATAAATCCCCCATATTATTATATGAGAGATTTGCCTAAATGTTCCCGTAGTCTACGCATTTGTTCTTTATCCTTTGAAGAAACACGAGTAGATTCTATAATCTTTTGGATAGTATGTTTTTGCGTGAAATGATCCAATATTGAATGTTCCAATAGAAACACGACTTTTTGAGGGTAATGAATGTAGCAAAGAGATAACAACCATGCATTCGCCATACCCACATAATATTCATCTCCAGGCACTTTAGAACATAATTCTAAAATAGAATCAATATAAGTATCATTAATATAATAGTTGAGTAACAACACAAGACCAAAACGACGTATCCATCCATTTTGATTTACCACATATTGCCTGATAACATCCAAGCCTTCTTCTAAATGGTCCTTCCAAATTTTTAAATTTGAGCATACAATATCATTAATAGCCCAATTGTTATTAAAAGGAAGAAAGTCATTTAACAAAGAAATACATTCCCCAAAAGGTATCTTCAAATATCCAATCACCAAACCATGAATGATTCTCTCTTCATAAGTATCATGTTGGACACATTTCAAAAAATCATAGGGTTTATTTTTACTAACTGTAATTGCTATTTTTTTTAAAATGGGCGTTCTAATTCCAATTAAAGTGTTGGTGTCCTGAATCAATTTTCCATGGAAATCACGATATTTTAAATCCTGCAAAGAACCAAGATAATTCAAAAATGCAGTATAAGTTTGATTCCAATTACACGTTTCTAAGTTCATTGGATTTCTTCTAAAAAACTTGTTCCAATCCGCGGTAATTTTACATTGAAATTATCTGCCACAGTAGCTCCAAGTGAAGCAAATGTTGTTAAATGAGTGATTCTTTTTGATTCTTTCATTCCCCTATAATATACAAATACAGGTACATCTTCACGGGTATGATCAGTACCTATATAAGTTGGATCGTTTCCATGATCGGCTGTGAAAATCAATAAATCATCTGCCTCTAAAGAAGCCATAAACTTTGGAAGATAATCATCCAATTCTTTTAATGCATGTGCATATCCAATTGGATTTCTTCTATGTCCATATTTGGAATCAAAATCGTTTAAATTGGCAAAACAAAGACCCGTAAAATTTTTCTGCATCGTCTTTAAAATGATTTGCATTCCATCTAAATTGTCCTTGGTTTTAATACTTTCTGTAATTCCACAATTGTTAAAAATATCCGCAATTTTTCCAACTGAAATCACATCATAATGTGCTTCTTTCAATGCATCTAATACAGTTGATTCTGCTGGATTTAAAGCATAATCATGTCGGTTAGAAGTACGTTCAAAATGTCCTGGTGTTCCAATAAATGGTCTTGCAATAATACGTCCCACCTTCCATTCCTCTTTTAAAGTAAGCTCCCTTGCTATCTCACAAATGTGATACAGTTCTTTTAAAGGAACAATCTCTTCATGGGCCGCAATTTGTAACACAGAATCAGCAGATGTATAGACAATCACTTTTCCAGTTTCCATATGTTCTTTCCCAAGGCGTTCAATGATTTCAGTACCACTTGCATTACAATTTCCTAAAATGCCTCTTCCTATTTGAATAGATAATTCTTGTATTAATTCCTCTGGAAAACCAGTTTCCGTGAATGTACGAAAAGGAACCTTGGTTTCTACTCCCATCATTTCCAAATGTCCGGTAAGTGTATCCTTTCCATTACTGATTTCCTCTGCTTTGGTATAAGATGCTATAGTAGGTATATTGGTATCATTTAGTAAATTAGATAATCCCATTTTTTCAAAATTGGGTAAATGAATCTTTGTACTTTCCAGTGCATGTAATATGGTATTGGTTCCAGCATCATGAAAGGCTTCTGCATCTTTGGCTGCTCCAATTCCAACGGAGTCCATCACAACTAAAAATATTCTTTTAAATCTCATAATCATTTCCTTTCTAATCGCCATGTGGATGAAATTTGGCATAATTTTCTAGTAACTGTTGATTGGATATATGAGTGTATATTTGCGTAGTTGAAATATCACAATGGCCAAGCAATTCTTGAATACTCCTCAAATCAGCACCATTTTCCAACAAGTGGGTCGCAAAGGAATGCCTTAACGTATGTGGAGAAAAATCAGTTTTGATGCCTTTTTCTCTTCCCAACTGTTTGATAATTTTAAAAAATGCTTGTCTCGACATTTGTGTTCCTCGACTACTCAAAAATAAAACATCAGTCTCCCTTTTTCGTAACATAAAACGGTATTCTTCTATATAAATATGTAAGTAATAGGTTGCGTAATCTCCAATCGGAACCAATCGTTCTTTACTGCCTTTTCCCAATACCCTAACTGTCTGCATTTCCAAATTAATATCATGAATAGAAAGTGAAATCAATTCCGTAATACGAAGTCCAGATGCATACATAAGCTCTAACATCGCCTTATTGCGATACTGATAGGCATTCGTAAGAGGGACATCTAACAGCAATTCTATTTCTTCTTTTGAAAGAACTCTAGGTAACGATTTTGGCAACTTTGGCATATCCATATCATCCATTGGATTTTGGAAAATCACTTCTTCCCTTTCCAAAAATTTATAAAAACTTCTAAAAACTGTCATAAAATGAGCTATAGTACGTGCTTGGCTTCTTTCTTTTTTGATTGTTAAAAAGGAAAGAATATCCTGTTTGACAAGATTACGTAATGGCTTTTTAACCACTTGCTCCAATTCATACAGTTGTAAATCGTAAGACAAAACTGTATTATGGCTATACTTACGCTCAATGAATAGATATCCTAAAAAATCCAGTGCATCCATATCTGTTACATGATATTTCATTTCATCACTACCGTTCTTTTTTATTATACAATATTTTAAATATTTATGCACGCTTCCTCACTTCAGTATACGAAAGTTGACAAAACTATGGTAAAATAATATTAGGTGATACAATGACAGAACCACTCGCAATTCAATTAAGACCTCAAACCATAGAAGATGTCATCGGACAAGAACATTTAATTGGTCCAAACAAAATAATTCGTAACATGGTTGCACATGGCCGTATTTTTTCTATGATTTTATATGGAAAACCAGGTATCGGGAAAACGACAATTGCACAAGCCATTGTAAAAACGGTAGGACAAAAATATCGAATGTTAAATGCAGTTATCAATCATAAAAAAGACTTTGATGTGGTAGTGGAAGAAGCCAAATTATTTGGTGGGCTGGTTGTTATTATGGATGAAATTCATCGTCTGAACAAAGACAAACAAGATTTACTACTTCCTTATTTGGAAAGTGGTCTAATCACTTTAATTGGTATGACAACTTCCAATCCATACCATAAAATTAATCCAGCCATTCGAAGCCGTTGCCAAATATTTGAATTACATGAATTATCAGAAGCAGATATTATGAAAGCAATTCAACGTGCTTGTGCATCAGAATATCTAAAAGAAATTGTAATAGACGATGATGCCAAAGAATTTATTGCAACTGTTTCAAGCGGTGATTTAAGATATGCATATAATTTATTAGAAGTTGCTTATTACGCAAGTAGTGATTATCATATTACATTAAATAACTTAAAAGATATCAATACCAAACCAGTCTTTTTTCATGACAAAAATGAGGATGGACACTACGATGTCATTAGTGCTTTTCAAAAATCCATTCGTGGAAGTGATGTAAATGCTGCCTTACACTATTTAGCACGACTAATTATGGCAGAAGATTTGGATATTATTTACCGCAGGATGACTGTCATTGCATATGAAGATATTGGCCTTGCCAATCCTTCAATGGGACCAAAAGTAGAAGCTGCTATACAAGCTTGTGAACGTCTAGGACTTCCAGAAGGTCGTATTCCACTTGGAAATATAGTCATTGAGCTCGCTCTTTCTCCTAAATCAAATACAGGTCATTTGGCTTTAGACGCAGCTTTAGCTGATATAGAAGCTGGAAATACAGGAAATGTTCCTCCTCACATTAAAACAACTTCCAAGGATTATAAATACCCTCATGACTATCCAAATAATTGGGTCAAACAACAATATCTTCCAGACAATTTAATTGGTAAAAAATATTATCATCCAAAACCCTCTAGTAAATATGAAGAAAATTTAATGAAAATTGATCAAAATTTAGAAAAATTACAAAAAGAAGACTAATGCTTCTTTTTTTTTTATATAACGAATAAAATAGTACAAATTTGACAAATTCAAAAAAACTGTTATAATAGCAGGCATTCAAAGGAAAAAGGGGGAATTTCTAATGAAAATAAACTGGAATAAGGTGTGTTATCTTATTTTAGGTTCCATCGCAATCGCATTGCTATGTATTCTAGATGGTATCTTATTAATAACACACTATACCATTCTTACTTATGTTTCTTTCTTTAGTACCTACCTATTTGGTATTTACTTTATGAAGACACAAAGAAAATACAAATTAACAAAATAAAAACAACAAATGTTGTTTTTATTTTGTTAATATATGAATTATAAAATCAAAATCAATTTTAGTTAACAACAGAAAGATTGCTGCTACGGCCAAAAAGGGCCCAAATGGAATACTATGCTCTGGTATTTCATCATCATCAATGTATTTTTGATCTTTATATTTAATCGTAAAATATACAGCAACTGGTAAAGCAACAAAAGAAGCAACAAAAATACTTATAATGGACATAGGATATCCCAATATCAGTCCAAAGACAAACATGAGTTTAATATCTCCCCCACCCATTGATTCCTTTCGAAATAAAAAATCTCCTAATTTTTTCAATAAAAACATTGTCAAAAATGTCCCAATTCCAGCGCCTATAGATACTAGCGTCCCTTGAACACCCCTTTGTATCCATAACTCTATTATCAATAAAGCAGAACCCAAAAGCAACACTTCATCTGGAATTATCATAGTTTGATAATCACTAATTATAATAATTAATAAAGTAGAAATAAAAGTTAGCGCCATCACAAGTTCAATTGAAAAACCAAACAAAAGGTAACTAACTGCAAATAAAAATCCAGAACAAAATTCAAAAATAGGATAAAATGGTGAAATTTTTTCTCCACAACTCTTACACTTTCCCTTTAAAAATATGTAAGAAAAAATAGGGACCAACTCACTTGCCCCTAATTTATGATTACATTTGGTGCAGTGTGAAGAAGGAAATAATAAAGATTCTCCTTTTGGTAAACGATATCCTACTACATTATAAAAGGAACCTAGTACCATTCCAAAGAGAAATAATACAATTGTATAATATATTTCCATACCTTCAACCACCCTAACTACCCATAACTTTGAATGGTACTATACATACCAAACATCGGAATAACAATCGCAAGAATAATAATACCTACTACGACGGTTAAGAAAATTGTTAAAATTGGCTCAATAAATGTTTTAATTCTGGTAACAGATTCTTTATGTAATTCTTGGTAATAAGCAGAAACTTTTGCCATCATCTCTGATAATTCTCCTGTTTTTTCTCCTGTTACTAACATTTCATAAGCAGGAACTGGAAAAGCCCAATGCCCTGCAAAAGCAGCCGAAATTTTATCTCCTTTTGCCAAATTGGTAATGGTATCCAAAATTAACATTTTATATATTTCATTATTGGTTATTTTATTTAAAATTTCCATACTATCAGTAATAAACACATTGTGTGCTAACAAAGAAGAAAACGTTTTTGTAAACATAGTCACTTCATTATAGATAATGGTATTTCCAAATATAGGTAGATGCATTAATACCCACTGTACTACTGAACGGAAACCTCTAGCTTTTTTATAAAAGTACATAAACAATATTACAAATACTATAAGTCCAATCAACAAATAAACAATATAATTTTGTAAAAATTCACTAACAGCAATTACTGCCTTTGTAAATGCTGGTATCTGGGTTGCATCCATTGTAGAATAGATTTCAACAAACTGTGGAATAACAAACATCATAATAAAAGTAATAACTGCAACTGAAAAAATGAATACCAAAGATGGATACATCATGGCTGTAATCATTTGCTTTCTTGTTTTTTCTGTTTCAGTATAATAAGCATACATATCATCCAAAACTTCTGGCAATTCTCCTGTCATTTCCGCCGTTTTTATCATATTGATAAATAATCTTGGAAATGCAACATTTTGTTTTATCAATGCATCACTAAAGTTGTCTCCCATTGTCAAATCATAAATAATTGCTTTGAATATCTTCTGATAACTTTTTTGCTTGAACTGTCTTGATAATATTTTAAGTGCTTCAACAAGTGGAATACCAGCTTTTAAATATGTGGAAAGTTGTGTAATAAAGAAAATCAAGTCTTTCGTTTTAATTCTTACTTTATTCACACTGGCTTTTCCATGCACAAATACAGTCCATTTGCTGGCTTTTTTTATACTATATACTTCAAATCCTTCACTAAGTAAGAAAGAGTGCACTTCCACTTTAGAAAATGCTTCAAAAAAATCTTTAATCACATGACCTTCTTGATCTTTCGCAACATATTGATATAGTTCCTTTGTTTCACTTTTTTCTGCATCTTCTCCATCAAAATCAATCAACAGAGCCTCTCTTTGCATTGTTTTTTTATTTCTTCTATGTTTCGCAAAATCATTATTTACGATTTTATTTTTAAACCATACTGGTATGGTATTCAGCTTTGAAACTATATTTTTAATTTTAGATGCTAATGATTCTTTCTCAATCTTTACATTTTCATTTACGTATATATCATCATTTTTTTTCTTACGACGTATTTCTTTCTTTGACTCTTGTGTAGATTCTTCTTGCTTCTGTTTAGAAGTATGATTTTTCTTTTGAAACAAAGAACGAAATGGTAAAAAGATAATAAACAATAAGAAAGCAATCCCCAAAAAGAAATAATATGCCAAATGATAAATTGTTTTCCCAAGCCATTTCAACATTTGCATAATAGAATAACATACATATAAAAAACCTAAAATAAAGTACTTTGCAATCCCATATGTAAGCATAACAAGAATAGATCCTATAAAATACAAAGTAAAAAATATGCCCAAGAAAAAATATCGAATGATAAAAATTGGTACATTTAATACATGAATCATAAATTGATATAGAGTCTCAAATACCCGACTGTTCATCTGTTGCATAGAAAAAACACCATCCAATCTCCCTATTTTTATACTATCAAAATTATACTATATATTTTTTTATTTGTAAAACATTTTTTGACAAATCATATACTATTTTAGAAAGGAGTATAGTTATGAATTATTATAACCCATATTTTGGTGTTTATCCGACAACAGCCGCAACTACAACTCCTGGGCTATTTGGAAAACTACTAGGTGGTGGCGGAATCAAATGGGGTTCCTTACTTTCTGGAACACAAAAAGTTTTAGGTGTTGCAAATCAGGCCATACCAGTCATTCGCCAAATTTCCCCAGTTATGAAGAATGCCAAAACAATGTTTCGCGTAATGAACGAATTTAAAAAAGTAGATACTCCAACGGAAACAACAACCACTTCCACTTCCAATTCACCAGTGGATACAGAAACACATACCAACGTTTCTGCAAAAACAACAGAGGGACCTACTTTCTTCATATAAAAACTAAAGATTATTTTTCTTTAGTTCTTTTGTTAACCAACGAATTTTTGTTCTCACTTGATAGTGTTCTATTCTATATTGTTTTGGAATTTTAGCAACCACCCTTTGATGTTGCTGTAATAAATACTGATAATAAGGAATAGAATCTTTTTTTTGTCTTAATAAAGGTCCTAAAAAACATTGTTTAGAAGAATAATGACTTTTTCCTTTTTTCCATTTCATTAAAACATAATATTTATTTCTTTCCAAAACCAATTGTTCTTCTAGCAAGTAGAATCCTTTTTTTGACATCATTTTTCGAAAAAATGCCCAATCATTATTGGTTTGAATAATAAGTTCAGAAAAAAGATTAACTTTGGGATTTTCTAAAATAGAAAGAATGGTGGCAGTTCCCATTCCTGCAATGACCGCAACCGCTCCAGAAGGAATATCAATGGTTTCCAGACCATTACTTTGAATGAGTGAAATTTTGTCCTCATAACCAAAATCAGAAATATTTTTTTTTGCCATTTCCAATACACTGTTACGAACATCACATGCGATACATTGATTTTTTCCTCTTTGTGTCAGATCAATATCCAAAAATGCATGATCACAACCAATATCCACAACGATCTTATTTTCTGGAATCATGTTTGCAATGGCACGCAACCGAAGTGATAACTGCATCATTCCCCCATATAATCTTTTAATTTGCGGGAACGAGAAGGATGTCTTAATTTGCGCAATGCCTTGGCTTCAATTTGCCGAATACGTTCTCTTGTAACCCCAAATAATTGTCCCACTTCTTCCAATGTTTTGGATTTTCCATCATCCAATCCAAATCGTAAGCGAATGACTTTTTCTTCTCGTTCTGTAAGTGTTTCTAACACATCATTGATTTCATCCTTTAACATTTCATTGGTCGCATATTCTTCTGGACTCACATTACGTTCATCTTTGATAAAATCCCCCAAATGAGAATCATCTTCTTCTCCAATTGGCGTTTCTAAACTCACAGGTTCTTGACTAATTTTATAAATATCTCTAATTTTATCAACTGATATATTCATTTTCTCTGCCAATTCTTCTTCGGATGGTTCACGATTCAGTTCCAAAGTAAGTTGACGTTGAATACGCGCTAATTTATTAATGGTTTCAACCATATGAACAGGAACACGAATGGTTCTTGCTTGATCCGCAATCGCTCTAGTAATGGCTTGACGAATCCACCATGTTGCATAGGTTGAAAATTTGTATCCTTTGGTTACATCAAATTTATCTACAGCTTTCATAAGACCAATATTACCTTCCTGAATCAAATCCAAAAATAACATCCCACGTCCTACATAACGCTTCGCAATACTTACCACCAAACGCAAGTTGGCTTCTGCTAATGTTGCTTTTGCTTGTGGATCACCTGACAAAATACGATCTGCAAGTTGTAGTTCTTCTTCCATCGACAATAATTTAATTTGACCAATTTCTTTCAAATACATCCGAACAGGATCATTAATAGTCAAATCCTTAGTTAAAGTGTTGTCATCTAATAACAGTCTATCCGCATTGCCTTCTTCGCCACTAGATTCTTCTTCTGATACAATTGCAATACTATTTTCATTGAACAAGTTATATAGTTCATCCAATGCATCTGCATCTAATTCAAGTCCTTTTAAAGATGTTGCTAATTCTTCATAAGTAATAAATCCCTTTTCTTTTCCTTTTTTTACCAATTCTGTTTTTCTTTCTTCAAATGTTTTAATTTCATTTATCATATTCTTATCCCCTATCCATCATTTCTGTTTTTCTTAATTCCACTATTTTTTGTCCAATTTCAGCTTGTTTCATTGGATCAATTTCCATCCCTAGCATTTCAGTTAATCGTCTGCACTGAAATTTTACACCATATTCATGAATGGTTTTAATATAATCCATGATTTCATCTAGTGTATATTCTTCTTTCAAGTTCAAATCCAATATTTCATTTAATGTTTGCGTAAGTGTTTCATCTTTTTGTATAGAAGTCATAAAGTCCGCTATATTAAATCTATGATAATCTTGATAAAAACAAGCGATTTGAATTGCCAACAATCGATATGCTTTGGTTGGCATATATGTAATATGTTTTTGATACAACTGAATCACTTCAGATGATTCCAACATATAATAAATAAGATTTTTTTCTGCTTGTTCATATTTGGTCAATTTTATATTTTGTTTTTTTGAAGTAATCACTACTGGTTTTTCAACCTGTTTCATTTGATCCTTTAAAAATTGTTCTTCCAAATGGGTTTCTTGACTGAGCCTTTGAATGGTCAGTTCTCTCAAAACCACGTCATCCGTTTTTTCGAGTTCTTTTAAAACTTCTTTGACATAATCTGCAATATCATTATTACTAGAAAAATCTTTCTTATTCTTTAAATAATTGAGTTTAAAATCCATAACATTCATAGGATTTTCCAATTTCCTAAAGAAAGCTTCTTTTCCATATTTCAAAATATATTCATCTGGGTCTAAATTTTCCTCCAAACGAATAATTTTAGGTGTTACATCTATCTTGAGTAATTCATTGGAACATGACATTGTTGCTTTTGCCCCAGCATCATCTCCATCAAAACAAAGAACTACTTCTTTCGCCATTCGTTTGAGTAACAACGCTTGTTCCTTGGTCACAGCGGTTCCCATAGTTGCTACTACATTGGTAATTCCAACACTAAAGGCACGAATCACATCCATAAATCCTTCCATTACAATAACTTGTCCAATTTTTCTTGCTTCATTTTTAGCGCTATGATAATGGTAGAGAAGTTCCCCTTTTTTAAATATTTCTGTTTCTTTTGTATTGACATATTTGGCAGTGTCATTACTCTGATAAATTCTCCCACTAAATCCAATGACTTTTCCTTCCAAGTCCCAAAGTGGAAACATGATACGGTTATAATATACATCGTGAAATCCTTTTTCATTTTCATTGACCAATCCAGTTTTTAAAAGCAACTTGGATGGGTATTCTTTTTTCAAAAGCAATTTGGTTAACATTTCTGTATTTTTTAAAGATAAGCCGATTCCAAATTCTTTGATGATATCAGAATGGATACCACGCTTGTCCAAATAGTTTTTTGCCTCTTTTCCCATAGTAGTATTGATGTTATTTTGATAAAACTTAAAGGCCAAATCATATATTTCATAATAAGATTGGTATTTTTGGGGTACTGAAGCACGACTTGTTTCAATTTGTACTGGAATCCCCACTTTATCAGCAAGTAGCTTTACTGCTTCTAAAAAATGAATATTTTCATAATCCATCACAAATTTGAAAACATTTCCCCCAGCACCACAAGAAAAGCATCGATATATTTGCTTTTCTTTTGATACACTCATACTTGGAGAATGGTCATCGTGAAATGGACATACCCCAAAAAAACTCTTTCCTTTCGCAACCAAAGGAATATAACTAGATATGATGTCCACAATATCAACAGATTCGCGAATATGATTGATTTGTTGTTCTGATAATTGATATGTATTTTCCATCATAACACTCTCCTATTTATAATATACGACAAAACTTTTCAATTTCCTTTTTTTTAAATTAAAAAAGTTGTTTCATTGACAAATGAATATTCTGTTTTATATTTCAACTCTCTTACAAGACGAAACAATGCTTCTTCTTTCATTTTGGCTTCTATCATAACATCAAAATCTTGATTTGTAAATTGAATTTTCTTTAAAAAATCAATAAAATCATTACTATTAATATAATCATGATGACTTCGTTTTTCTTTTTTACTTTTAGGAGAAGACATATGAATTTTCGGATTTTCAAAACGATCTGACCAAGTGGCAAAAATACGCTCTATATAATCCTCTATTTTTTCATGATTGTGATTGCACTTATAATGATGATAGTCCAGTACCATAGGAATTTTAAGCTTTTCGCATAAAGAAAGAGTATTACGAATATTAAAGGTTTTATCATCATTTTCCAAAACTATCATTTTTTGTAATTTTGGATTCAACCGTTTAAAATTCTCTTCAAATCGCCGCATGGCTTCTTTCTTTCCACCCACACTACTTCCAATATGTAAAATCAAAATACTATCCAGATGCATTGCTTGTAACATATCTTGATAAAACTGAAGGATATGAATTGTTTGATCTACAACAGCAGGATTTACACTATTCAGTACACAAAATTGATCAGGATGCAAATCAATGCGCAATTGATTTTTTTGTATATAAGACCCTATCGCATTCCATTCTTTTTGATAAGGTTTCCATACTTCATATGATACATCAGGGTGTGTTCCAAGTGGAATCAAATTACAAGTCATACGAAAAAAGGTAATGCCATTGCACACATTGTATTTTAAAATTTCTTGAAAAGCATCTAAATTAGATAAAATCGTTTGATGAATTTTCTCATTTCCTCTTTTTTTTCCAAGCTTCTGGTAGTGCGAATATGTTACTGTAGAAGATGATGTCAGTGGTAGCGCAACTGGTAAAGCAACATAGCCAAGTCTGATTTGCATAATATCACCTCTACTATTATGAGAAAAAGAAGCCAATTTATGAATATGATTTGATGAAAAATTTGATTGAAAGACACCAATCAAAAAGGAACCATGCAGTTCCTTAATCTATATAAACGCTAACTTGCGATTAGCGAGCCACATAACGTGTTTTTATTTGTACATCACGATAAATTTTAAATTCAATCATTCCATGAATATGAGTGGTGTAAATAATACTATCTTTTAAACGATTTAGTGTTTCAAAATGAGGATGGGAAAAACGATTGTTGACGCCTGCTGATATCAAGGCGTACTTTGGACGAATTTGATTTAAAAACTGTGAGGATGTACTGCCTTTAGAACCATGATGTCCTACTTTTAAAATATCAATTTTTGGCAAACATGTAGTTTCTAATAGTTTTTTTTCTGCTTCTTCTCCTGCATCTCCCATCAATAATATATTCGATTGATACACTCTTGTATACACAATTAAACTATCTTCATTCTCATTTGTCCGATTTTGTGTATTCAAAAAATAAAGTGTATTCTTTCCAATTTCTATTTTTCCATTAGAAAGAAAAAAAACAGGAATTTGTTTTTCTTTTGCTTTTGAATAAATTTTTTCCTCATTTTGATTTAGATTCCCAGAATTCATTACAATTTGTTTGACACAAAACTGATCCAATAATGTCTCTGCTTCCCCTATATGGTCGTAGTCGCCATGGGTTAAAATCAAATAATCAAGACAATGAATGCCAACAGAACGCAAGTATGGAATCAATGTAGATTTTCCAATGGAATAATTGCTTTTTCTTCTTTGCCATGGTTTTTCCTGGTAGGAAATCAATCCCCCAGTATCCACTAATATATTTCCTTGATTATAAGGAAATCTCATTAACGTAGAATCCCCTTGTCCCACATCAATCATCGTCAAAATAAAATGAGGATTAAAAAATGCTATATGATAATGAAGACATAGGATGCCTATGAAAAAAAGAAATGGTTTGTATCGCTTTTTTAAAAATGAGGCTAAAACAAAAACAATAATGATATAATAACAAAAGAAAACAGGTAAAGAAATATACGCAAAAGAAAACGTGAAACAAGAAAACTGATTGGCAAATTCCATAGTGGTATTCAAAATGAAAAGCAACCCATCCATTAGAAAATAAAGATAAGGGCAAAAAAGGCAAATCACACAAATGGGAAATAAAAGTAAAGACACAAATGGAACAAAAAACAAATTCCATATAGGTGTTAAAAAATTCACTTGGAAAAAATTGCGAATCATAATAGGAACACCCATCCAAAAAGAAATCCATGAAGTTTGAAATATTTGTTTTAAATAACTTTGTTTCTGTTGAAATCGGCTAAAATATAACAAAGAAAAACTGATTAAAAAACTAAATTGAAAACCCAAATGAAAACAATAATAAGGATTATAAATAAGCATTAAAATCCAAATAAGGAATAATAGAAAAAAAGAAGATACCTTCCATTTCCAAAGTTTTTTCATCCATAAAAGGATAAAAAAGGAGCTTGCTCTTACTACGGAAGGTGAAAAGTTGGTAAGAAAACTATAAAAAGATAAAAAAAGGAATAAAAGAATACCTTGCATCCACTCTTTATGAATCCCCTTTTTCATAATCCATAGCAGCATACCTACCAATAAATGAATATGCATACCTGAAATGGCAAATAAATGGCTAATGCCAAGCACTTGTGCACTCTCCTTAAAATCAGAATCCACTTCACTAGAATCACCTAATAGTAAATATTTAAAATAAAGTCCATTTTTTCTTTTGTCTATTTGTTTATAAATCTTATCTTTCCATTGATAAAAAAAACTCAAATTTTTTCCTACCAAATCAATAAAAGTCGCATCCATTATCCAAAATATTTGCTTGGATTTTAAATAATTTTGATAATGAAATAAATGAAAATTACGATTACTAGAAGGTTGTTTTAAAATACCATTCACTTCTATTTGATAACCCAAACGATATTGATTTTTAAAATCTAATTTTTCTTGTTCTGTAGAAAATGTATATTGAACCATTATTTTTTCTTTGGCTTGTAATACTAACTTAAGCCTATTTCCATCTATTTGGTAAGAAAGAAGCACTCCTTTCATCTGGGTATCTTCCTTTGTATATATTGTTTGAAAACAAATAATTCGCAAAATAATTGCCAAAAAGACAACACTGAAAAAAATACTATATCGTAATATAATCTTTGATTTTTTCAAAAATCTTTTCTCCAATTCCTTTGATATCCTTTAACTCTTCAATTGTTTCAAATGGTTTGTTTTCACGGTACTCAATTATAATTTTGGCCTTGGCTTCTCCAATTCCAGATAACATTTCCAATTCCTTTTGTGTTGCTTCATTCAATGATATTTTTTCAGATAGTGTTGCATCTGGATGACTTGGTTTAGGTTCAATGCAAGCATCATTGACATCATCAGGACAGGTACATTCTGGCTCTATATAGACATATTCTATTTTGGTTTGTGCATTTTGATATGCTGCCATTTCTTCTTTGGTGTATACAATAATCACCATTTCATCCTCTATATGTTTACTCAAATTAATACGTGATAAATCAGCATTCTCTAAAGTCCCACCTGCTTGATAAATAACATCATTTACACGAGAACCTTCTCTCATCTCATAAACCCCTGGGGCTGCCACTGCTCCTTTGAGATCCACACGAATGATATCATCCGGTTTTGATGATTCTTCTAAATGGGAACCGATGGGTGTAGGAACAACTGTTTCATCAATACTTTCACTACTCGCTTTGGATTTGGGTAATAAAATCAATAAAAATAAAAAACAAGTAAAAAAGCAGACCATTCCAATTCCTAATTCTTTCCGATAATGATATAGATATCTTTTGACTTTTTGATTCATAATTCACCTCCTCACTATTAATATAGTATCAAGAAAATTGATTTCCTTCTTGAAAGTAAAAAAAAAGAAACTAAATCCATTTTGTTGTTATGGGAAATTTAATTTCTATTTTAATATAATCATGATATAAGGCAATGACATCCATAATATCCCCAAAGGAAATGCTTATATCTTTTCGATAATAATTTTGCACAAACCGATAAAAACTAGGTGAAGTCACATAAACATACATCACTTGATCCAGTTGTTTCGCCATATCCAATTTTTTGGAATCAATAACATCAATTTGAAATAAGTATTCTTGATATGCAGAAATCAATTTCTCTGTAATATCATCATATAAAGAATAATGAAAATTTAAAATGGTATCATAATATTTACAACATACAAGCACTTCTTCAATTTGTCCTTGCATTTCAACACTCCTTTATTGAAACAAACGAATGATATCATGATAAGTAATAAATACCATTAAAATCATGAGCAATATAAATCCAACACTGTGAACCATATTTTCAACTTTTGGACTAATACGACTTCCTTTTATTTTTTCAATCACCAAAAATAAAAGCCTTCCCCCATCAAAAGCAGGTAACGGAATAAAATTGATAAACCCAACATTGATACATAGGTAAGCGATCAAATATAATAAATTGATAAACCCTGCTTTGGCTGTTTCTCCTACAATGTTAAAAATACCAACTGGTCCTGCTAGATTATCCAAACTGAGTTTTCCTGTAAATAAATAACCAATAATCAAACCCATTTGTTCTACCAAACTACCTGTTTTTGCAAAAGCATAACGAATGGATGCTAAAAAGCCTGATTCTGTTTCATTTTGTAAGGTAAATCCATAGCGGTATCCCTTCACACCATCCTCTTCCGTTAAAACAGGGTTGACAGATACGGTTTCTATCTCACCATTTTCATGTTTCACCGTAATCAAAAGTGTTTCTCCTGTATGAACCTGTAATTCCAATAATAAGCGATCCATAGAACGAATTTTGTTATCATTGATTTTCACAATCAAATCACCAGATGTAATTTGCGTATCTGCAATGGGATAAGTGGAATCGAGTGTATCAATATAAGGTTTAGTCGCAGGTGTACCATGGATAAGCGCAACCACAAATAAAAGAACAATGGCAAGGATAAAATTAAATAATACCCCAGCCGATATGGTCATAAATCTTTGAAACCAAGGTTTATTACACATCTGTTGATTGGCAGGAATGGCATCATCACTTTCCAAATCTTCCCCCGCCATACTAACAAAGCCTCCAATTGGAAATAAGCGAATTGCATAAATTGTTTCATCATTTTTTCGTTTAAAATGAAAAATTCTAGGTCCCATCCCAAGGGAAAATTCATATACATAAATACCTGCTTTTTTGGCAAATAGAAAATGCCCTAGTTCATGAACCATAATAGTTACACTTAATACAAAGATAAAATAAATGAGCGTCATAATTACCTCTTTTCTATATAAGGGAAAGAAAGAAAACAAAACCAAGTACTACAAATATAATACTATCCATGCGATCTAAAATACCTCCATGCCCTGGCATGATATGAGAAAAATCTTTTTTTCCATAATAACGTTTCATTGCAGAAAATACCAAATCACCAAATTGTCCAAGAATGGATAGAAAAAGCGTCACTGGAATCAAAATGGAAAATGCCAAGGTTGAATCTACAATGGTATGATAAAAAGTAACTGCAACAAAGACTCCAAAAAAAGTACCACCGATCGTTCCTTCCCATGTTTTATTTGGCGAAATTGATGTGAATTGTCTTTTTCCAATTAATTTACCTGTAATTAAAGCATATGTATCTGTAATAGCAGTTATTAAAAACAAGTAAAACAAAATACTCATTTGATAGTGTCTTAAAGAAATAATAAATGAAAAGCTAGATCCCAAAAAGAATATACCACCGATTAAATAAAAAGCATCAGTTATATTATAAATTTTTTTCTCATGATACAAAACAGTAGGAAGCAAAAATACCAAAAATAATCCAGCAAGAATACGATAATCAATGGTAAATAATAAAGTATTAGAAGATAGATTCCCAAGTACCAAAAAAGTAAGTGCGATATAAGAGATAAAACCAATAAAAATAGGCAATTCTTTTTCACTTTCCATCATACGTAAAAATTCCCATAATCCAAGAATGGATAAGATATAAATCGCAATTGTAAAAGGAATTCCCCCAATCAGAAAAAGGGGTACTATAATAAGAAGGGCAACAGATGCACTAATGGTTCTTCGAATCATTGTCCCCACCTCCAAATTTACGGTTTCTTTTTTGATATTCTAAAAGAGCAATATCAAATTGTGCTGCATCAAAATCGGGAAAAAAGGTTTTAGAAAAATAGAACTCTGCATAAGAAAGTTGCCATAGCATAAAATTACTGATGCGTTGTTCTCCGCTTGTTCGAATTAAAAAATCAATCGGATCCAAATTCTGATATAAGTATTGGTTAAACATTTCTTCATCCAATTGTTCTAAATTAAGCTTATTAAAAGACACATCTTCACATATTTTTTTACAAGCATCTATTATTTCAATATGCCCACCATAATTCAGACAAATATTTAAAATTCCACCAGTATTATGTTTCGTACTTTCTGCTACTTCTTGCATTGATGCCCAAACTTTATCAGTTAATGGCTCTTTTCTTCCTGAAAATACAATACGAATATTTTTATCTTTATAAAATTGAAATTCGTTTTGAAAAGCATGAATAAATAATTTCATTAAATAATCGATTTCTTTTTGGCTCCTTTTAAAATTTTCTGTAGAAAAAGCAAAAATGCTTAATATCTTTACTCCTTTTTGAAAAATATACTGACTTAATTCCTTAATTTGATCCACCCCAGCGCGATGTCCTTCTGTATTAGATAAACCATGCTGTTTTGCCCATCTACGGTTGCCATCCATAATAATTGCGACATGATTTGGAATTTGTAGACTTGAATTCTCCATCTTGTTACCTCTCAATTCTATTTCTATTATAGTATAAAATAGTACGAGATACAAGAAAAATTAGAACCAAATGATTCTAATTTTCTGCTTCTTCCAACATATTTACAACTAAAATTCCATAACCCTTATTAGGCGCATCGACAACGACATGGGTAACAGCACCTACAATATAATCTCCTTGTATAATTGTAGAACCACTCATTCCCTGTACTACACCACCTGTTTGTTCTAATAATTTAGAATCTGTAATTTCAAATAAAATATTTTTGGTTTTTTGTTTTGCATTATTGTTAACTTTTAAAATTTGAATATCATACTCACCAATTTCATTTCCTGCAATTACAGTCAATAATTTGGCTTCTCCTAATTTAACATCTTCAAAAGAAGCTACTTTGTATAATTTTTTGTTTGGAATTTCGCCCGTAAAGATACCAAAAATACCACTTTCTGTGTTTTCTTTGATGGTACCATTTTGACTTGTCATATCAAACTTTGCATTCTTGCTCCCTGGAGTTCCTTCTTCACTACGGTCAATACTTGTAACAGAAGCATCAAAGATTTTTCCATCTTTTACTTCTAAAATTTTTCCTGTATTTTTCTCTGTTATCTCATGTCCTAAAGCGCCAAATATTTTAGTATTTGGATCAATAAAACTCAATGTTCCAATTCCTGTAATACTATCTTTAACATATAAACCTGTTTTAAATACATCCTCTTCTTTAACAATATTTAAAGTGGTACTTAAAGTTTTATTGGATCTTTCATATGTTATTTTTAAAGACAGTGACTCCGAAGCATTGATTTTAGCAACCATATCATTAATATTTTCAACGTTTTCACCGTTGATTTGCACAATTTTATCTCCCAACATGAGTCCTGCATCACTTGCAGGATATGTTCCGTTGACTTCATAGACACCGACTACTAAAATACCTTTTGAATGAATTTGAATTCCAATATTTTCGCCACCAGGAATTAGATATTCTGAATAAGCAAAGACTTGAAATGGCATAATAAATAATGAAAGAAGTAATAATGTTGCTGATTTTTTAAATTTTTTAAAAATCATTTTTACATCTCCTTCTTTGGCAGACTACATTATTATTATGCATACACATTATTTTTTTAAACAAGAAAAAAATACCCAATAAGGTATTAATTGTCAATTGGTTCAAAATCCTCTGTTTCTCCTGTTTCTAACACAATTTTACTTACTTGTGTTTCAATATCTTTTAATTTAGAATCGCATTCTTTTACCAATTGCATAGCCATCGTATATTTTGAAATCGACTCATCCAAATCAATTTCTCCTGTTTCTAAAGCATTGATAATTTCTTCTAATTCTTTTATGTTTTCTTCAAATTTTTTTTCTTTTGCCATATTATCCTCCTATAATCTCTTCCACATTTGCGACGATTGCACCATCCATCATTTTAATCTGAATAGAGGCTCCTTTTTCAATTTTTTTAACACTATGAAGTAAGGTATTATTATGATATGTGAGTGTATAACCTCTTTTTAAAACACCAAGAGGATTCAGTAATTCCAATTTTTCAATTGTATTTTTTAATTTTATTTGATAAGGTTCATACAGTTGTTTTGGATTGCAAAGAATATAATGCGTTTGAAATTGTTTAAGGGAAAACTGCTTTTTTTCTAATAGCTTTTGCATTCCATGCATTAATTTTTCATACATTATATCCAATTTTTGTTTTTTATTTTCAAAAAGCAACATTGGATTTTTAATGACAAATGAACTCTTGAAACTTTCTAAATATAATTTTTGCATTTTTACTTTTTTCATAATACTTTCATTCAAACGAATTTGATACTGTGTCATTCTATGTTTCAAATCCATCAAACTAGGAACAGCAAGCTCTGCTGCCCCTGTTGGCGTTGGCGCTCTCAAATCAGCAACAAAATCCGCAATGGTATAATCAATTTCATGTCCAACTGCACTAATAATAGGTATATCAGATGCAAAAATGGTACGTGCCACTTCTTCATCATTGAAACAATTCAAATCTTCAAAGGCACCACCACCACGACCTACAATCAAGACATCTAAATTATAAGTATTGGCTTGTTTGATTTTTTGAACAATATCAGCTGCTGCATTTTCACCTTGTACCAAGCAGGGAAATAAATACGTTTCACATAAAGGAAATCTCCTTCGAATTGTAGATATAATATCACGGACTGCTGCCCCTGTAGATGCAGTAATAATTCCTAATTTTTCTGGAATTTTAGGTATTTCTTTTTTATATTTAGAATCAAATAAACCTTCTGCTTCCAATTTCTTTTTCAATGCTTCAAAGGCAACATACAAATTTCCAATTCCATCTTCTATTAAATCTTCTACATAGATTTGATAATTTCCAGTTGCTTCATAAACACTAACTGTACCTGTTACAAGTACTTTCATTCCTTCTGCAGGAACAAAATTCAATTTAGAAGCATGGGTACGAAACATGATGGCATTGATTTTACTATTTTCATCTTTGATGGAAAAATATAAATGCCCTGTTGTATGAGACTTGAAATTGGAAATCTCTCCACGTAAAAAAATATTTCTTAAGTTGGAATCACTATCAAATTTATACTTTAAATACCGTGTAAGAGCGGTAACAGTTAAATACTTATCGTCCATAAATTCTCCTATTTATTATGATATATTTTGTCTAGTACACTATTAATCATTTTTCTTACACTATCATCACTATATAATTTGGCAAGTTCCACTGCTTCATTAATACAAACAATATCTGGTGTATCTGTATACATTAATTCATAAATACCAAGTCTTAAAATCGCAGAATCTGTATTCCCTAAACGATCAATTGTCCAACCTTCCAAATAAGTATTGGCAAGTTGATCGATTTCCCTTTTATAGGTTATTACACCATATACCATCTCTTTGACAAATTCATTATCAATTTCGACAACTTCTTTGATAATCGAATCCGTATCATATTGTATTTTATTGTTTTGGTATACATTGATTTGATATAAAATTGTCATTATTTTTTTTCTAAGTTCACTACGATTACGTTGCTCCATATTGCTCACCTTTATTCATTTTAACATAAATTTAATCAAACAGGAAGAAAAAAGAGCAAAGTTTATATGCTCATCAATTCTTGCTCTTTTTCTTTTGCGCAATTTTCTACAATTTTATTGTATTTTTGAATCAGTTCTTGTATTTCATCTTGTAAAGATTTCATATCATCTTCTGGAATTTCCAAATGCTTTACATCATTATTGGCATCTTGTCTTATATTACGAAGCGCAATTTTCGCTTCTTCTGCAATTGTTTTAGCCTGTTTGACATAATCTCTTCTTGTTTCTTCTGTAAGTGCTGGAATATTTAAGATAATTGTTTCACCATTGTTATTAGGTGTCAAGCCAATATTGGCCTCATAAATACTTTTTTCAATTAATCCAATACTGGATTTATCAAATGGTTTGATGCACAATTGTCTTGCTTCTGGAATCGATACGGTAGCCAACTGTTTCAAAGGCGTATCAACTCCATAGTAAGATACCATAACATGATCCAAAATCGCAGGATTGGCTCTTCCAGCACGAATATTTAATAATCTTTTTTCCAAGCTTTCAATGGCTGATTTCATTCTAAATTCTGTTTCTTCTAAAATTTGTTCCATTCTATCCTCCTATAATATTATTATAATATAGTCATTCTAAATATTCAAGAAATATGTTTGGTTTTATCTTGTAAAAATGTTTCTAATTTCTGTACTATTTCAGAACCTGTTTGTTTGGCCTTTTCTGTTCTATAATAAAACATTTGACCAATTGGATTCACACATCCATTTTTTAAATCTTCTTCATAATAAGTAAACATGCCTGTTTGTTCCAATAAAGCGATTAATTGCTCTTTCTGATAACAGTATTTAGAAAGAAAAAACTCTTCATACAGGGAATCTATGGTTACCACTCTCATGGCACAATCAAAAATAATATGGCCCTTTTTTAACCAAGAATGGTAATATACCTGATTTTTATCTTCAAAATCGAAAACACCTTGAATCAGGTGCCAAGAAGGATTGGCAAGACAAAATATACTAGAAAGAATATAACATCCACGTTCCGATTGATGATGAAAATCGAGTTTTACAGTCTGATAGTACTGGTGCATAAATTCATCAAGCAATTCCACATTTGATACAATTTCGTCAACGATTTCATCCGAAACATCAGGATGAAATCCAATATAACCATTATCGTATAGGGCAATATCATCCTTGGTAAAATAAGGCCATAATTTTCTAACAGCAACACGATCTAATTGTTTCAATTTTTGTTTTTCCGATAAGTCCACAATATCACCTAATATTTATCATAACACATTTTTAGAAAATGAAAAAGAGCAAAGCTCTTATCCGTTGATTTGTTTTGCAACTTCAGCTGCAAAATCTTCTTCTCTTTTTTCAATCCCTTCGCCAACTTCATAGCGAATCATATTGATAATCGTTCCATTGTTGTTCTTGACATAAGTTCCAACAGAAATATCCCCATCTTTGATAAAAGGTTGTTCTTCCAAACAAATTTCTTTGTAGTATTTTTGAATACGACCTTCAACCATTTTTTCAGCAATATCAGCTGGTTTTCCTTCATTAATAGCCTGTTCTTTTAAAACAGTTCTTTCTTTTTCCAATTGTTCTGCTGGTACATTTTCCTTTTTCACATATTCTGGTTTCATTGCAGCTGCATGCATTGCCACATCCTTAGCTACCTCACTATTTCCACCATCAATGATCGTCAAAACAGCGATTTTTCCACCCATATGAATATATTCTCCAAAGAATTCATGATCTGCTTTACTTACTTTTGCAAATCTTCTCAATGATAATTTTTCCCCTATTTTAGCAGTTTTATTTACAATTAAATCATTTAAGGTCCCATCCTCACAAGAAAGTTCCAATGCTTCTTCCACTGTTGAAACATTTCCATTCATTAATACTTCTAAAACAGTTGAAACCATTCCAGTGAATTCTTCATTCTTTGCAACAAAATCGGTTTCAGAATTGATTTCCACAATTACAGCTTCATTTCCTTTTACTAAAATACTTGCCAAACCTTCTGCAGCTATACGATCTGCTTTTTTGGCAGCTTTTGAGATGCCTTTTTCTCTTAACCAATCCATAGAAGCATTAATATCTCCATTGTTTGCTTCTAATGCTTTTTTACAATCTAACATTCCTGCACCAGATTTTTCTCTTAATTCTTTTACTAAATTTGCGCTTATCATAAATTTCCTCCTTTTTATGAAAAAAGATGAATATATCATCTTTCTTTTTATTTTAAAGCTTCTAAAAGTTCAGCTTTTTTCATTGTTGAATATCCTTTTACTTCCTTCGCTTTTGCCATTTCACGAAGTTCAGTTACTGTTAGTGTAGACAAGTCTTGGTTGGCTTCTTCTTTTTCAACTACTTTTTCTACAACTTCAGCTTTTGGACTTTCTGTTTTTACTTCAGTTTTTTCGAAAGATTTTTTATTATCTGAATTTACATTTTTATGATTTCCATGAAATTTATCGTTACGATTATTTTTTCCTTCAAATCTTCTAGGTCTATCTTCTTTTCTTTTTACAGATTCTACTGCACGTTCCATAATGGCTTCTGCACTACTATTTTTGTCATCTTCTTTGACATAATCTACTAATTTTCCACCATTTGCTTCTACAACAGCATTCGCCATAACACCTGTGATTAACTTAACAGCACGAATCGCATCATCGTTTCCAGGGATTACATAATCAACCATGTCTGGATCACAATTGGTATCAACAATTCCAAATACAGGAATGTTTAATTTTCTTGCTTCTTTAATTGCGATATCTTCTTTAGAAGGATCCACAATATATAAAGCACTTGGTAATTTGGTCATTTCACGAATACCACATAAAATTTTATTTAATTTATCATATTCTTTTTTAAGACCAATTACTTCTTTCTTTGGTAATAAATCGAATGTTCCATCTTGTTCCATTTTTTCGATTTCTTCCAAACGTTTTACTCTTTTACGAATGGTTTTAAAGTTTGTTAAAGTTCCACCCAACCATCTTTCTGAAACATAATAAGAATTTGAACGAAGTGCTTCTTCTTTAATTGCTTCACTTGCTTGTTTTCTAGTTCCTACAAAAAGTACTTTTCCACCTTGTTCTGCAATTGCTTTTAATGCTGCATATGCTTCTTCGATTTTTTTTGCTGTTTTTTGTAAATCGATAATGTAAATTTCATCTCTTGCTGTAAAAATATACTCTTTCATTTTGGGGTTCCATCTTTTGGTTTGATGACCAAAGTGAACACCTGCCTCTAGTAAATAACTCATTGACACTACTGCCATATTTCATTCCTCCTTTTGTTATTTTCTTCCATTATTTCGAAATAACACCACCTGCTGGCACTCGGCATTACAATCCATAATGTGTTTATTTGAAAAAGCCATTTGTATTATACCATATAATTCTATGTAGATACAAGCAAAAAAATACACAATTCTATGGTTTTTCGAAATACTTTTTTAGCTATAACATTTTCCATGGTTTTATCTTTGTGTTATCCTTTTCATATACTCGATAAAGTGCTAAAGGATTTTTATGTTGATCTTGAAATAAAATAACACTCGTCTGATATCGATTTTCTAAAATGGAACCGTTTCGAATTCTTTTTTCTAAATAAGAATCCACAGTAATGGCTGGATATTTGGATAAAATATGAGAATAATTATGCAATTGAAAATTTCCAGACTCAATATCCTCTAATGTATTACAATCTTCTATATAATATTCCCCCTGTTTGATTCTCCTCAAGGAGGACATCGTTCCAATTGTATGCAATGTACATGCCAAATCTTCTATTAAACTTCGAATATAAGTACCTTTGCTTACTAGGGTGCGAATTTGAATAATCGTCTTACCTTTTTCATAAACAGGCTCCCCAAGGCACTCTAACGAATGAATGGTAACTTCACGGGTTGGCAATTGTACATCTTTTCCTTCTCTCGCATAGGAATATAATTTTTTGCCATTCACCTTGACTGCAGAATAAATAGGAACCGTTTGTTCATATGTTTTAATCATTTTATGACAAGCTTGCTCAATTTCCTGTTTGCTATAAATAGCCATTTGTTCTTCTACAACATTACCAGTTATATCTCCTGTATCTGTTTTTGTACCCAAAATAATATCCGCAATATATTCTTTTTCTAAAGCAGTAATGATTTCTACCATCTTTGTAGCATTGCCAACACATAATACAAGTACCCCTGTTGCAATAGGATCCAAAGTCCCTGTGTGTCCTATTTTTTTGGTTCCTAATTTTTTGCCTACTATATTTACAATATCACGACTGGTATAATCTTTAGGTTTATCCAACAATAAAATATAATTCATAAAAGTCACCTTTGTCATTGTAACATATACAGTACTATTTGACAAACAATCACTTCTATTAAAAATTTGTTTATATTGCAAATTTTTAATCCTGACTTACTCTGCATTACAGTATACCATTATTTAAAATAATATTACGCGTTGTGCTAGTTAAAATTTAAAACATGGGATATGGCAGTAGAACCGCCAAT
>CARSXK010000003.1:0-82431 GCA_949065595.1 uncultured Bacilli bacterium
TTAAATTTTAAATTACTAAAGATTTTCGTGTCTAAAAACTTGACATAAATCCATAAAATAAAAATTACTTTGCCAATAAAAAAACTTCATCATCAAGACTATGATGGAAAAAGAGTATTTATTGAAATATCTGATAATTTTGGAAATGTTTTTCCTACAAAATTAGATATAGGTGTTCATAAAGATATGGATATAGAGCAAGATGAATTGTGTTTTGATTTAGGTAACTATTCTAAAACTGTAATGTTACTTGCAAATTCTAAAGAACAGATATGTGTAGAAAAAATAAAATCTCTATTAAAGTTTGGTATTACGTCAACAAGATATAAAGATATTTTTGATATTTATTACTTATTCAATACTAATAATTTTAGTAATAATCGTTTTTTTAAATATTTAGATAAATTAGTATTTAAAGATACTTTAATAGATGAAAACAACATAATTGATCTAAAAAGCAGCCTAGAGTCTATCCTTTATAATAACAAATTCAAATCTATGATCAGTATGGCAAGAAATAATTGGCTTGAAATATCTATTGATGAAGCAATAACATCAATTTTAGAATTTGTTTCATCATTGGAGTTAGTTGAGGTATAACCTATGAGTGATAATGAAATTATCAGATTAATAAATATAAAAGAGTTAGAAATAAGAAAACTTCAATGTGAAGTTGAATCATTGAAAAAGCAATTAAATAAGCCATCTATTAATAAAAATGAGTTATCGTTAAGTCGAGAAGAGAAAGTTAAAATCTTTTTGGGTTATTTTAAAGGTAGGGATGATGTTTACCCATATTTATCAATAGATAAAAATAATCCTAACATTAAATATTATATTCCAGCCTGCGCAAACGAATGGAAAAAAGGCATATGTAATAAAACAATGGGCAAAAAATGTAAGAATTGTCAATACAGAGAAAATAAACCTTTATCAAAGGAAGTTATTTATAAGCATATGTATGAAAATAATCCAATTGGAATTTATCCATTGTTAGAAAATGATACTTGTTATTTTCTTGTTTTAGATTTCGATAATAAAAATACAAATAATGATATTAAGAGTGATGTGTTAGCATTTGCTAATATCTGTGATAAGTATGAAATTCCGATCGCTATAGAACGAAGTAGATCTGGAAAGGGTTTACATATTTGGATTTTCTTTGATATAAATATTAAAGCAATAACTGCCAGAAAATTGGGAAGTCTATTGCTATCTAAGACTATGGAAATAAGCAATATTTCTATTTCATCATTTGATAGAATGTTTCCTAATCAAGACACGCTACCAAAGGGTGGATATGGTAATTTAATAGCCCTACCATTTCAAAATGAACCATCTAAATATGGAAACACAATATTTGTTGATAGAAATTTCATTCAAGTTAATGACGATCAAATACAATATTTAAATTCTATTCATAAATTAACAGAGACCGAAGTTTTTGAAAAAATTAAAAAACTATCAAATGAAACTATTGATATAGGTCATGAGATAGTCGATATGAAAAAAGAAGTAAATGATAAATGTAAAAATAATATAGAATATCCTAAAAGTATTAAGGTAATTTTAAATGATATGATTTATATCGATAAAGCTAATCTTAACTCAATTGTTAAAAATAGCTTTAGAAGACTTGCGACTTTTGCTAATCCTGAATTTTACAAAAATCAAAAATTAAGAATGTCTGTATATAATATTCCGATGGTTATCGATTGTAGTAAAGAAGACGACAAATATTTGAAATTGCCAAGAGGAACGTATGAATACTTAGAAAGTTTGTGTAAAACGAATAATATTAAAATAATTAAAATTGATAAACGTTTTAAAGGAAATAAAATTGATGTTACTTTTAACGGAAATTTAAGAGATGAGCAACAAAAGGCTCTTGATAACCTGCTAAAATATGATAATGGAATATTATGTGCACCGACAGGATTTGGTAAAACTGTTATAGGATGTAAAATAATAGAAGAGCGAAAAGTTAACACTTTAATTTTGGTAAATAAAATACAACTACTTAATCAATGGAAAGATAGAATTAAAGAGTTCTTAAATATTAGTGAGGTTGGAGAAATAAGTGGTAAAAGGAAGAATATCACCAATATAATTGATGTTGTTAGTATAAAATCCATATGGAATAATGGTGAAGTGTTAGATATTGCAAAAAATTATGGAATGATTATTATTGATGAATGTCATCATACAGCAGCATATACTTTTGAACAAACAATAAATACTGGAAATGCTAAATATGTTTATGGTATTTCTGCCACTCCTGAGCGAGAAAATGGACATACACCAATTATAAAAATGCAATGTGGTGATATTAGGTATAAAGTAGATAGTTTGAAATTCAATAAAGAATTGAATATTCCAATGAAAGTAATTGTAAAGAAAAGCCATTTAAATTTTACTAATCCTAATATTGATAATTATGAATTAAATGAAATTAATGACTTAATAGCAAAGGATATTATACGTAGTGAAAATATTATTAAGGATATAAAAAAAGAATATTAAAATGGAAAAAACATTTTAATTTTAACTGAACGATTAGAACTTATGAATTATATTTATGATAAACTTTCTAAATATACAAGTAATATTTTCAAATATTATGGTGGAATAGGTAAAAAGGTGCTTAAACATTATGAAGAACTAACGAATCAAATCAATGAGCTTGGCAGTAATAAAATTATAGTTGCTACAGGATCGTATATTGGTGAAGGATTCGATGATTCAAAACTTGACGTATTATTCTTAACTATGCCTATTTCTGGACAAACAAGGGTAACACAATATGCAGGAAGATTACATAGAAAAGATGACAACAAAAAAGAAATATTAATTTATGATTATGTTGATGATAATTTTGCCAAAACCCGTAATATGTTTTTAAGAAGAAAAAAGACATATGAAAAATTGGGATACGATATAGTAGATGATACTGAACAACAAATAATAAAGATATAATTAATATTCATAAAAAGGTAGTTAAGAATATATCAACTACCAAAATTTAAAAATTCATATAATACTTGTTAAATTTAAATATTTTTAAATCTATTAAAATAAAGGTAAAAGTACTTAAATAAACTTTGAAGTGCGTGAACTCTAACCGCCCCTGAAGGAGCCGAAAGGCTCCACTTTTTGTTTTTGCTTGAATCTATAGGGGTTTCTAAATTCATCATTTTATAAATGGAAAATGAAAAATTGAAAAAGAAAATAGAACAGGGATTATAATTATATTAAGTGCATAAATTTATTATGGTGATAGTTATTGAACTTTTGAACAATATGAAGAAAAAGTATCATAATATTTGTGGTGGTCTACTAATAACCTTTTTTTCATGGACATTGAGTCCCTTATATATCGCTAGTTATGGATACGTATTGCAGAAAAATAAAGAAAAAAAGAAACTAACAAAGTTATCTAAAAAAATGATAAAAATAGTATCTAAGAATCCACAAATTGGTATAGATTTCCATGTAGAAAAACAATGTGATAATGAACAATTATTTAATATGATATACCCAAAAATGAATGATTTATCTGTAAAAGAATTGAAATTATTACGTGACTTTTTATTAAATGGTGTGCAATATAGAGAATCAAAAATTCCATTTATAGAATACTACCAATATTGTGAGGAAATAGATTGTCTTATTGAGGTAAGGACTAGGAAAAATAGAAAAAATTTCTAGGTGGCAAATTTCTAAACTTTGAAAAATATACTTTAATTTATCTTAATTAAAATTGGAAAAAAATGGTTAAAAATAAAGAAAAATTTTGAATTGTAAGCAAAAAAGGTCAATAAAATAACAAACATATTTTACCTTTTGCAATATCAAACCTTAAAATATGTTTCATAAAATTTTACTTTCATAATATTTCGGTTAATATCATAGGAAATTACCTATATTCCTCACGTTTAATCATCCGAACTCTAATGTTTTCATTAGTTTCCATTATCTGCAACCAAATTAATAAATAATTATATGGCAGACATTCATTTTTACGTACTCTAAATACCTGTTGTAACGATGTTTGTTATAATAACAAAAAACATAAAGATTTCAAATTTAATCATCCAAAACTTTATGTTCAACATTATACATGTTATAATAAGTTTAGATGGTGATTATATGTTATTAATTCATGAAAGCAACTTTAAAAATAAAATTAATTCGAATTATAAAGGATTAGGAGAAGTAATTGAAGATTTTTATCAAAATGAATATTTAAAAACTAAAATGGAATTATTGGATATTGATTTTTCTAAAGCTGATGAAGATAATTTTAAAAAAGCAACAAATATTATTAATGCGTATTATAAAAAACTTGATAAATTTACGAGTGAAAATAATATTACTTCCCAATCAAAGTTTAGATCAACTTTTTTGGAGGAATTGAGTTCATATTTATTTGAAGACAATGAATATATTAAAAATGGAATATTGGGTATATATAATAAAGGAATTTATGCTGGGATGAAAATAGGTAATGATTTAAAAATTAATATTATGAAAAAAGATGTAGACTTTTGTATTGGGAAAAAAGTAAAAATGAAAATTGAGAATCAAGAATTTGAAATCATCTTACCAATTGTAGCTGTAGAAGTAAAAACTTATTTAGACGCAACAATGTTTGGCGAAGTTCAATATTCAAGTAAACTTATTAAGAATGCAACTCCAAATGCAAAAACATATGTTTTAATGGAAACTAATCAGGTCGGAAGTGATAAAATTATTTCCGCAAGATATGATAATGTATTAAATGAAATGTTTGTATTAAGACGTAATGAACAGTCATTAATTGAATATTCTGTATTGCAAGATTATTATAATGAAATTATTTCTGATATTGCAGATATAGCTGTTGAAAGAGATGTTATCACTCCAGGTAGACTCATAAATGTTGAAAAATAAAAAAGCATACTTAATTAAAATATTTAAGTATGTTTTTTGCTATTGCATCTGCCAGTAATGGAGGAACTGCATTTCCGATTTGTTGATATTGAGATAAATTTTTTTCCCAAGACATTGTTGTTCTTTTTCCGTGAAAAATATATGTATCAGGAAATGACTGTAATCTTGCTCCTTCTCTGGCTGTAAAGTTTCTATTAATGAATGGATGAATAAAGTTACTTTGGAAACTTGCTGGAATAGTAGGTGATGGTTTGTTAGGATAAGGTCTCATATTATTTTGTGAGAAAATTTTTCCACTAACTTTAGATGCATCGCCTCTTTTTCTTTGTTTATGTTCTTCTGCAACGTTTGCAACTGATTCACCATATCCTATTTGCTCAAATCTTTCTATTAATCGTTTTGTATGACGCATAGCAATGTGATTATATACCTGTTTACTATTTTTTCTAACCCATTTTTGATAAGAGTTTGTAGGATTGGTAGCGTAATCCATAGTTTCTTCTCCTTGACCAGATTTTATTTGAGGTAAATCCATAATTGCTTGTTCAATTGTAATTTGTTGATCTCCTAAATAGGTTGGTTTAGGTCCAATTTTTTCCTCAATAAATTCAATATCATTTCTAATACCTATAAATACTACTCTTACTCTTGTTTGAGGGACTCCATGTTCTGCAGCATTTAATTTGCAAATTTTAACATTATATCCTGCCTTATTATATTCTTTTAAAATAAGTTCTTTTACGCTTTCATTGTTTTTAGTTTTCATAGATAAAATACCAGTTACGTTTTCCATTACAAAAAACTTTGGTTTATAATATTTAACAAATCTTACGAATTCCATAAATAAACTGTTTCTTGGATCGCTTTTGTCCCTATTACCACTTAATGAAAAACCTTGACAAGGTGGACCACCAATTATACCATCTATAACTAAATCTTCTGGTAGAAGTTCATCTAAATTTAATATTTGAGTTATATCAGCAGTAATTACTTTTGTGTTTTTATGATTAGCTTTATATGTTTCGGATGCCCATTCATCTTTTTCGATTGCTAAAGGTATATTAAATCCTTCCATTTCGAATCCTAAACTTAATCCTCCACATCCTGCAAATAAATCTATTACATCCATAATATATATCCTTTCATCGTCATAAACTATTATACCATTATTTTTAGGAAAAGTCTAAGGTTTTTCAATAATATTTCCTTTTCTTTTGAAGGAAGTACGGTCCTATCAATACCAGAGTTGCAGCTGTTACAGGCTATAAAAAGGGTATTTTGAACTACAATTAGGAAATTTTACAGGATTAAAGTAGTATAAATAAGATTTCGTCCTTTATGGTGTTAGAATAGAAATATAGATACGAAAAGCTAGAAATGCCTAGAAAACGGAAGTGTCTATGAAATAGGAACATATAGGTTATGATGAAAATTACAAAAAAAGATAGTAAATTGATATGAATCGGGAAAAAGAAACTAGATTTGATAAGAGAATATGGCATATCTTATACCAATATCAACATTTGGATCAAAAAATATGTTACAATTGAGTTAATCCTTTACAAATAATGATTATAATTTGTTTTTCAGAATGGAGGAATATAAAATGGAAAATAAAATATGTCAAAGTTGTGGTATGCCTATAACTTCAGATGCGCAACTAGGTAAAAATAAAGATGGAAGTATTAATGCAGATTATTGTAGATATTGCTATCAAAATGGGGAATTTATAGATAAAGTTACTATGGAAGAATATATAGAAATGTGTTCACAATATGGTTCACAAGCAGGAATGACTAATGAAGAAATGAAAGAATATTGTATGAAGTTATTTCCCACTTTAAAAAGATGGGAATGTACTTGTACTGGTGAATGTGCCAGTGGTTATAATCCTAATTGTACTTGTGAAAATCCAGAATGTCATTGTAAAGAGAAGTAATTCCTACAAGAGATTAAGTTTAGTAGCCTTTAGAAGGTATTTTTCAAACTTCCTTGATTGACAATAGTATAAATCATAATATGGCCTTCATCAATTTACTAACCAGTATTATACGTGTTATAATATAAGGGAATATTAAAATAAAGCGAGGATTTGTATGAAAAATAAAATTGTGTTAATTGGATGTGGAAATGTTGGAATGAGCTATGCATATGCGCTTTTAAATCAGCACACCTATGTAGATGAATTAATATTAATTGATATTAATCGAGAAAAAATTGAAGGAGAAGCAGCTGACTTAAATCATTGTCTTGCATACAGCCCTTCTAAAGTAAATGTTTGTGTGGGTGATTATGCTGATTGTAAAGATGCTAAAATTGTGGTAATAGCGGCTGGTAGTAATCAAGAAGTCGGGGAAACGAGAATGGATTTGATTCATAAAAACAGTCGTATTTTCAAATCCATTATTGATTCTGTTATGCAGAATGGTTTTGATGGGATCTTTTTGGTAGCCACCAATCCTTTGGATGTAATGACTTGTTTGACGTTACGATATTCAGGTTTGGATGGGAATAAGGTGATTGGATCAGGAACAACATTGGATACAGCACGGTTAAAATATTTAATTAGTGAAAAGATCCAAATATGCCCAAAAGATATTCAAGTCTTTGTGATGGGAGAACATGGTGATAGTGAATTTGTTGCGTGGAGTCATGCCAATATTGGTCTTACTGGAATTGATGCTTTTTTGACACAATCAGAAAAGAAACAACTGGAAGAAGAGGTTCGAAATGCTGCTTATGAAATTATTCAAAAAAAAGGTGCCACTTATTATGGAATTGGAATGTGTTTGGTTCGCATTACTTGTGCTATTTTAGAAGATAAAAACATTATTTTACCTGTTTCTAGTTATGATGAAAAAAATAAAATTTGTATTTCAACACCTGCTATCGTCAATCGTAATGGAGTACAAAAGAAGATACATATTCCGCTCAATGAGGAAGAAACGAAATACTTGAATCAATCAATTCAAGTGATTCAAAACGCTGTAAATATGGTGATAGAAGCGGATATAAAATAAAGTAACTACTTTTTTTCTATTGATTTTGTATCAATTGGTTATAATAAAAAAAGGAGGACAGGCAAATGAAAAAAAGCTTATTTGCGGCGATTTTTATAATCATGATGCTTTTTGGTATATTTCAAATGGTCAATACGTCCAATAATTCTTATCAAAAAATAGAAAAAACCTTATACGAAGAAAAAGTTCAAACTCAAATCGAACAACTTACTTTAGAAGAAAAAATTGGTCAAATGTTTATGATTTCTTATTCCAGTGAGACAATGAAAAATACAATCAAACAAATAATGGATTATAAGCCTGGTGGTATTATTTTATTTAAAAATAATTTTAAAAGCTATGAAGAAACATATAATCAAATTCATCAAATGGAAAGTATAACGACAATTCCTCTGTTTATTTCTGTCGATCAAGAAGGTGGTAGGGTACAGCGACTACAGGAACTAGAGGATGCCTCTGTCACTATAATTCCTCCTATGCAGCTGGTAGGTAGTACACGCAATTCTTTATTGAGCTATGGAGTTGGAAAGGTAGTAGGCGAGGAGTTACAGGTTTTTGGTATTAATATGGATTTTGCTCCTGTATTAGATATTGTAAGTGATTTCAATAATCAAGTAATTGGAAATCGAAGTTTTGGGTCAGATGCGAAAACTGTGTCCGAAATGGGGATTGCCTTTGCCAATGGACTAGAGGATAGTGGTGTGATTGCAGTTTACAAACATTTTCCAGGACATGGGAGTACGATATCTGATTCACATTCTGTTTTGCCTATAATTTCTAAAACAAAAGAAGAGCTTGTCACATCTGATTTGATTCCTTTTCAAAAAGCCATAGATGCTGGGGCTGATATCATTATGGTTGGACATTTGGCTGTTCCAAGTATCAGTCATGATGAAACACCTGCTTCCTTATCCCCTGCAATTATTACAGGGTTATTGAAAGAGGAAATGGGATATCAAGGATTGGTAGTTACAGATGCACTTAATATGGGTGCTATTACTAAATATTATTCTGAAAAAGAAATTTACGAACGTGCCATTCAAGCTGGGGTAGATATTTTATTGATGCCAGTGGATTTGGGACGCGCGATTGCTTATATCAAAGAAAGTATTGCTGAAGGGCAAATAACAGAGCAACAAATCGATGAATCGGTGCGAAAGATTCTTTTATTAAAATATCAAAAGTTGTCAAGTAAAAAATTAGATAAAACATTTCTCGGTAGTCAAAAACACCAATTTATTATCGAAAAGGTCTATGATTATTTTAAAAATTAAATTCTTAAATTTAAAATTTAGAAAATAAATCTAGATTTTTTTCTTTAAAATTCTTTTTTTCATATTCTTCTTGTGATAAAATAAAAAGAGAATAGGAGTATATGATTATGGAGAACGAAACAGTGGTAAAAAAGGTTTGGATTCATGGACAATATCAATCTATTGATATTGTAGCAAATTTTATATTGGAACAAACAGGAAAAGAATATATTATATACACTTTAAATGAAAGTAAAAATGATAGGGTAGTATTATATGCTTCCATTGTGACTGAAAAAGATGGCAAGCTTGTCTTTGAAACCATTCCAGATGAAGAATGGTTACTTATAAAAGAAAAGATGCGTCAAGTGATTCATAGTGAAGGGGGCAATGCATAATGCAACAAGAAAAACAAAGAGAATGGATTCAGTGGCATGATATGGACATTTCTATTTCAGGTTACCGTATTTGTATGATTAAACAAGCCGTTTTGACTAAATTGGCTAATTTAGATTATCTTGAATGTCAAAGTAAAGCGTATCAAAGGCATTTTGCAAGAGAACAAAAAAAACTAGATCAAGCAATTGGACAAACCAAAGATTTGCTTATTACGTCTTCCAATCAAACTGACATCGATCAATTGCACCAAAAAGTTGCATTGTTTGAACGTCTTAAGGAATGCAATCAATCCAATGTAGATCAAGCAATTGATAATGAATATGTTAGTGATAGATTGAAAAAAGATATTCAGGAATTAAAAGAGATACCTCGTTTAAAATGGATAAAAAGATTACAATTGAAATTAAGAACTTCCGAGGCATATATTCGAGCAAAAGGCAATCTTGAAATTTTCAAAGCCGTAAAATTGGACCGAAAAAATAAAGGAAAAGCAATCAATGATTCATCATTAAATGACATTCATCAAAAGGTAGATACTATTTTAAAAGGAACAGAAAATGATCCAACAAGCCGTGCACAATTTGATCATTTAATCAATGGGCTTGCGGCTGCTTTTCAATCAGAACAGGATGAGAAATCTTCCAAAGGAAAGTAATTGCTTTCCTTTTTTGTTAATCAAATTTGGTTGTATTTTTGATATAACAATAGTATAATTTAATTAGGTGATGATTTATGTTTTATATATGGATTGCAATTATTATTTTGCTCGCGATTGTAGAGGTAATGACCATTAATTTAACAACCATATGGTTTGTGGTAAGTGGGTTACTTGCTCTTGCCCTTTCTTTCATCAATGACAATTTTATGATACAAGTTGGCGTATTTTGTCTTGTCGGAATCCTATTATTAATTACAACAAGACCAATATTACAAAAATGGCTTTCTACTAAAAAAGTAAGAACCAATTTAGATCGTATTATTGGAATGAAGGGAATTGTGACCGAAGAGATTTTAAAAAATGGGACAGGAGAAGTAAAAGTAGATGGAAAAAAATGGACAGCTTTTGCAGATCAAGAAATAAAGGTTGATAGTACTGTAAAAGTATTATTAATAGATGGTGTAAAGATTAAAGTAGAGGAATGGGAGGATTAACTATGGAAATTTTTATTACTTTACTCATTCTTGTAGCGGTACTGGTAATACCTAATATTAAAGTAGTACCACAAGCAAGAACTTATGTGATAGAACGTTTGGGTTCTTATTCACAAACATGGCAGCATGGGTTGCATTTTAAAATACCATTTGTAGACCGTGTTGCGAATACAGTTACCTTAAAGGAAATTGTAAAGGATTTCGCACCACAACCTGTAATTACGAAGGATAATGTTACAATGCAAATTGATACGGTTGTTTATTATCAGATTACAGACGCTAAATTGTATACCTATGGGGTGGAACATCCAATTAGTGCAATTGAAAATTTAACTGCGACTACGTTACGTAATTTAATTGGGGAATTAGAGTTGGATCAAACTTTAACATCAAGAGACATTATCAACTCTAAAATGCGTTCTATTTTGGATGAAGCAACAGATCCTTGGGGGATTAAAGTCAATCGTGTGGAAGTTAAAAATATTATTCCACCAAGAGATATTCAAGAAGCAATGGAAAAACAAATGCGTGCAGAACGTGAGCGTCGTGAAAAAATATTACAAGCAGAGGGAGAAAAGAAATCTAATATTCTAATTGCGGAAGGAGAAAAAGAAAGTGCAATTTTAAGAGCAGAGGCAAAAAAAGAAGCACAAATCCGTGAGGCAGAGGGAGAAGCAGAAGCTATTTTAAAATTAAAAACAGCGGAAGCTGAAGGAATTAAATTGTTAAAAGAAGCAAAGGCTGATAATGCAGTACTAACTTTAAAAAGTTTTGAAGCCTTAACCAATGTAGCAAATGGTCAATCAACAAAAATTATTGTTCCATCAGATTTACAAAACATTGCAACAATTAGTACTACAATATCAGAAATGTTTAAAAAGGAAAAATAATGAAACGTAATTCTTCCTATTTTTGGAATGTAATACGTGTCTTGATGTGGCCTATCCTAGTTGGAATAGGCCAATTTTTAATTGTTGCAATCTTATCTTTTCTTTTTATGCAAGGTCAAGTGGACCAAATGAAATTGGAGTATCCATCAGAATCTGAAGAACAAATTATTGAGCGTGTGAATCAAATGGATTTGAGTATTCCCCTAAATGAATATATGGAATCCCATATGATTTATATTGTTGTTCTGAATGCTTTTCTTTTTATTCCGATTTTGATTTACCAGTATTATAAACATCGTCAAAAAAGTGAAAAAATAAAAGTAACCAATTTTATTTGGCTATTCTTATCTCCTTTTGCCTTTTGTTTTTTATTTCATATTCCTTTACTTGGAATGGGTGTTCAGTATGAAGCAATCCATACATCTTATTTTTGGATATTGGTTATCAGCGAAGGAATTGTAGGACCTGTATTAGAGGAGTATCTATTCCGTGGTGTAGTTTATCATAAGTTAAAAAAGATATATACTACAAAAAATGCGATGATATTTTGTACAATCATTTTTGCATTATTTCATGATAATTTATTACAGATTATTTTTACTGCATTGTTAGGTACGATATTGATTTTATTATATGAAAAATATCAGGATATGAAAGTACCTATTTTCTTTCATTGTGTGGTAAATCTGGTTTCTCTTTTATGGATTCCATATTTACAAAGTATTCACTTTGCCTTGACAATCATTTTATTTTTAGCGAGTGCAATTTCCTTTTATGTATTTTGTCATAAAGTATGTTTTTTCAAACATAATTAGGCTACTATTTTCATACGATATATAGGTGATTGAAATGAATAAATTCATAGATTATGGAACAGTAGAATTTCCATATTCTAGTATGACTGTCTGTTTTTCTTTACTCAATTCTGCACGTATTTATGTTAGGAGTCAGTCAGAACAAGTACCTCATGATGCGCTTATGACGCTAACTGGTCTTATTAATCATATCGGGGTGCTTACAACACATGATTTTCAAATTGTAATGGCAGATTTGAATCAGGAACCTACTTCAGATATTTCAGTAGATACAAGTATGGTATTGAATGTATTATGGAACTATGGTTCGCATTATTTGAATGCGTTACACCGTGATTATCAACAAGGGGATTCTGTTTTGCAAGAACAGCTATTACAGGGTACAGATGTATCTACTTTGCAAAGTTTTATCAATGATATTGCAAGGAGAAATCAAATAGATTATTATTTTTCGAAAGAAGCATTGTTTCAAAGATTTTATGATATCCAAAATCAAAAACAGAAGTGATAATGTAAAAAAGCTGCCAATTGGCGGCTTTTTAGTGTTTTTTTACTTCATAAAGGCTTTTTTTACGTATTTTGCTTGATGGTATGTTACAAGTGTAATATTACATGCAGTTGCAAAAATAAGTCCCCACATTCCTATTTTTAAGGAACAGCCTATCCAAAGAGCAATGGTTCTTACAAAGACTCCTAATAGGGTCCCATTCATTGCTTCTTTGGCTTTTCCCATCGCTTGTAAACTACTAGTAAGTGGAGACTGAATATAGTGTAGTAAACAAATGGGAGCGAGTACTCTTAAATAAGTAGTACCTTCATTTGTATTATATATAAATTGAAGTGGAGCAGTAGGAAATAACAAAAATAGGATGGTAATCGGGATACCAATGAGCAGGGAAAAAAAGATGGCTTGTTTAATTTTTGCTTTCGCATATTCATAATGGTGATTTGCATAAGACTTACTGATGACTGGGATGAGTGCTTGTGAAATCGCCATGGTAAAGAAAGATGGTAGTAATAACAACGGCATAACATAGCCACTTACAATTCCATATTCCGTTATGATAAATGTATTAGAATACCCTGCTTTTAAGAGGACAAATGTTAGAATAATTGGTTCTAAAAAGTAACCAATATTACCAATAATGCGACTTCCAGTGGTTGGAATACTGATGTTGAGAATATCTTTGATGTTGTTTTTTTGTGGGATAAAATCTTTTTTATCTAATTTAAAGCTTTTGGGTAAGAATAAAAATAAAATGAGAATAGAAGTAAGTTCACTTAAAATATTAGATATTACAATGAAAGCGACTGCGAATTCAATTCCTTTTACGATAAAAAGAGGAATTCCAATGATGAGAATGATTAAACGAACAATATCTTCTGTTATATTGGATACGACATGAGGAACCATTTTTTCTTTTCCAAAAAAGTAACCTCTTAAGATAGAGGAAATACTAATAAATGGTAAGACAAAGCCAATACAAATAATACCTAGTGTTGTTCTACTTTCATGTAGTAAATGGGTAGAAATGGTACCAGCAAAAAATAATAGTAAAAGCATAATTAATAGATTTAAAATTAAGGAGATTGGTATAATCGAAAATACGAGATTTTTATTGTTTTTTTTATCTTCGGCTACTAATTTACTAATTGCAACCGGGAATCCAAGTTGTGCCAAAGCAATGAATAAAGAAAAAGTGGGCATTATTAGCATATAAATTCCAATACCTTCTGTTCCCATTAATCTTGTCATGACAATTTTGATGATCATACCTAATATTTTGGTAATGAGTCCACCAATCATTAATATTATAGTAGATTTTATAAATTTACTTTTTCTCATAATTTCACCTTATTAATGATATGAAAATATAGCGGCAATTATGTGGTTTGTTCCAGTTCTATAAAAATGTGATTTCAGTAAATCAATTTATCCAAAATAAATGTTTCTATATTTCTAGGGTTATCTATTCTTCCTACAACGGGTTTTAATGCCGAATTGATTTAACAAACATACTATTTTGATATAGAATAACAAGCATATTTGAAAGGAGAATATTTATTGAAAAACAAATAATCTTAAAATCATGCTACAAAATGCAAGAAGAATTAACTTATTTCACCAATTATTTAAAAGGTACTGATGATATTACTCTTGAAGATTTAAAAACTTCTTAAAAATTCATTGATTGGTAATTTAGTTTTACGATATGTACCACTAGTTGAGAAAGAACAACAAGTACAAGCATTATCTAATAATCAAATTACCGAAGAATCATGCGGAGTCTATTCTAGTTGTGGTAATGTTCATTACAAGTAAGTATAATTTTACAATACCACATTTATATTCTAGCGGTTAAAAATACAATAAATATTGTTTATATGAAATTTAAAAAATGTTTATCTGAAAATTTAGAACCTGCAAAGATAAGACAAATAACTTGCATAAACCTAAAAAAATTAGTATAATGTATATAGATGGAAGAGATTCCATACAATAAAAATGGAACACTTGACTTCTTGCAAAGTTGAGTGCTTACCAAATTGGTTTGCACCTTAATTCACTGAATTAGGGTGTTATTTCTTTATCTCGGCTACTAATAAAAGTAGAAGGAACAAAATGAGAATAATGTTATTTAGAACTTTCAAAATAAAAACCCTTTTTTTCATAATCTCAAGCCTCCCCTCTATCCAATTGAATGGAAGTTCGGCAAACACCCAACAAAGTCTTGTATTCCTATATCAATTATATCATTTTCGAATGTATATGTAAACGATTTACCCTTATTTTACAAAGAAAAATAGATGTTACATATTTTCAAAATCTGTAGTAAAATCATCGCAGAAATGCGATTTTCTTTTGCTCCATTTGGACGTGTAGTAACTTTAGTGTATCTTTTCATTTTTTTTGAAATTTTTACGACTGGCAACATATATGAATCTATGTTATATCTACCTCTATGCCAACTATAAACTGTAACAGCGTTTTAGAATATTCAAAAATCTTATTAGTGCATTAAAATTGAATTTTTTCTTTTGAATTTTCTTTCAAAAAATGTAATTTTCATATATAATAGTAATATGGAATTTTATAGGAGGCATTCTATGGAGGAATTTAATTCATTAGAAGAACTATACACACGTTTAAAACCTGCATTACATACGAAAAAAGAAGAAATGCGACGTGCTGGATATGAATACATAAAATCAGAAGATATATGGAACTATTTAAAAGAGTCCATTTGGAAAAAAGCCAATAATTTGTCATTACATCAAATGGTGAGTGATATTTTAAATACAGAGAGTGCACAGATAGATACCTATTTAAAAGAAAAATTGAATATGCGAAATCGTACAGTATATTTTGAAGATTAGTGGGAGGAAATGTATGAAAAAACAGGGAATATTAAAATCTTTTATAATAATTATTTTTATATTAGGGATGATTGGTCTTTTTAGCCCAATATTAATTAAAAATTTGAAATTTGGATTGGATTTAAAAGGTGGATTTGAAGTTTTATACGATGTACAAAGTATAGATGGAACACCTGTCACCAGTGATATGGTAACCAGTACCTACAAAACAATGTTGAAAAGAATTGATGTTTTAGGGGTATCAGAACCTGTAATTACAGTAGAGGGTGATCATAAAATTCGTGTTCAATTAGCAGGTGTGACTGATGCAGAAGAAGCACGCAAAATTTTAAGTCAAGCTGCCAATTTAACATTTCGTGATACCAGTGACAAGCTTTTAATGTCAAGTAGTGTTTTAAATAGTGGTGGGGCGAAAGTTGGACAAGATAGTAAAGGAAGACCTGCTGTATCACTTAGTGTAAAAGATAAAGATCAGTTTTATCACGTAACCAAGCAAGTGAGTGAAATGAGCGATAATCGTATCGTTATTTGGTTAGATTTCGATGAAAATAGTTCATTTAAAAAAGAAGAAACAAAATGTGGAAGTTTAAATGATTCCAAATGTTTATCTGTTGCAACTGTGGGCGAAGGATTTGCAAGTGATGTTATTATTCAGGGAAATTTCACGCAAAAAGAAGTCAAAAATTTAGTAGATTTGATTAATTCTGGAAGTTTACCTACTAAATTAGAAGAAGTTTCTTCTAAAACTGTTACTGCAAGTTTTGGAATGCATTCATTAGAAAAGACTGTTTTTGCTGGTACAATTGGTATTGCACTTATCATCGTACTTATGATTTTCCTTTATCATTTTGCAGGTTTTGTTGCTTCCATTGGAATGGTGATTTACACTTTTTGTACGTTTGCTATTTTTTGGCTAGTTGGAGGGGTATTAACATTACCTGGAATTGCGGCAATGCTACTTGGAATTGGTATGGCAATTGACGCTAATGTTATTCACTTTGCTCGTATTAAAGATGAATTAAAAAAAGGAAGCAGTTTTCAAGCTGCATATCAATCAGGCAACAAAAATTCTTTGGCAACTATTATTGATTCTAATGTGACTACATTGATTGTTGCGGTTATTTTATTTCTTTTTGGAGAAAGTAGCATCAAAGGATTTGCAACCATGTTGATGATTAGTATTTTTGTAACTATGTTTGTTATGGTATTTGTAACAAGATATTTATTGAATTTATTTGTAAAAACAGGATATTTTGACCATAAATGGAATTTCTTTTTAGGCGTTCATGAGAAAAGGTTAAATCAAGAGTCATGGCACAAAATAGATTTTATCAAATCGAGCAGAATATTCTTTGGTTTGTCTATAATTGTAGTGGTTCTTGGAGTTGTCTCATTGGGATGGAAAGGACTTAATTTGGGGATTGATTTCAAGGGAGGTTCATCTATTTCAATTCAAAGTAAACAAGAAATTACTCCAGAAATCATAGAACAAGAATTGCTTGAAATGGGGTATACTATTTCAAATATTGAAGTATTGAATGATAAGAACATTGAGGTTTTGATTGCAGATAGTTTGAATCAAGAGCAAGTTTTAAAAACAGAAAATCATTTCAAACAGAAATATGAAGCTGAAACTGAAATTGGAGTTGTTTCCAATGTAGTAAAACAAGAGTTAATCAAAAACGCCTTTTTATCTTTGTTACTTGCTAGTATAGCCATTGTGATTTACATTTCTATTCGCTATCGTTTCAGTTATGCGATTGGCGCTATTGTATCTTTATTACATGATGTTTTTGTAATTGTAGCAGGATTTAGCCTTTTGAATTTAGAAGTGTCTAGTATCTTTGTTGCAGCAATTTTATCTATCATAGGATATTCGATTAATGATACAATTGTTTTATTTGATCGCATTAAGGAGAATATAAGTGTAAAGAAAAAGAATACGATTAAGAGTAAAGAAGATTTGGCTGTAGTTGTCAATACTAGTTTAAAACAAACATTGACAAGGAGTATTATAACAACACTTACTACTTTAATTCCTGTTGTTTGTCTCATTTTTATGGGATCTCATGAAATTATTAATTTTAATATTGCGATGTTCTTTGGCTTAATTGCAGGGTCTTATTCTTCAATATGTATAGCCAGTCAACTTTGGTATCAGATAGAAAAAAGAACGGTTGGAAAAACTAAAAAGAAAAAATGGTATGATGAACCAGAAGAATTAAAAGTAAAAGGAGTGAATTCATAAAGGAGGAAGGAAATGAGTATCCAAATATATACAGATTTAAAAAATCCAGAATATGTTTCTATGAATTTGTCTTCACTGCTTGATGCATATACATATGCAGTAAAAGAAGGAAATCATACAGTTGCATCTTTGCTTGCAAATTTGTTTCATGAGGAATCAGAGTATGTTAGAATTTCTAAAAAGAGTCCAATTTATTCTTTTTTGAAAGTATCCCCTTATGTAACAGAAGATGAAATTACATGGGAAACCATTAAACAAGCGTATGTAATTTCTCGTTTACAAAACAATATTCCCATCTTACATAGTTTGGGAAAAGTATTGGGTCATTGGGACCAATATATACTAGAGAAAAAAGAAAGGGATGGCCTTTTCGAGGAACTAGTAAATTTACCAGAATCGGTGCGTCATTTTATCTTAAAATATCATGATGTGTCTGTTTATGAAGCACAAAAAAGGGTTCAAAAAAATAAAGTGGTGGATGATCATCAAGGACAAAATCCGAATCGCAGTATTGTGGAAATCGGATATGATAATGATAAAATATACAAAAAAGCTGCCTAGAAAGAAGTGGGAGTATGACCAAAAAAAATATGCATATTACAATCGCAGATCTTATGGCATCCGTATCTACTTATATCAAAGATGAAAGGGAGCTATCTTTAATTGAAAATGGATACCAATTTGCTGCAGAAAAACACTTTGGAATCAAACGATTAACAGGTGAGGACTATATTGAGCATCCTTTACATGTTGCTTCCATTTTAACAGAAATCAATGCGGATGCAGAAACCTTATGTGCAGCTTTACTCCATGATGTGTTAGAAGATTGCGGTATTTCAAAAGAGGAATTAGAAGAAAAATTTGGAAAAACAGTTGCTTCTTTGGTTGATGGTGTTACTAAAATTAACAAGCTGAATTTTGAAAATAATAATAATGCAACCATTGCGACCCATCGTAAAATTTTAGTAGGTCTTTGTGAAGATGTCCGTGTTATTATTATCAAACTCGCTGATCGCTTGCACAATCTTCGTACCATTTGGGTTCATCCAGAAGAAAAGCAGAAGGAAAAAGCAAGAGAAACTTTAGATATTTTAACTCCAATTGCGAGTCGTTTGGGAATGAATCATATCAAAAGTGAATTAGAAGATTTATCACTTCGATATTTAAAGCCAGATGTTTATTTTTCCATTGTTGAGGAACTCAATCAGACCAAAGCGGAGCGTGACAATGCTGTCAATGAAATGATGAAAAAAGTGTCTGAAATTTTAAATGAAAATCACATTCTTCATGAAATAAAAGGACGTGCAAAAAGTATTTATAGTATTTATAAAAAATTGGATAAAGGAAAAAAATTTAGTGAAATATACGATTTACTTGCCCTTCGTGTTTTTGTAAATACAGAGCAAGAATGTTATCAAGCTCTTGGAATGATTCATTCTAAATATAGGCCAATTCCCAAACGTTTTAAAGATTATATAGCGATGCCTAAAACCAATATGTATCAATCGCTTCATACAACGGTATTTGGATTTGATGGGTATTTATTTGAAATCCAAATTCGTACCTATGAAATGGATGACATAGCGGAGCGTGGAATTGCGTCTCACTGGTCTTATAAAGAAAAGGGAAGTACTGTTACAGTCATGCAAAATACAATGGAGCAAAAGTTGCAATTTTTCCGTTCTATTATGGAACTCAACAATGAGGAACCTAATGATGAACAATTTGTAAGGTCTGTTACGGAGGATGTATTTAAAGACACTATTTATGTATATACTCCAGCTGGAGATGTTATTGAATTACCAGCTGGAGCAACACCAATTGATTTTGCCTATAAGGTACACAGTGGTGTTGGAGATAAAATGATTGGGGCTATTGTCAATAACAACATAGTTCCGTTGGATTATGTATTACAAAATCAGGATATTGTAAAGATTAACACCAATAAAAATGCATTGGGGCCTAGCCGTGAATGGATTAATATGGCCAAAACAACCCAAGCGAAAAATAAAATTCGTTCTTTTTATCGAAAAATTGATAAAGAGGGATATTTAAAAAAGGGTGAGGAATTACTTGCCAAGGAATTACGAAAACGAAAATTGGGATTCAATGAGTTTTTGTCAAACGAAAATATTGATAAAATCATCAAAGAATTAAAATGTGATGGAATAGACGATATTTATATTAATCTTGGGAATGGTAAAATACCAGTAGGAACTGTAATCAATGTAGTGACTGGAGAAAATAGTACCAAAGAAGAAATTATTTTAAAGAGAACAAAAAATAAAGAAGTCATTCTTCCTACTGTAAAAAATGATATTATGGTAGAGGGCATTGATGAAATTAAAGTGAATGTTGCTTCTTGTTGCAAACCTGTTCCGCAAGATAAAATTGTTGGATATATTACCAAGGGTTATGGAATTACAGTACATCGTTCTATTTGTCCTAATATTCAGGAATTGGCAGAGCGCATTATAGATGTTAGATGGAGTGATGAAATTGCCAAACGGTATCCAACCAATTTACTTATTCATACATTGAATAGTGATAATTTATTATTGGATATTATTTCAAAGACTTCTAATCATAATATTTCCATTCAAAGTGTTAATACATTTCATAATGAGGATGGAATGATTTATGATATTGTCGTTTTGGTAGAAAATAAAGAGAAATTGGATAAATTTATCAATGATTTGGAACAATTAACAAATGTGTTTGAAGTGCAGAGGTTGATTAAATGAGAGTTTTGGTCCAAAGAAGCCTTTTGGCTTCGGTTACAGTGGATGAAGTTTGTGTTGGAAAAATTGAAAAAGGTATGGTTGTATTGGTAGGTTTTACAGTAGGGGACGGAATAGATGATATTCAGTATTGTATCAATAAGTTAATTCATCTTCGTATTTTTGAAGATGAAAATGGAACAATGAATGAATCTATTTTAGACCAAAAGGGAAGTATTCTTAGTATTTCGCAATTTACATTATATGCGAATACAGAAAAAGGAAATCGCCCTAGTTATAGTGCAGCTTTGAAAGCGAAAGAGGCGGAACCCCTTTATGAACGATGGAACCAAGAGCTTTCTAAATATGTGAAGGTGGAAACTGGAAAGTTTGGTGCTGATATGAAAGTAACTCTTACCAATGATGGTCCAGTTACTATATTGATAGAAAGTAGGAAGAAATGTGATTAAAAATAAACCAGATTTTAAATTGATTAATTGTGCTTTGATTGTATTGATTGTTTTTTTGGTGTATCGTACAGGAAATTTATGGTTAGGTTGTTTGGCGACATTCAAAAAAATTATTGTACCATTTTTCATGGCATTTATTGTTGCATATGCGTTATATCCTTTTTTGCAGTATTTGATGAAACGTAAAATTCCAAAGGCATTATCTGTTGTCATCATTTTGGCGCTTATTATAGGTGTAATTGCTTTTCTAGGAATTACAGTTTTACCGTTATTATTCGGACAACTGTCTAGTTTATTTAATGGAATTATTGCTTTTATCAAAGAGATTTCAATGAAATATGATATTAATTTTGGACCATTGCAAGATACATTATCCAATGGATTCAATGATATTATTATGTCATTAGGAAAATATGTATCGAATGGCGCTATTAATATGATAGGTGTTTCTATGGAATATGTATCGATTGCGTTTATTGCTTTCGCATCTGCGATTTATTTCTTAATTGACATGGATAAAATACGTAATTGTGTTAAAAGGTATTTAAAAAGGAAAAATAAAAAGGCATTTCGATATGTTGCAGCAGTAGATCATGAGATGAAGCAGTATTTGACAGGCTTTTTAAGAATTATGCTAATTACATTAGTAGAGTATTCTTTGGCTTATACCATTATTAGACATCCAGATGCATTGTTGCTTGGATTCCTTGCCATGATTGCAAACTTGATTCCATATTTTGGTGGAATGATTGCCAATATAGTTGCCGCAGTTACTGCCTTTGTGATTAGTCCAGCAATGTTTATTAAAACCTTAATTGTCTTTATGTTACTATCATGGTTAGATGGATATTTAATCAATCCTCTTGTTTATGGAAAAACCAATAAAATACATCCTTTGGTTGGTATATTTGCTGTCTTTGCAGGTGGAATTTTATTTGGAATTGCTGGGGTTATTATTTCTTTACCACTTGCAATTATCTTGATTACGACTTATAAATTTTATTGGGAAGATATTAGTGATAAGATAGAAGATATTAAGGATAAAAAGGAAAAGTGATTCCTTTTTTATTTTTAACCTGTTTATATTATTTAGTAATTGATATTTGGTTATGATTTTGACAATATATCATTTTTATGTATAATAGATTTATCTTTTTAAAAATATATTCAAAAAGAGTGTTTTATAAAGATGGATGTGATACTATGAAACCGATTTTGTTTTTACAGAAATTAATTACAGATGAAACACCAATTTTAGAATTAAAAAATGATGTTTCTATCTCTAGACAACAAAAATATCAAGTACTGGGTTTACCTTCTAGTAGCTTGACTAATCGATATATTGAACGTATGTATTATCAGAATTTGAAATGGTTTTATTTTAAATCGGAAGAAAGTAGATATGGTTATCCTTTTTCCATATTAGATGAATTAATGGGGAGTTACCTTGCAAAGATTATAGAACTACCAGCTGTTTCCTTTGTTGTAGCAAAAACAAAGGATTCTATTGGAATTGCTTCCGAGAACTTTCGAATGGAGTCATCTGATTATTATTTTATACAGCAACTTCCAGTGAAAACACTATTGGAAAATAGATTTAATTTAGCCAGTCTAGATATTTTAAAATCATTATGTATAGATCCTATCAATGCAGTTCAATTAGAAGAACATATTTTAAAACTGTTAGCGTTAGATTTATATATGTTACAAAAAGATCGTGGTGATACGAATCTTCAATTTCAGATAAATCACGCGACACAATATTTGGATTTATCTGCCGTATACGATTTTTCAAACTGTATAGAAGAAGCCGAGCTTGCCTCTGTTATGATTCGAAATCCTATTGTAGTATTAAATTATAATACCATTCGTTTATTGATAAAAAAGTATCCAAAATTTACTAAATATATAGAATCCTTGCAAAATCAAACGATGTGTTCTACTTGGGATCAAATTTGTGGAGATTACCATTTCAACTTAAATTGTTTTGCATATAATCAGGCCAAAAATCATTATGAAATAAAAGACCAAAAACAAAAAGGTTTATTCAAAGAATTATTCACTAATGTATGAAATACTGATAAAATATCTATACGAATGAAAAAATAGGTGCAAAAGTGAAATTAATTATACTAGATTTTATGAAACAGGAACATTTTGGAAATGGACGATTTATTGACAATTTATTTGATAAAATAGTGATGAGTCATGCAAATAGATGCTATAATAGTGATAATGTTCAGGATCTGATAACAATAACCGAAGAAGACATTAGTGTTGAAATATGTGAAGAATTGAAATCAGATGAAAAACAAAACAAATTGGATTTTAAAGGAGGATATTATGCTGCAAAAACCAAAGGGAACATATGATGTATATGGTGGTCTAGGACTTAAAATATTGTATTTAGAAAATTTACTTCGTTCATTAATGGAAAAATATCATTATGAATATGTGAGAACACCAATATTTGAATCGAGTGAATTATTTCATAGAGGAGTAGGAGAAACAACTGATATTGTTTCTAAAGAAACTTATGATTTTATAGATCGTGGCAATCGTAATATGACATTAAGACCAGAAGGAACTGCTGGAGTAGTAAGAAGTTATATTGAAAATAAAATGTATGGAAATCCAAGCCAACCAATTAAAACATGGTATATGGGACCCATGTATCGGTACGAAAGACCACAATCGGGTAGATTTCGTGAATTTTATCAATTCGGTGTAGAAGTATTTGGAACGGAAAATCCTATGATGGATGCAGAAGTGATAAGTATTCCAGTTAATTTTTACCGATTACTTGGATTAAAGGGAATTAAAGTTAATATCAATACCTTGGGGGATACAGAATCGAGAAATGCGTATCGTGAGGCTTTGTTAGAACATTTTAAACCGCATTTAGGTGAACTTTGTGAGGACTGCAAAACACGTTATGAGAAGAACCCCCTTCGTATATTAGATTGTAAGATTGATCATGATTTAGAATGTATGAAAACCGCGCCTAAAATATCAGATTATCTAAATGAGACGAGTCGCAAGCATTTTGAGGAAGTCAAGAATTATTTAGATGTGCTAGAGATTCCTTATCAAGTGAATCCAAATGTAGTCAGAGGATTGGATTACTATACGCATACTGTCTTTGAAGTCGAAGCTTCGATTGAAGGATTTGGTAGTCAAAATGTCCTATGTGGTGGTGGAAGATACAACCATTTGGTCGAAAATATTGGGGGACCGTCGACACCAGGGGTTGGGTTTGCCCTTGGTATGGAAAGATTACTATCAGCGTTAGAATGTGAAAATATAAGTATTGGTAAAGATATGTTAGATGTATATATTATCCCAATTGAAGAATCACAAATTCCTAAAGCATTCACTTTTGCACAGACACTTCGTATGAATGGTTTTTCTGTTGATATGGATTATATGAAACGGAATATGAAAGGTAATTTCAAACAAGCAGACCGTTTGAATGCTTCTTTTGTTATTTTACTTGGAGAAGAAGAAGTTCAAACTAATATTTTAACTTTAAAAGACAATCATACAAAACAAGAATATAAAGTAGATGTGAGTGAATTAATTTCCTTTTTGGATTTACATATAAAGGAGGAACATGATGAAGAGGATTGAAATCAAACAATTAAACAATTATTATAATCAAGATGTTGAGATACAAGGATTTGTAGATGGCTTAAGAGATTTACAATATGTTCAATTTTTAGTTATTACGGATGGTACAGAAAAGGTACAAGTGACTATTGAAAAAAATGATGACAATAAAGTACTAAATGAAATTGTCAGCCAGATGACAATTCAAAGTACAGTCAAAGTAACTGGAAAATTAATGGAAAGCCCAAAAGTAAAATTGAATGGAATGGAAATCATTCCTACTCATATAGAAATTACTTCTTTGTCTGCACCTGAACTACCTATCCATATTAAGGATAAAGATAGTGCAGAAATTGATACTAGATTAGACCATCGATTTTTAGACTTACGGAATGAATATAATATGAATATCTTTAAAATTCAAAGTAAGATGGTAGAATCTATGCGTCAATTTTTATATGATAGAGGGTTTACAGAAATTCATACCCCAAAATTGATTGGGGCTGCAAGTGAATCAGGTTCTGAAGTATTTGAGGTCAAGTATTTTGACCGCAAAGCCTATCTTGCACAATCTCCACAATTTTATAAACAAATGGCCATGGCTGCTGGTATGGGACGTATTTTTGAAGTGGGACCTGTTTTTCGTGCTGAAAATTCCAATACCAATCGTCATACCACTGAATTTACAGGTTTTGATTTGGAATTTAGTTATATTGATTCTTTTGAAGATGTCATGCAGCTAGAAGAAGAATTGTTAACTTATATGTTAAAAAAGGTAAAAGATTGTTATGGTGATTTGATAGAACAAACATATGGAAAGACTGTGATTGTTCCAACTACCCCTTTTCCAAGAATAAAACTAGCTGATTTGTATCAAGTGCTAGAAGAAAAATATGGGTATCAGGTAGAAGATGCAGCCAAAGTAGATTTAACTACAGAAGCAGAAAAATTATCCTATCAATATGCGATGGATACCTATCATAGTGAATTTCTTTTTGTAACTGATTATCCTGCTGATAAAAGGGCATTCTATCATATGCGAAAGAATGGAATTCCCCAAGGGTATGATTTGATTTGGAGAGGTGTTGAAATTACAACAGGAGCACAAAGGGAGCATCGGTATGAGGTGTTAAAAGAACAAGCAGAAGAAAAAGGGCTTAAAGATGATGTTGCTTTTTATCTAGAATTTTTCCAATATGGGTGTCCTCCGCATGGTGGCTTTGGAATTGGAATTGACCGCCTTACAATGCTACTTTTAGATTTACCATCTTTGAAAGAAGCAATGTTCTTATTTCGAGGACCTAATAGATTAAATCCATAAATACCATAATTCATTTTATTCAATCAAAACTCAAGAAAAATTCTTGAGTTTTTTTAGTTAAAAGTTTAGGTTTAAAAAGCCTTTATTTTAGGGTATGGATGCAATATTTTAAAGATATTTACTACTAATTACTACTTTTAAAACAAAAATCGTGCTATTATATTGGTATAAAGGAGGTTTTAAGATGACTATTTTTAAAAAAATTGCTTATGTAAGAATGTTAGAAACACAAAGAAATGCATTAACCGAGGAATTAGCATCCATCAATATAAATATTAAGCAGCAGGAAGAATCGTGTTCGCATATATTAGTAAATTTAGGTAACAAAGGAATTATTGACAATTATGAGCGTTGCTTAATATGTGGACAACAAGCAGAAGAAGGGTGTGTTATGGCCTTTGAGTTATGTGTGCATGCAGAAGATTATTTATTAAAATATGATATAAATGATGAAATACAATGTAATGAAAAATTTGATGCTATACAAACATTAGCTTTTGGCTTATTAAGGGAAAATCCTAATATGACAAGAGAAGAATTAACTATAAAATTAAATAATTTAATCCAAGAAAGTATAAATATTAGAGACACTAAAAATAATCCAAAATTAATAAAAAAATAAGATTATAAAGAAGACAAAAGGCTGAAATGTATTAAAATATTTCTGTTTTATACTACATAATAAGGGTAATACTATACCTTATTATAGCGAAGACTTTAGTGGCTATGCCACTGGTCTCGCTCATAAGACTATTAATACTATGACATCGCATAGTATTTTTTCATATTTATTAAAGAAATTTTTAATTTTACTACTACTTTTGATAGTGAAAATATAAGAAATTATAACAATTTATAAAATAGATTCCAAAAGAAAACAATTATGAATCTCGATAAATAAAGGGTTGTGAAAGTATTTAAAAACTTATGAAAGATATTCAAAAATGCTATATTTTTATATCAGAAAGGTCAATTTCTAGCATCAAAAATTTATGGTTTTATATGGAACGCTATCTCATATAATATATTGCTTAAATGAAAAAACTATAGTATAATTGAAAGGTCTTAAGAAAGGTGGAATTCCTATGATAGAAAGATTACAAACCATTGAAAATAGATACAATGAATTAACAGAAGAATTGATGAAACCAGAAGTGATTTCTAATATCAAAGAAACCATGCGTTTGTCTAAAGAACAAGCCAGTTTAAGAGATGCTTATGAGGCTTATCAAAATTATAAAAGAGTAGAGCAAGGTATCCTTGATGCCAAAGAGATGGTGAAGGATCCAGAACTGGGTGAGATGGCCAAAGAAGAGCTTACAATGTTAGAGCAAGAAAAGCAAACATTGGAAAGTGACCTTGAAATTTTATTGTTACCAAAAGATCCAAACGATGGTAAAAATGTAATTGTTGAAATTCGTGGAGCTGCTGGTGGTGATGAGGGAAATATTTTTGCTGGTGATTTGTTTGAAATGTATCGTAAATTAGCAGAGAAAGAGGATTGGAAAATAGAGATATTAGAAGAAGAGCGTTCAGAAGCTGGTGGATATGCCTTAATTAGTTTTATGGTAAGAGGTGAAAATGTCTATTCCAAATTAAAATATGAAAGTGGAGCACATCGTGTACAGAGAGTCCCAGTTACAGAAACGCAAGGAAGAGTGCATACTTCAACAGCAACAGTACTTGTTATGCCAGAAGCAGAAGACATTGATTTTACTTTGGATATGAGCGAGGTTAGAATTGATATTACAAGAAGTAGTGGTTGTGGAGGACAAGGGGTAAATACCACTGATAGTGCTGTTCGTTTGACACATATTCCAACGGGACTTGTTGTTTATTCTCAAACAGAGAGATCTCAAATTAAAAACAAGGAAAAGGCCATTAAAATACTAGAAACAAGACTTTATGATTTAAAAATGCAAGAACGGGATCAAGAATTGGGGGCAGAACGCCGTAGTAAAATTGGAACAGGGGATCGTTCTGAAAAAATAAGAACTTATAATTATCCTCAAAATCGTGTCACCGATCATCGTATTGGATTTACTTTAAATACATTAGATCGTATTATGGTAGGAGATATTGATAAAGTAATTGAAGCTTTGATTACGGAAGATCAGGCGCGGAAATTAAGAGGCGAATAAGATACAATAGGTGTATTTATGGATGCAAGTGAATACTTAAAAAAATATGGAAATCCTAATACTTATGAAGAGGATTATATGCGTCTTCAGGCAGGAGAACCTGTGCAATATATTGTAGGGTCAGTTGAATTTTATGGCTATCCAATCCTCGTGAATCCCAATGTTTTAATTCCTAGATTTGAAACAGAAGGATTGGTCGAACAGATTGTTGCGAAAGTAAAAAATCGAAGCACACTGAAAATAGTTGATTTAGGAACAGGTAGTGGGTGTATTGCGATTGCTTTAAAAAAAAGGTTAAATTGTGAGATGGATGCTGTTGATATTTCATCAAAGGCATTAGAAGTAGCAAAAGAGAATGCCAAAAACAATCAGGTCGATATTACTTTTTATGAAGGTGACTTTTTAAAACCACTTTCTGGTTCTTATGATGTAATTGTAAGCAATCCCCCTTATCTTTCATATGAGGAAGAAATTATGGAGATTGTTGCTAAAAATGAGGCAAAAATTGCTTTATATGCAGAAGATAATGGTCTAATTTGTTATAAAAAGATACTCAAAGATGCAAAGTCACATTTAAGACCGAAGGGTCTCATTGCGTTTGAAATTGGATACCAACAAGGTGATATTTTAAAAGAATATGCGCATACTATTTTCCCAGATGCTGTGATTACTGTAGAAAAAGATTTACAAGGAAAAGAACGATATTTGTGGATAGAACAGTGATCACTACAATAAAGTCCTTTTTATATCAGAAAGAAAATTTAAAAAATTTCTTTTTTTTATAAAAGGAAATAGAAACGAGATTTACTATAATATAGGTAAGATGATGATTGTCTTTTAGCGTAGGTAGTCAAATGATGAACCCAATGAAATGATGAAAACAGTGCGTTTGAATCAAAATTTTCCAACTATATTTTTTGAAAAAGACTTTATCGTAATGTCTTTTTTTGATACAATAGAGTGAAGGTGATGGTATGGAAAAAAATCTAGAAACACTACTTCAAAAGGTACAAATGGAAGAAAATCTGGTGAAAGATTTTGAGGGAGGGAAATTACTCAAAATTGTTGGTAATGCTTCTAAAACAAAATATTGTTTTTATCTTACACTTAAGAATACCCTGCCTTTTCCAACGTATCAAAAACTATTAGAACAACTACCTCATGCCTTTTCAGAAATTTCTGTATTACATGTACAACTACAAGTAGAGCATTCTGATTTAGAACAATTTCCATATTATTTTCGTTATTTTATCGAACAGTATAGTAAGAATTCTCCTTTATTAAAAATGTTTTTAGAAAATGAATATCATATCGAGGAAAATCTCCTTACAATTGTAGTGGGAAATCGGGCGGAGCAAATAAAACTAGAAGGAATTCTTTCAACATTGGAAGTCGATTTACATTCTGTTGGCTATCCTTATACAATTAAATGTCAAGTTGATATGGAACAAGAAAGTATGTTACAAGCTGAAATTGAAAGTGATATGGTATCACCTATTCCAGAAGAATTATTACAAAAAACAACAATAGAAGAAAAAGAAGAACCTAAAAAAAGGTTTATTCCAAAAGATTATAAAAGGCCTCCTCTTATTGTCGATACTGAAAATGAGAAGGTGGTAGTAGGAAGATTTATTGATGAGCCAGCCATTCGCTTGGATACGGTAAATACGCCAAAATCTTCTGTAGTAGTAGAAGCCGCTATTTTTGGAAAAGATGTAAGAGAAACCAAAACAGGTCTTAAAATCATATCTTTAAAAATAACGGATAATACGGATAGTATTTATGGGACCTTATTTGTCAATGATCCAGATGAATTTGAACTGATTGATAAAAAAATCAAAATTGGAAAATGGTATAAAATAAGGGCTATAGTAAAAGACGTGGACAAATATATGTCAGATATTTCTTTGACTATTCGAGATATGAATATGATAGATAAAGTCATTGAGGAAGTCGTGGATGATGCCGAAGTCAAAAGAGTCGAATTACATGCACATACCATGATGAGTCAAATGGATGGTGTAACCAAACTCGATTTAGGAAAACATACTTGTGAATTGGTTGAAAAAACCATTCAAATGGGTTATAAGGGGGTTGCGATTACAGATCACAATGGATGTCAGGCTTTTCCAATCTCTTTTAGTATCATTCAATCCCATAATAAAAATATCAGAAAAAAAATTCAATCTCAAATAGAAACATTAGAAACGCAATTACAAGAAGAACAAGATGAAACAAGAAAAAAAGAATTGGAAAAGGAAATTGAAGAAGCAAAACAACAACAGAAAAATCCCCCAATTTTTAAGGGACTATATGGAACAGAGCTCACACTAGTAGATGATACGGTTGGGATTGTTGTAAGACCAGATAATCGTGATTTAATACATAGTGAATATGTTGTTTTTGATACAGAGACCACAGGTTTTAATGCTGGTGGTGGTGATCAAATGATTGAAATCGGTGCAGTTAAAATCAAAGATGGAGAAATTATAGACCGCTTTGATGAACTGATTGATCCAAAAAGACATATTCCTGACAAAATTACAGAACTAACTTGTATTACAGATGAAATGGTAAAAGGAAAAGATGATGAAGAAACCGTAACCAAACATTTTTTGGAATGGTCCAAAGATGCTTTGATGGTTGCACATAATGCCAAATTTGATATATCTTTTATTGAAATGGCAATGAAAAAATACAATCTTGGAACGTTTACTAATACTGTGATTGATACCTTGGAACTTTCTAGGACATTAGACCAAGGGCATGCAAGGCATAGTTTATCGGCTTTAGTAAAAAGGTATAATGTACCTTGGGAAGAAGATGCACATCATAGGGCGGATTATGATGCCGAAGGAACGGCTTATGTATTTGCTAAAATGCTTAAAAAATTAGAAGCACAAAAATATGAAAAAATAGCCGATTTGGATAAATTAGTCCCACTTGAAGATCGCTATAAATTTGGTCGTACTTATCATTTCAATGCAATTGCGTTAAATCAAAAGGGACTTAAAAATCTGTTTGAAATTATTTCTTTAGCCAATACAACCTATTTATATAAAACACCTAGAATTCCAAGAAGCAAATTGTCAGAATTAAGAGAAGGAATTTTAATTAGTAGTGGTTGTTATGAGTCAGAAGTATTCCATCAAGCCAGAAGTAAAGAGGGACAAGAATTAACCAATATCATTAACTTCTATGATATGGTAGAAGTCCAACCAAAAGAAGTGTATGACCATTTGTTGCAACTTGGGGATTTCAAAAATGAACAGGAATTGGAAGATCATATTCGAAAAGTAATAGAAGCAACCAAAGAAACAGGTAAAATCATTGTAGCAACGGGAGATGTACATCATTTCAAAAGGGAAGATAAAATTTATAGGGAAATTATTATCAATCAAAAAGTACCAGGTGGTGGAAGACATCCACTTGCCAAAGGTGATATTAAAAAAATCCCTTCTCAACATTTTAGAACGACAAGGGAAATGCTAGAAGATTTTGCTTTTTTAGGAAGCGATCTTGCCTATGAAATTGTGGTTTTAAATACCAATAAAGTACTCGAAATGGTAGAAGAAATAGAGGTCATTCCAGATACAGGGGGAACCCCATTTTCTCCAAGAATTAAAAGTGATGATGGTAAATCTTATCTAGATTGTCCAACAGTAGTAACTGAACTTGTTTATACAAAAGCGGAAAGCTGGTATGGCAATCCGCTTCCCTATGCGATTGAAAAGAGAATTGCAACTGAATTATATGGAGATGTTGTCTTCAATACCATTCAAGAAAAGATAAAGGGAACGGAAGAAGAAACAGAAGCAGTGATATTTCGTGAGCTACATGAAATCATACTAAAGGGAATTGATGCAGTCAAGACGATGATTTTGGAACATATGAAAGAAAAAAATCCAGAATTATCAGAAGAAGAAGCTTTGAAATCTTTGAAAAAATCTTTGGGTGGTGTCATTGGTGCAGGATTTGATCCTATATATCTGATTGCCCAAAGGTTGGTAAAACACTCAAATGATGAAGGCTTTTTAGTTGGATCAAGAGGGTCTGTTGGTTCTAGTTTTGTTGCAACTTTAATGGGAATTACGGAAGTGAATCCTTTGGCAGCACACTATAGATGTGGCGAATGTAAAATGAGTATTTTTGAAGATGAAAATGGAAGTCCGCTTGGCTCTTCTTATTCTTCAGGATTTGATTTACCAGATAAAATGTGTCCGCATTGTCATATTCCCATGATTAAGGATGGACAAGATATGCCTTTTGCAACTTTCCTAGGATTTAACGCTGATAAAGTACCAGATATTGATTTGAACTTTTCTGATTTGAATCAAGCGAGTACACATGCTTATACCAAAGTATTATTCGGTGAAGACAATGTATACCGAGCAGGAACGATTGGTACTGTTGCCGATAAAACAGCATTTGGATATGTCAAAGGCTATTGTGAAGAAAAAAATTTGGTCATGCGCACTGCAGAAGTGGAAAGGCTGGCGATGGGTTGTACTGGTGTGAAAAGGACGACAGGGCAACATCCAGGAGGAATTGTTGTAATTCCTGATTACATGAATTGTTTTGATTTTACACCATTTCAATTTCCTGCAGAAGATCCAGATAAAGCTTGGCGAACGACTCATTTTGATTATCACTCTATTGAAGAATGTGTTCTTAAACTGGATATTTTGGGACATTCAGATCCAACGCAATTAAGGCAAATCCAAGAACAATCGGGGACTGATATTATGCAGGTTCCTATGGATGATAAAGAAACGATGAGTATATTTACATCGACTCGTGCATTGGGAGTAACGAAAGAACAAATTATGTGTAATACAGGTACGTTGGGTATTCCAGAATTTGGAACAACATTTACCATTAAATTAGTAGAGGATACTAAACCAACTACTTTTGCAGAATTGGTTAAGATATCAGGATTGTCACATGGAACAGATGTCTGGCTAGGGAACGCCCAAGAATTGATTCAAAATAATGTGGTTCCATTTAAAGAGACGATTGGCTGTCGTGATGATATCATGGTTTATTTGATGTATCGTGGACTTTCTCCAATCAAATCATTTAAAATCATGGAATTTGTACGTAAAGGAAAGGCAAGTAAAGATCCAGAAACTTGGAAGGAACATGCAGCAACTATGAAAGAGGCTGGTATTCCAGATTGGTTCATTGAATCTTGTCGTAAGATTAAATACATGTTTCCAAAGGCCCATGCTGCCGCTTATGTCATTAGTGCGTTTCGTATTGCTTGGTATAAAGTACATATGCCAGTTTATTTCTACGCTTCATGGTTTTCTTCCAAAGCCACCGATGTGGATGTGGAGGCTATGATTGGTGGTTATGATGCGATAAGAGCACGTATTATAGAAATTCAAAATAAAGGATATGAAGCAAGCAATAAAGAATTAGGTCAATTGGAAAGTTTAAAGGTAGCTTTAGAAGCAACAGCTCGTGGGATTCATTTTGCGCCAATTGATTTATATAAAAGCGATTCCATGGTATGGAATGTCAAAAGTGATACCGAAATTTATCCTCCATTTAGCGCAATCGATGGTTTGGGAGAGGCTGTTGCACAAACAATTGTAGATGAAAGAGAAAAACGTGAATTTTTAAGTGTAGAGGATTTTTGGAAACGGGGTCATGTTTCTGCTTCTTTGACCGAAAAAATGCGAATGATGGGTGTTTTGGATGGTATGGATGAATCCAGTCAATTGTCATTATTTTAAAGGGGATTATTCCTCTTTTTATGTCAAAAATATTCTTATATGAAAGTAATTAACAATTTCTTGTGTTTAAAAGATTTGTGAAAGTAATAAAAATCAATCAGTTTTATGAATTATCAATATTTAGAAAGGAATTCTATTAAAAATGTCTTTTTTGTTTCACTAACTTTATATTTTATCCTCAAAATTTATTCTAATATTTCCAATATAACATTTGTATTCTATTTTAAATTAGCGTATACTTGAAATATAGGAATGTAATCATTTTCTATTACAGACTACCATACAGTTAAGAGGAGGTAAAAATGAAAAACTTATACCAATTAGAACAAATTTATAAGACATATAAAAACTATGATACGGATTATCATGCATTAGAAAATATAAATTTAGAATTAACAGAAGGGGAAATCATTGTTGTATTAGGCCCAAGTGGAAGTGGAAAATCTACTATGCTAAATTTGCTTTCTGGAATTGATTCTCCAAGTAAAGGGCATATTTTATTTGATGGGGTTCGTATTGATCAGATGAATGAAAAAGAACGAACAGAATATCGAGCAAACAATTTGGGCTTCATATTCCAAAGTTATAACTTAATTCCAAGTTTAACTGTCAAAGAAAATATTGAACTTGGAAAAGAACTTTCTCATCATCCACTTTCTGTTAAGGAACTAATCAAGCAAGTTGGATTGGAAAATCATGCACATAAGTATCCATATCAATTGTCTGGTGGACAAATGCAGCGTGTTGCGATTGCTCGTGCTTTGGTGAAAAATCCAAAAGTATTATTTTGTGATGAGCCAACAGGGGCTTTGGATGAGGAAACAGGAAAAAAAGTCCTAGAGCTTTTACAAGATATGAATGAAGCATATCATACGACAATGATCGTTGTTACCCATAATCCTAGTATTGCTGATATGGCACATACTGTCATTCGTATGAATAGTGGAAAAGTGATGGAAATTACAAAAAATGAAACTGTGAAAAAAGCCAGTGAATTGAGGTGGGCGTAAGTGAGATTATTATTACTAAATGCAATCAAAGGTCTTCGAAAAAAGAAAATCCAAATGGCTGGTATCATTTTTATGGTTACACTTTCGATGGCTGTTTATGTGGGAATGAATACAGCAATCGATCGTTTGGAAACACGTTATTATTCATATTTGGATGAACAAAATGTTGAAGATTTGAGTATTGGAATTACGGTAGATTATGCGAAAGATGTAAGCAGGGATGATTTGGATTATTTTTTAGCACATCAATTTCAAAATGTCACAGAAGAAGAGCGAATTTTATTAACGCAATATCGTTCCTATTTAGAAAATCCTATTTATGATATTAAAATGCTTTATACCATTCAAGGTATATTCGAAAAATACGATGTTGATATGGTCATTAAAACAAGAATATTAGATTCTTTAAAGGATAAATATCAATTTGTATATGAATTGGAACGTTCTAAAACCGTTTCGGATGACAAAAAATTAATAAAAGTGTTACCTTATGAAGAAGATAACAAAATCAATCAAATGTATTTAATAGAAGGAAAGTTTCCACAACAGGAAAATGAAATTGTTATTTTACCTGGATATGCAAAGCAGAATCAATTAAAAATAGGGGATACTTATACCATTGGAAGTCAAGACTATAAAATTGTTGGATTTGCATATGCATCTGATTATATTTATCCCTTAATCTCTTTTAGTATGCCTATTTTTGATGAGACCAATAACAATATTGCAATTGTCAATGAAGTCGCATATGAAAAAATTATAGGGGTAAAAGATAATAGTATTGCATTAGATTATCAATTTCCTACCAATCGAAAATTTGAAATCAAAGTGTCTGTACCAACAGAAGAGACAGAAAATACAGAATCCACTTATGCCAATGACCCAGTTATGCGGATTTTAGACGAAGAAAAAGTAGTAATGGATGTAAATACAATTACTCGCTTGGGTAGAATTTCTGCTTTACAAATGGAATTCGCATCCAATCGTTTATTTGCAGAATGTTTCTTATATTTATTGCTTGCTATTTCCGTTTTAATCATTGTGATTATTACGAAAAAAAGAATCGATGATGAACGGTTACAAATTGGTGTTTTAAAATCACTTGGTTACAATCGGTTTGGAATTTCCGCAAGTTATTTGGTTTATCCAGTAGTCGGCTCTATTATTGGTGGTATTTTAGGATATTTGATTGGTGTTTTTGCACATTATCCAATTTCTAATATCTTACTTAGTTATTATACAGTTCCTTTGGAAAACTACCAATTGAATTTTGATTACTTAATCAAATCCATCATGACGCCTATGGTTAGTCTTTCCATTTTGAGTTACTTGATAGCGCTTATTATGCTACGTAAAAAACCACTTGCATTGCTAAAAGAAGGAAGTAATCTTAAAGTCAATTTTTTTAGTCGTATGGTGAATAAGATTAATATGCTTTTTCCTTTCCATTATCGTTTTAAGTATTCGCTTGCTTTTCGTAGTTTGGGAAAATTATTCATCGTGACGATTACTTCTTTCTGCACAGGTTTACTGATTGTACTGGTTTTAATTGGTTCTAACTTATTTCAACATATGATAGAGGAGAGTTTCTCTGGAATGGATTATCAATATTTGGTTATGTTGGGGCAAATCGATTATAAAGATTCTAGTGAATATGAAGGATCTGATTATGTCTTATCTTTGAGTGTTCCTTTGAAAGAAATCAAAGATCGAAACGGCAAGCTCAAACCAATCGAAAAACAAGAAGATGAAGAAATTCAATTCTCATTGACAGGGCTTGACACAACAGCTAAATACTTGCGCATTTTGGATCAAGAAGAACATAATTTAATCAGTAGATTAGATGATGATGAAGCAATTATTGTGAATGAAAATGCCAAAGAATTGTATCATTTGGAGATTGGCGATACCCTTTATTTTGAATATGAAACTGTGAAACTTTCTTATACGATTGCTGGCTTTAGTTCAGAATTTATGGGGAAAAGTGGTTATGTCAGCAGGGATGCTTTAGGTACGCAGTTGGGGTTTGGAAGTAATGCTTATACAACTATTTATTCCAATGAAGAAAAGTACGAGTCTTATAAAAATTTAAGTGCAGAAGAGGCATCTAAAATTGCTTATATATTAAATATGAGCGATATGAAACAAAATATTGAAAAACAAATGGATCGTTTCAATGGTAGTATTTATATTATTATTGCCTTTGCGTCTGTTATGGTACTTGTAATTATTTCTGTCATAGCGAATATTGTAGTAGAAGAAAATAAGAAAACCATATCATTGCTTAAAGTAATGGGATATCAAAATCGTAAGATTAGTAGTATGGTTTTAAATATTTATACACCATTTATTATGATTGCATATTTATTATCCATTCCAGCTATGATTGCAATTTTAAAAGCAATTGTTGCGGCAATTGTAGGTGATATTGAAATTACCATCCCAATTGCGATTTCACCAAGTATGGCGATTTTAGGACTAGTGGGCTTACTGATTGCCTATTATGTTGCGATTGGAATGTCCAAACGTGTATTAAATAAAGTTCCGCTTGCGGTGGCATTAAAGAGGGAGTAGAGATATGGAAAATTTAATTGAGATTCAAAATATATATAAAACTTATCAACTAGGTAAAGTAGGAAGTCAAGCTTTAAATGATGTATCTTTATCTGTCCGCAAGGGTGAAATTGTCGTCATTTTAGGTCCAAGTGGAAGTGGAAAAACAACATTACTCAATGTGGTATCAGGCCTAGATAAAATTAGTAAAGGTAAGATTTTTTATCAAGGTAAAAATATTGCGAGATATCATGATTATAAAATGACTCGTTTTCGAAAAAAGAATCTAGGTTTTATCTTTCAAACCTACAATTTATTGGAACATTTGAATGTATATGAAAATGTATTGGTAGGAGCCTCTTTGGGGAAGGCAAATACTGATATTGACGCTATTTTAGATACAGTTGGGTTAACCAAACATAAGAAAAAGTATATGTATCAATTATCAGGTGGGGAACAACAGCGTGTTTCTATCGCAAGAGCACTTGCTAAAAATCCAAGTGTAATGTTCTGTGATGAGCCAACAGGGGCTTTGGATGAAAAAACGGGAAAGATTGTATTAGAATCTTTGGTAGAAGCCAATGAAAAATTGGGTACGACCATGATTATTGTGACTCATAATCCAGGGATTGCTTTTATTGGAGATCGTATTATTCGTATGAATAGTGGAAAAATTGTAGAAATCAAAGAAAATGAAACCCGTATGAAACCAAGCGAGATTCCATGGGGATAGACTGGTTTACCACATGTAACAAGATATAAATTGGATTTGTACCAACTGATGTTGGTACTTTTTGTTATCATGATGAAAAATTTTTACAAAAAATTATGATTAGAGTTTTTATTAGTAAAACGAGAAGAAAATAATATGCATTGGGACAAAAATTCTTAAATACATGATGTGGTTGTATGTGTTTCAGTAAAAATAATCTCTTAATTGTATTGAAAAACAAGATGATACCATTGTTTTACGAGTCATAGTCTTGGTCTGATTGAAATTACGTGTTATAATAATAAAAATGAGGTATGAAAAATGGAAAAAATAATATTAGTGGATGGCAATAATTTACTATTTCGGAGTTATTATGCAACTGCATACAATGGGGGTATGATGACCAATAGTAAGGGTTTTCCAACCAATGCTCTTTTTGGATTTGCCAACATGATGAATAAAATTATATTAGAAGAAAAACCAACTTATATGATTGTTGCTTTTGATAAAGGAAAAACATTTCGTCACGCAGAATATGAGAATTATAAAGGTGGCAGAGGACAGACACCTGATGAACTGAAGGTACAATTTCCAAAAGCCAAAGAGATGTTAACCAATATGGGAATTCGTTATTATGAGTGTGATAATTATGAAGCAGATGATATTTTAGGAACCTTTGCTGCTTATTGTGATCAAGATCCCAATTTCGTTGGAACCATTGTGAGTAGTGATAAAGATTTATTACAACTTATTAGCAAGGATGTGGATATCAAACTGCTCAAACAAAAAGATTATATTCGTTATAATCAAAAAACATTTCGGGAAGCTTATGGGATTGATCCCATTCATGTTATTGACTTAAAAGCTTTGATGGGAGATTCTTCAGATAATATACCTGGCGTACGTGGTATTGGAGAAAAGACAGCTTTAAAAATGTTGCAGGATTATGGCACTTTAGATGGGGTATATGCCCATTTAGATGCTTTTACACCAAAAATGAGAGAAAAGCTGGAAAGTAGTAAGGAAGATGCCTATTTGAGTTATCATTTGGCTACTATTGTTCGTGATGTTCCTATGGAAATTAGTATGGAAGATGTTAAGTGTAAACCGAAAAATCATGAAGCATTGAACCGGCTATATGAGGAATTAGAGTTTTATTCTTTTTTGAAAAAAGAGGAAAAAGAAATGCCACATCATATACAAGCAAATCATACCTTTCAAACAATTCAAAACATGGATGAGGTAAATGTGAAAAAACCAAGTGCAGGTTATTTAGAAATATTAGGAACTAATTATCATACAGCACCTATTTTGGGGCTTGCCATTTATAATGAAGAACAATCTTTTTATATTCCTTTTGAAGTATTTCAACAGGATCCTGATAAAATTGCAGAATTAATACAGTATACTTATGATTATAAAAAAATCTACACAGCTTTAAAATGGCATAATATCTCTTTAAAAAATGTAGAGTTTGATACTATGATTGCAGCTTATTTACTCGATTATAATATCAAAGATGATATTGCTTATTTGGCCAATCAATTTCATTATGAAATTCCATTTTATGAAAATGTATTTAAAAAGTTAAAAACAAAAGAAATTTACGAAGAAGAAAATTCTGATATTACAGCTTACCATGCGATTTTAAAAGCAGAGTTTATTTATAAGACAAAAGAGCTATTTGAACAAAAATTAAAAGAAGAAGAGTTATTTTCCTTATTTTCTGAAATTGAATTACCTTTGGCACGTGTACTTGCAGATATGGAATACAATGGTGTTCATATCGATCAAGAAGAACTCAAAAAAATGGGAGAAGAGATTCAAATTAAAATTGAATTGGTTGAAAAAGATATTTATAATGATGCGGGATGTGAATTTAATATTTCTTCTCCAAAGCAACTCGGTGAAATTTTATTTGAAAAATTGAATTTACCACATGGTAAAAAGAATAAAAGTGGATATTCTACTTCTGTAGATATTCTCAATAAGATTCAAAATGCACATCCTATTGTCAATAAAATAATAGAATATCGAATGCTTACCAAACTATATACTACATATGTAGAAGGACTTATTAATACCATTTTATCGGATGGTAAAATTCATACGATTTTTACACAAACTTTGACGCGTACAGGGAGGTTGTCATCAATTGAACCCAATTTACAAAATATTCCTATCCGTTATGAATATGGTAGATTAATTCGCAAGGCCTTTGTTCCAAGTCCCAATTCTATTATTATCAGTGGGGATTATTCTCAAATTGAATTACGTATTTTAGCACATATGGCACATGTGGATTCTTTGATTGATACGTTTCAAAGAGAGGTGGATGTTCATACCAAAACGGCAGCAGATATATTTAAGGTAGAGGAAAATCAAGTAACCAAGGAAATGCGTCGGATTGCCAAAGCAGTTAATTTTGGAATTATTTATGGGATTAGTAGTTATGGATTATCAGAAAATGTAGGGATTACTCCATATGAAGCCAAACAATTTATTGATAATTATTTTGAAAGTTATCCTGGAATTAAAGAATATATGGATCAAACAGTTTTAAAAGCATATGAGGATGGATATGTAAGAACGATGATGCACCGTAAGCGGATGATTCCTGAATTGAATAATAAGAATAAACTCATTCGTTCTAGTGGGGAACGAATTGCTTTAAATACGCCAATTCAAGGAACGAGCGCGGATATCATTAAAAAAGCAATGGTGGATATCGATCGGAAGTTTAGAGAAGCTAATTTGCAATCTAAAATGATTTTACAAGTACATGATGAGCTTGTATTCGATGTGGTAATTGAGGAAAAAGAGAATGTTATTGCGATTGTAACAGAATGTATGGAGCATGTACTGGATTTGGATGTTCCATTAAAAGTTGATATGGAATATGGAAATGATTGGTATCAGGCAAAATAGTATTTGACAGATAAAAATAGAGTATGATAAAATGAATTTGTAAATCGTTGAAAGAGAATAGTAATTTGTTATTTATGTTAAGAAAGTTCATGGTGGATGCGAATGAACCATAAAGATAAATGAATCTACTCTTAAGAGAAATGAAAACATTTCCGGTGAAAGCCGTTATTTGAATTAAGCTATTAGTAGGATGGTACCGCAATTATTTGCTCCTATGCTAATAGCTTTTTTCTATTTTGGAGGTGGTTTATACCACGTAAGGTAGTAGAAGTTAGTCTAATATTAGCGAATATAGCGTATGATTGGAAAATAGAAAAGAGGAATTGTTTATGATAGATATTAAATTTTTGAGGGAAAACAAAGAATTAGTAAAGGAAAATATTAAGAAAAAATTTCAAGATGAGAAATTACCTTTGGTAGATGAGGTAATTGAGTTAGATCAAAAAATTAGAGAGTTAAAGATGGCAGGAGACAATTTAAGACAAGAAAGAAATGCAACAAGTGATGAAATTGGTGTTTTGTTTAGAGATAAGAAAGTTGAAGAAGCAAATGCAAAAAAGCAAAGAGTTGTAGAAATTAACAATCAATTAGAAAACATTGAAAAAGAAGAAAGTGAATTATCTGAAAACTTAAAAAGTAAAATGATGTTCATTCCAAATATCATTGATGAAAGTGTCCCTATTGGAAAAGATGATAGTGAAAATGTAGAAATCGAGAAATTTGGAGAGCCATTTGTAAGAGACTATGAAATACCATATCATGCAGATATTTGCGAAGCATTAGGTGGTCTTGATAAGGATAGTGCAGGAAGAACAAGTGGGAATGGTTTTTATTATTTAGTAGGAGATATTGCACGATTACATGAAGCAACAATTGCATATGCCAGAGATTTCATGATTAACAAAGGATTTACATATGCTATACCACCATTTATGATTCGTAGTGATGTGGTAACTGGGGTTATGTCTTTTGCAGAAATGGACGCCATGATGTACAAAATTGAAGGAGAAGATTTATATTTAATTGGTACCAGTGAACATAGTATGATTAGTAAGTTTAAAGGACAAATGATTGATGAAAAAGACTTACCGATTGCTTTGACTTCTTATTCGCCTTGTTTTAGAAAAGAAGTAGGCGCACATGGTCTTGAAGAAAGAGGATTATATAGAGTTCACCAATTTGAAAAACAAGAAATGGTAGTTCTATGTAAACCAGAGGATGCTATGGAATGGTATCATAAAATGTGGAGTTATACAGTAGAATTCTTTAGAAGTATGGGATTATCGGTTAGAACATTAGAATGTTGTAGTGGGGATTTGGCAGATTTAAAAGTGAAATCTTGTGATGTAGAAGCATGGAGTCCAAGACAACAAAAATATTTTGAAGTTGGTTCTTGCTCAACTTTAGGGGATGCTCAAGCAAGAAGATTAGGAATTCGAATGAAAACTAAAAATGGTAATCAATATTTGGCAACACTTAACAATACAGTAATTGCGAGTCCACGGTCTCTTATTGCCATACTTGAACAGTGTTATCAAAGTGATGGTAGCGTAATCATTCCAAAGGTTTTACAACCTTATATGGGTGGTTTAGAAGTTATTAAACCAAAACAAAAATAATAAATAAATTTATTGTCTAAAAAAAATATATCAGCTATTATTTAGTCCATACGTTATCAATAAATAGTGTAATTAGAAATGGATAAGAACATTTTTCGAAAATCTATACTAAAAATGTTATATATTAAATTACTTTTTATCGTTTATTAAGGATGAGTTTAATCAATATAAATAGAAGAAATTAAGTTTGGTAGTGTTAGAGATAATCACATCATATATATAAATTTTTTGGTCTCTTAATTATGCCGATAGCAAATGCAATTCAGTTAAATCATTACATTACACATTTTACTTAAAAAACTTATTCTGCATTTTTGTACTCGATTATATATCTCATAAGATGGAGGGATTATGGCTAAATTAAACTATGATCATTTATTACAATACATAAATGAAGCAAATAAAATAGGAACAGGAAAAGAAGTAGATGTTTATCAATATCAAGATAAAGTAATTAAACTTTTTCACAATGAAAGGAAGACCCCAATTCCTAGAATATCTGATGAGGGTCTTATTATGTTAACGAAGTTGGAATTGTTTTGTTTTAATCAGCCAATTGATATTATATATCAAGAAGATAAAATTGTTGGATATACGGAAATGTTTTTAGAAGAAAAGGAAATAAATGTTGAGCTGATTGATTTTAGTGATATCAAGCATGATTTAATTACTTTAAGTGAGAATGGTTTTTGTATAGAGGATCTATTTTATAATTATATTTTTACGGATCAAAAGTTTGTATTTAATGATTTGACAAGTTATCATTATTTAAAAACAGATATTCCATTTTTAAAAATTCAAAATTTAAGAAAGAATACGATTATAATGAATAATTTTTTAATTGGATTTTTACTATTTGATGCTTTCAGAAAAGGAATGCCCAATGAATATACAAAAATGTATTTGGCAAATGAATACCGGAAGAAACATTGTGGTGATACATTTTATGGGGATGTGATTCAACAAAAACAATCTTCTTTCAAAAATTAAGTTATCAGAAAGTTTTTTACAATGATTTTTGAAAGTGATATGTTAGATTTAATGAATTAGACTTATTTCCTTTGAGATAACAAAAGGGAAATAGGTCTTCTTTATGTTAATCAGTTTATATCAAGTGTTGCTCTATTTCCATAAATACCAAGCAGTAAAATATAAAATGTAATCATGCATTGAATATAAAGTAAATTTATGGAAATTCATAACTCTTTTTTCTTTGTTTACATATAGTTATAATAGAATTGTATGTTATTATAAGAATAGTGAAGATAGGATGTGATTATAGTGAAAAGGTATTTCATCTGTATTTTCTTTTTTCTTTTTTTAGGTGTCGAGGTAAAAGCCTTGGAACTGAATAGTGAATATATCGTTTTATACAACTTAAATGACAATCAAGTTGTTTATGAAGTACAAAAAGATGAGATGACAAGTATTGCCAGTTTAACCAAAATTATGACTACTTTAGTTGCGATTGAACAGATATCAGATTATGACCAATCAATCATAATCCGTAAAAATATGTTCGTTGGTCTAGAAGAAGCTGATGCGGCTGTCATTGGATTAAAAGACAAACAAAAAGTAACCTACAATGATTTACTATATGGTATGTTTTTGGCAAGTGGGGCAGATGCAACTAGAGCAATTGCCATTTCTCTTGTAGGAAGTGAAAAAAATTTTGTTACACTCATGAATCAAAAGGCAAGAGAATTGGGGTTAAATCACACCCATTTTGTCAATGCCATAGGATTAGATGATGACAATCACTATTCTACAGTAAACGATGTAGCTGAAATATTGAAAAAAGCCTTTGAAAATGAAAAATTCAAAGAAATCTTTATGACTGAATCCTATACATTTTCGGATCACTCTATGACAGTAACTAGTACTTTTAAAAAAACAGCTAAAAACTATCAACTTCCTTATGATTTCATATTGGGGGCAAAAACAGGATACACTGGGGATGCTGGTAGATGTCTTGCCTCTATCGCATATGATAAAGAAAACGAAATAACATATTTATTAGTTACAACAGGCGCACCAAGTAGTCCCAAACATATTATGGATGCTGTGAATATATATCATTATTATTTTAATCATTATAAGTATTATCCATTGGTTGAAAAAGGAGATACCATTGTAACCTTAAGAACAAAATATTCAAAAGATAAACAGGTAGAATTTCATGCACCCAAAGAGCTTACCAAATACGCAAATCATCCGATTGAAAAAGAAGATATTATATTCGAATATAATGGAAAATCTATCATTACGCCCAATATGAAACAAGGAACTAAATTGGGAGATGTCAATGTGATATATCATAATGAAATTATAGAAACTTTTGAGATCGTTTTATCTTCTTCTATTCCATTTTCCTTATTTTCATTTTTAGTAGCAAATCGATTCTTTTTCATCATAGGTATTCTTTTGATTCTTTGTACTGTTTTTGTCATTCAAAAAATAATAACAAAGATGCATAGAAAAAAATCTGTATTTGAAAACTGAAATGGTTTTATAATATATTGTGAATCATATACTATTCTAAAGGATTAACACTCGTAGAAAGTGGTGGTTTGACATTGAAAAATGATTATACTTTGGATTTTGTAATACCATCTGGGCCTACAGGACCAACAGGACCTGCTGGCTTGCCAAGCTTATGCTTTGTAAAATTTGCAGATATTACATCATCAGGAAATATGACTATTGATGAAACCAAAATTTTTCCGAATGGGACCAGTGATTATATAGTCACTTCTGATACTGTTACCATTCAAGAATCTGGAAACTATGAAGTAACATTTTGTGGAAAAATAGATACAAATAGTGCCAATACAGTAGTTGAAGTAAAATTAATGGGTGAGATGTCAGGTACTACTATGGAGTTACCAGGTATGTCTGGCAAATGGAAAGATGGAACACAGATGATTCATTTTTCACAAACGAGTGTTTATCAATTTCAAAGTACTATGGTCTTTCATGTTGTTGTAACCCTAGCAGCGTCTACTAATTTTCAAGTGAGTGCGATTAACTTAATCATTAAAAAATTGCCATTTTAAATCAAAGAATATGAGGTGTGATCAAATGAATAGAAATGATACTTATGTTTTAGATTTTGTAATACCACAAGGTCCTTTTGGGGCAATGGGGACCCCTAATTTAGAAAGTCTATGTTTTGTTTCTTTTGATTCTATCACATCCCAAAATCATATCAGGATAAATCATAGTATTCTGCTTCCTGAAAATTCTAATTTTTATCATTTAACAGATCAAACCATTACGATTGTAGAAGCTGGTATTTACGAAATCACATTTTGTGGTGTGATAGATGAAAATGTAGATCAACAAGATATTGGGATTTGGTTGAGGAGTGAGAGTTTAGGTGTAACTACAAATTTACCCGAAATGTATGGAAGATGGAACAGTGGAACCCAAAATTCTTATTTTTCACAAACGAGTATATTTTCATTTGATGAACCACAAACTTTAAGTCTTTTCATTGAAGTACCTGGTACAACTAATTTTTCAATTCAATTTGTTAATTTGGTGGTACGAAAGTTACCATTTTCGGTTTCAACATAAACAGACTAATACCTATAAAATAATATAGTTTATTTATAAAAAGTATATAAAATGGATACTTTTCTTTTGTTTTTGTGATATACTAAATCTCATGTAGCCATATATTTCATATACTATAAGAGGATGTGATGTTATGCATATAACGGCGAAGGCTTTACTTAAAAGTTTTTTTGTCAATTTATTTTTATCGATTATAAAGGTAGTGATTGGCTTTTTTGGAAAATCAAGTGCACTCATTGCAGATGGAGTGCATTCTTTTAGTGATTTATCCACTGATGCAGTTGCGATTTTTGGAGCTAGATACGCATTAAAACCAGCGGATAAAGAACATCCTTTTGGGCATGGTAAAGTGGAATACTTGACTTGTTTGATAATCGGCTTGGTGGTTCTATTATTGGGCCTAGAAATTATTGGGACTGCCTTTCAAAGTAAATATATTGTACCAGCACGTATTGTTATTTTAGTAAGCTTACTTACAATTGTTGCCAAATTTTTATTGTCCACTTATTTATGTAACATGGGAAGAAAGCATAACAATGTAATATTGTTAGCAAGTGGAAAAGAAAGTAGTATGGATGTGATTAGTTCTATTTTTGTACTGCTTTCTAGTATATTGATGCAGCTATCAAAAACGTATTCTATACTGAAATATTCCAATGTCATTGCAACCATCATTGTGGGTATTTTAGTGGTTAAAACAGGATTTGATATCATGAAGGATAATATAAGTTCTATTATTGGAGAACAAGCAAGTGATATGAATCAGAAACAAATGATTGCTGTTTTAGAAGAAAATGAAGCAGTCGACCATGTCGATCAATTTGTTGTCATTAAAAATGGCCCTTATTTTCAAATTACTGGAGAAATTAGTATGAATGAGACATTATCTTTAAAAGAAGTACATGAAGTTGTGGAACATTTAGAAAAGAAATTAAAAGAGTTGGATAATCGTGCAATGTATATTACGATTCACGTCAATCCAAGTAAAGACTTATCGGTAGAGGAATTAAAAGCAAATTGACAAATAAAAACCTTTTATATATAATACAAATATTATCGAAGTAGGGGATGTTATGGTAAAGGTATTACAAATTGGAATGTGTGAAAAAGGTGGCGTAGAAACCTTGATTCTTAATCATTACAACCAAATTGATTTGGAACAATATTCCTTTGATTTTGTTCGTATGATAGAACATATTGCATATGAAAGAGAGATAGAATCATTAGGTGGACATATATATTCTGTTGCGAATTCCAGAAAAAGTCCACTTTGCTCTCTTTATGAAATTCGAAATTTAATTACGAAAAATGGGTATGATGTTGTACATATCCACATTTCTCATTTTGCGGATATCGTTCCATTATTGGCTGCAAAAATATCTGGGTGTAAGCATATTATTTTGCATGCTCATAATAATGGAATGGAAGGAAGACTACAAAGTAAATTACATGCATTAAATCGGTTGATTACATCTCAAATGAAAATACAGCGTTTAGCTTGCTCTAAAAGTGCGGGAAAATGGATGTTTGGTAAAGCCTCCTTTGATATATTTGAAAATGCTATACCAACACATTTATTTTATTACAATGAAAAAATGAGAAAAAAGATGCGAAAAGATTTGAATCTTTCAGATGACTCTTTTGTAATTGGAACAGTTGGTAGACTAGATCCACAAAAAAATCAATCTTTTTTAATTCACACTTTTGCCCAGTATGTAAGGACAAATCCCAATGCTTATTTACTGATAGTAGGAAGTGGGGCATTGGAAGGACAACTTCATAGATTGGTATATAATTTAGATTTAGGCTCAAAAGTGATATTTACTGGTTTTCAAGAAGCGGTTGCCCCTTATTATCAAGCAATGGATGCATTTTGCCTTCCAAGTTTATATGAGGGTTTTGGAATTGCTGGGATAGAGGCACAAATGAGTGGGCTTCCTTGCATTTTTTCAAAATTTTGTGTTGATGAAGTAGATATTAGCCAAAAGTCTATATTTTTGTTACTAGATGAAATTAGTTGGGTCAATCAATTGGAACAAATTCAGTTGCAACAAAATCAATGGGATCGAAATATTTATCCTAGTGGTTATGATGTAAAAGAAAATGTGAAAAAATTAGAGAAACTATATTCCAAGAGAATTTAAGTCTCTTTTTTCTTTTTTAGTTCTTTTAACAGAATATTATTTATGATAAACTATAATCTAGGATGTGATGTTATGCCAGAGTTACCTGAAGTAGAAACCATCAAAGAAACATTGAAAAAAAGATTGAACGGACATACCATAGTTGGAATATCTATCAGATATCCAAATTTGATTGAATATCCAAGTATTTCCGAGTTTGAAAAGCAGATTGTGGGACAAACCATTCATAATTTAGAGCGAAGAGGAAAATGGATTTTGTTTGAATTGGATCATTACTATTTACTTAGTCATTTACGAATGGAAGGAAGATATCTATTTCGGTACCCTAATGAACCCATTGATAAGCATGAACATATATCCTTTTTACTCGAAGATGGGATGGAACTTCGTTATAAAGATACCCGTAAATTTGGACGTATGCATTTAATTGAAAAAGAAAAATTATATGAACAAAAACCATTGTCAGAATTGGGTTTGGAGCCATGGGATAACCAATTAACAGGACACTATTTACAAGAAAAATTGAAACTGAAATCTATTCCCATCAAAACCAGTTTGTTGGATCAAGGGATTGTGACAGGAATTGGAAATATTTATGCGAATGAAATCCTATATTTGAGTAAAGTAAATCCACTTAAGGCTAGTAATCAATTACCGGTTAAAACATTGGATACTATTATACAAAATACAAGGAAAGTATTAGAAGAAGCCATTCATCAAGGTGGAACCACCATTCGCAGTTATGAAGTAAGCGAAGGAGTTCATGGAAAATTTCAACAGCATCTGCATGTTCATGGAAGACAAGAAGAAATTTGTTCAATCTGTGGCAGTATTATTATCAAAATAACGGTTGGAGGAAGAGGTACTTATTATTGCCCCAATTGTCAAAAATAGAAAGAGGACATTATGAATCAAGAAATTATCAAAACAATGAGTGAAACATTGAAAATCAAAGAAAAACAAGTAGTAGCAACATTACAACTGTTGGAACAAGGAAATACCATTCCTTTTATTGCTCGTTACCGAAAAGAAGTAACTGGAGCACTTGATGAGGAACAAATTCGGCAAATTGAAGAAGTGTATACATATCAAGTTAATTTACAAAAACGAAAAGAAGATGTCATTCGTTTGATTGAGGAAAAAGAAATGATGACAGAAGAATTACGTATCAAAATTCTATCAGCAGAAAAATTGGTGGAAGTGGAAGATTTATATCGTCCTTATAAAGAAAAGAAGAAAACCAAAGCGACGGAGGCCATTGCTTGCGGATTAGAGCCACTTGCGAAAATGATATTATCTTTTCCAATTCAAGGAAGTTTAGAAGAGCTTGCCAGTCGTTTTCTAACGGACAAAGTCTTTACAATCGCTGCTGCTTTAGAAGGGGCAAGTTATATCATTGCAGAATGGGTAAGTGATAATGCTTATTACCGTAAATGGATTAGAAATGATATGTACCACAATGGGATGATTGTATCCAAAAAGAAAAAAGACGCAGAAGATGACTTAAAAACATATGAGATGTATTATGATTATCAAGAGGCTGTCAAACAAATCAAACCACATCGTGTCCTTGCTCTTAATCGTGGGGAAAAAGAAAAAGTACTTTCTGTTTCCTTGGAATTTGATACCCAACCTATTTTAGAATTTTTGGAATCCAAAATGATCAAAAAAGGAGAATCATTTGTTTGTCCTTTGGTAAAAGAAGCAATCAAAGATGGATTCAAACGATTGATTGCTCCTTCTATTGAACGAGAAATACGTACAGAATTAACAGAAAAAGCAGAGGAAGTAGCAATTCATAATTTTGGGGCCAATTTGGAAAAATTGTTATTACAACCACCAATGAAAGATAAAATGGTTCTAGGGTTCGACCCTGCTTATCGTACTGGTTGTAAACTTGCAGTGATTGATCCAACTGGAAAGAAACTTGCCATTCAAGTGATTTATCCACACGAACCTAAAAATGAGTACGAAAAAAGTAAACAAACGGTATTACAATTAATTGATCAATATCAAATTGATATTGTAGCTATTGGAAATGGAACTGCTAGTCGGGAAAGTGAGGCTTTTATGGTAGATGTCATCAAAGCAGCAACCCGTAAAGTAGAATATGTTATTGTAAGTGAAGCAGGGGCTAGTGTTTATTCTGCATCTAAATTAGCCATTTCTGAATTTCCCGATTTGCACGTAGAAGAACGAAGCGCGATTAGCATCGGAAGAAGATTACAAGATCCACTTTCAGAACTGGTTAAAATTGATCCAGAAAGTATTGGTGTGGGTCTTTATCAACATGATGTTTCCAATAAACGATTGACAGAATCTTTGGATTTTGTTGTCAGTAAAGCGGTGAATCAAGTGGGTGTCAATATCAATACAGCAAGTCCTAGTTTGCTCAAATATGTATCTGGTATTACCAAAAAACATATTGATAAATTAATTGACTATAGAGACACCCATGGAAAATTTTTGTCTAGGGAAGAATTGCAAAAGAAAAAATTATTAACCGATAAAGTTTATGAACAAGCAATTGGTTTTTTAAGAATACCCGATGCAGAAAATGCGCTTGACCGAACAGGAATACATCCTGAAAGCTATTCTGTTGCCAGTGCTTTATTAGATTACATGGATTTATCTTTTGATGATATTGGAACCAATCATTTGATTCAAAAATTAGATTTGATAGATACCAAACAAATCGCAGATACTCTAAAGACGGATTGTTATACAGTAGAAGATATCATTGAAAATTTGAAAAAACCAGCACGTGACCCGCGTGATAATATGCCTGCTCCTATTTTAAAAAGTGATATTTTACATATTGAAGATTTACAGGTGGGTATGAAATTACAAGGTACGGTTCGCAATGTTGTCGATTTTGGAGTGTTTATTGATATTGGACTTAAAAATGACGGGCTTGCACATATATCAAAATTAACCAATCGTTATATCAAACACCCGATGGAAGTTGTAAGTGTTGGAGATATTGTAGATTGTTATGTAGAACAAATCTTTTTGGATAAAAATAAGGTATCGTTATCGTTATTGGAACCATCAAAGACGGTATAACGGTCTTTTTTTTTTCATATAATGAAATAGGTGATGTTATGTTCCAAAACTTTCAAATGAAAGAAGTCTTTTTATGTTATACTTATCAAGTGGCAAATGATGAATATGTAGATACTTATGAAATGCAAAGAAGAGGTGAAAAAATTGTATCTACTTTTATACAACGATTTTATTTAGATCGATTGGGAAAAGAACGAACCATTGAAAATTTACAGGGACGAGGATATTTATCCATGGAAGAATTTTGTCAAAAATATCAGATACTTTCATGTGATATTATGGAAGAAAAAAAAGAGGGATTTATGAAATCACTCTTTCGAAAGGGAGAAAAACATTAATTCTCTTTTTTGATTGCGGCAATACCTTGGTAAGTATTTCGTCTTTCAAGTTCTTTATCTATTTCATTTAGAACACAAAACTTTTTACACAACCAAGTCGGTTCAATAAGACTTTGAGCATCTGGATCACCAGTAATGCGATGAATGACAATCTCTGGTCGCAATTGTTCTAGTTGATTGCAAACAATTTTTACATATTCATCTCTGGTTAAAATGGGAAAAGGATTTTGTTCATATAAGTATCCCAATTTGGTATGTTTCAAAATATGTAACATGTGAATTTTGATTCCCTGAATATCGAGTTGATTTAAATAACGAATGGTATCTAGCATCATTTCTTGAGTTTCATTTGGCAGACCGTTAATGATATGTACTACTACATTGATATTGCGTTTTCGTAAATCGTTTACACAGGCTTCAAAGCATTCTAATGTATGACAACGGTTGATGAATTTTGAGGTTTGTTCATGAATGGTTTGCAACCCAAGTTCGATTGTCAAATAAGTTTTTTTGGATAATTCTTCTAAATAGTCCATACAATCTTCTTCAATGGCATCTGGTCTGGTTGCGATCGAAAGTCCAATTACGTTATCCAATGATAAGATGGTTTCGTATTTTTGTTTTAAAATAGGAAGGGGAGCATAGGTATTGGTATGGGCTTGAAAATATCCAATATATTTTCCATTTGGCCATTTTTGTTCCATTTTCTTTTTGACTTCTTCAAATTGGGATATCAAGCTTAAATTTTGATTTCCTGCAAATTCTCCACTGCCTAAATTGGAACAATAGATGCAGCCGCCAGTTCCTACTTTTCCATCTATATTGGGGCAAGAAAAACCCGCATTTAAACTTATTTTAAATACTTTAGAATGGAATTTTTGTTTATAAAAATAATCCAAAGTATGGTATCTTTTATTTGAATTTGTGTATTGGAATTTATTCATAGTATCACTTCCATCTTTTATTATAATAGAAATTGATTTTCTTTTGTAAAAAAAATGAACAATTTTAACAAAAAATGTCAAAAAACTTTTTATTTTTATTTTGATTTGTTATAATTATCATGGAGGTAATAAGATGAAAAAAAATAATTTGTGGAAGGCAATTATAATTTGTTTTCTTGCATTTGTCGTTTTGAGTTGGGTTTTGCCAACAGGAACATATTCCAGTGGAACTTTTGTAAAAGGGGAAGTGACCCCACTTGGATTCTTTGATATTTTCAGATATCCAATTATAACTGCAACGACATCTGTTTTTGGCTTGACAGCAATTGTAATTCTTTTAATTGGTGGATTTTACGGTGTATTGATTCAAACAGGTGCTTATGCTAGTATCATCCATGGAATTACTGTTCAGTGGAAAGAAAAGGGGCATATCTTTTTAACCATTACCATTTTGGTATTTGCAGTATTATCCTCTTTGACAGGGCTTACATTGCCATTATTTGTGATGGTTCCTTTCTTTGTAGCCATTATATTGAAATTGGGTTATCATAAGATAATTGCATTATTATCTACTGTTGGCGCAATATTAGTAGGAAATATGGGCTCTACATATGGGTTTAATATTAATGGATATCTTTCTTTCTTTTTTGAAACAGGTATTCATGATACCATTGCAACACGTATTTTATTCTTCTTGGTAATTACGAGTGTATTGATTGGTTTTGTGTTATTATTAAGTGAAAAAACCAAAGTGGTTGTGAAAAAAGACAAAAATCATTCAAAGAAAGAAGAAACAGTATTAGAAATCCCTTTATATGAAAATCAAGTGGATAAGAAAAAAAGTGCAGTTCCAATGGTTGTGATAGCAATCGCAATGATGATTATTATCTGCGTTGGAATGTATAATTGGGAAACTGGTTTTCAAATTGATGTTTTTAACAATATGTATCAGTCTATTACTACTTTTGAAATTTCAGGATATCCAATTTTCAAAAATGTGATCGGTTCAGTTGATCCAATTGGATATTGGACCAATTATGAATTTGCAATTGTGTTATTTTTAGCGACTATGTTAATCGCATGGATTTACAATGTAAAAGGACAAGAAAAATGGCAAGCCTTTTTAAGCGGTGTGAAACAAATGGTTCCAGTTGCTATATATACTGTTGCAGCAAGTATTTTATTCTTACTTATGAATACTGGTGCTACTTGTTTTGGAACAATTGCTAATTTCTTTATTACAATGACCAAAGGATTTAATGTATTTTCATTTAGCGCATTGACAGCGATTGGTGGCATTTTCTTCTATGATTTTCCTTTTTTAGTAAATGCATTGTATAATCCAATTACTAGTTTATATACAAACTATAATTTTATTGGAATGTTAATGCAGATGGTGCATGGGCTTGTTATGTTAATTGCCCCAACCAGTGTTATTCTAGTGGCTGGACTTAGATATTTAAACATTTCTTATACAGAATGGTTAAAAAATATATGGAAATATTTATTACTTGCACTAGGTGTAATTGTAATTTTTGTTATCCTATTATTGTTACTAGGATAATTTGATGATTAAGGAATCGAACGGATTCCTTTTCTTTTTACCAAATATTATCATGTTGAATTTATGTATTTTTATGAATTTATGGTATAATGAATAAGAGGATGTATATATGAAGTATCAGATAGATGGAATGACATATCCAGTGGTTATTATTCGGAAAAAGAATAAGCATACCTATATTCGAGTGCGGAATGGTGCATTGGAAATATCCACGCACTATTTTGTAACAAAGAAACAAATTTTAGACATTTTAGGTCAAAATGAGACGTCTATTCGTAAAATGATTACCAAATGTCAACAAAAAGAGGAGAAACAGGAAAAATTTCTTTATCTAGGAAATTGTTATGATATAATAATAATGCCTACTGATATAGTAGAAATGATAGGAAATTCGGTATATACAGCAAGTAAAGAGCAACTACAAAAATGGGCTCAAATGCAGATGAAAGAAATATTTGAAATGTATTATCAAATGTGTTATCAAAAAATGAAAGAAAATATTCCATTTTACCGATTGAGAATTCGTAAAATGAAAACTAGATGGGGTGTATGTAACCGAAAGAGTGAGACGATTACACTCAATTCCGAATTACTCCATTATGAAATCGGTGCGATTGTTTATGTGATAGTTCATGAGTTGTCTCACTTAATTCATTTCAACCATTCGAAAGAATTTTGGAAAACAGTTGAATTCTATTGTCCGAATTATAAAGAAATGAGAAAAGTGTTAAAAGAGTATTGAGGTGTTTTGATGAAAAAATTCGTTCAAGTTATTTGTGTATTCGTTATGTTTGCGACTACTTTTTGTGTTCCAGAATTGGCGAAAGCGAAAACTTTGGGGCAGTGGCGAAAGGAACTAGAATTAAAGCAAAAAGAGTTAGAGGAAAATAAAATCAAAAAAGCCCAGACAGAGCAAGAAATTGCTCAAACCAAAGCAGAGATTGCGAAAATTGAAAAATTGATTGATCAAATTTATGTAGATATGGCAAATTTACAAACTGAAATTGATTTATTAAATGAGGATATTGCGAAAAAAGATCAAGAGATGAAGGATATTATTAATTTTGTACAAGTATCTAATGGGGAATCAGCATATTTAGAGTATGCCTTCGGAGCAAAAGATTTTACAGATTTTATTTATCGTATGGCAGTTTCAGAACAATTGACTTCATATAATGATAAATTAATAGAACAGTATCATCAAATGATACAGGAAAATCAACAGAAACAAAAAGAATTGACACAAAAACAAAGTGAAATGGCAGAGCAAGGAAAGCAACTTGAGGAAAAAATGAAATTTCTTGACCAAGAAATAGTCAATACCAATGCGGTTGCGGTTGACATTGAGGACTTGATTCAATATCAAAAAGAAGTAATCGCACTATATGAATCCAAAGGCTGTGAAGATCATGAAGATGTCGAGACGTGTGGTCGTAAAATTATACCAGAAGGTACAGCTTTTTATCGTCCAACACAAGCAGGGTATATTACCAGTGAGTGGGGACCAAGGGATTTACTTGGTAGAAACTGGCATGAAGGAATTGATATTGGTGTTGGAGTAGGAACCACTGTTTATTCGACTGGCAATGGGATTGTCGCGGCAGTAGTACGTTATAAATGTGGTGGAAATATGGTAATTGTTTGGCACAATATTCATGGAAAATACTATACATCAGTTTATGCCCATTTATCTTCTGTAAGTGTTCAGGCCAAACAAACGGTAGACCGTAATACCATTATTGGATATTCTGGTGGAACCGCTGGTGGATATGACCAATGTACAACAGGACCACATTTACATGTGACAATCGCAACTGGTAGATTTTTAGAGGATTATGATGATTGGACATATGAATTGAACCAAAAATATTCTATTAATCCTAGAGATGTGATTAATTTTCCATCCGGTTTATACAATCGTTGGACCGATCGTTTGACCGCTTATTAGAAATAAAATTAGGTGTTTGCAGTATGTTTTTCGTTTTATATGAACGGGGGAAGTGTTATGAGAAAAGATATTGTAGATCACTATAGTAATCACATTCTTTTACCAATTGAAACATTTATCAAACAGGAAGAAATGCAGTTGAATAAGTTAGGGGATGCAGTCACAAAAGAACAGTTACAAATTTTAGAAAAGGCCAATGATTTGTATTTAGAAAAATTGAGTACTTTTTGTACCTTGTGTGATGAAACCTATCAATTAGAACAAATCATAACAACGCTTGATATGGAGGAAAGGAACTAATTTACAATTGTTCTTTTTTTCTGTATAATGAAACTAGAAAAGGATATGTGATGTTATGAAGGATTCTAGAACCCAAAATTCAGTTCGAAATTCAACAGTATCTATCGTAACACAAGTATTAACCGTTGTGATAAATTTCGCTGTGAAAACAGTTTTTATCCATACACTAGGATCTGAGTATTTAGGAGTCAATGGTCTTTTTTCGAATATCATTACTATGCTTTCTTTGGCGGATCTAGGAATTGGCGTTGCGATTCCTTATAGTTTATATAAACCCTTGGCTGAAAGAGATGCGAAAAAAATCAATATTCTTATGAAATTTTACGCAAAAGTATATCACGTAATTGGTGTTATTGTATTAATCATTGGTTTTTCTTTGATTCCTTTTTTAGGATTTATGATGAAAGATATCCCTGATGTTCCTCATTTGACATTGATTTATAGTTTGTTTGTCATTCATTCAGCATCCAGTTATTTCTTTGTTTACAAGAGATTTTTAATTGAGTCGGATCAAAAAGGATATATTACTTCAAAAATTATTTTTGTTTTTTCAACACTTCTTTCCATAATCCAAATCATATTATTGTTGCTAACTAAAAATTATATATTATTTTTACTTTCTAGTATTGTCATTGTAATTGTCCAAAATATTTATATTTCTCATAAAGCAATCCAATTGTATCCTTTTTTAAAACAAAAAAAAGTACCCAAAATGGACAAAGCAGATATTCAAGATATTACTAAAAATGTATCTGCACTTCTTATTTATCGGATTGGAAATGTTGTGACCAGTGGAACCGATAATATTGTGATTTCAAGATTTATTGGGCTTGTTATGGTTGGAATATATTCCAATTATCTGTTGATTATCAATTCCCTTAATTTGGTTTTAAATCAACTATTCAATGCGATTACTTCTAGTATTGGAAATTTAGTGGTAACGACCAGTGGAAAAAGAAGTTCTGTTATATACGATAAACTTAATTTGGTTAATTTCTGGTTGTATGCACTTTGTGGAACTTGTTTATTGGTATTATTCAATCCTTTTATTGAGATTTGGATTGGAAAACAATATTTGTTATCTTTTTCTGTTGTTTTTTTACTCTCACTCAATTTTTATATTACAGGAATGCAATCAGTAACGACATCTTTCCGAAATGCGTATGGTCTTTTTTGGAAGGCCAAATATAGACCTCTTGTTATGATCGCCATCAATATTATCGTATCCATTATACTGGTTCAATTTATGGGGGTTGCAGGAGTTGTTTTAGGGACTATAGTTAGTCGTGTTTTTACGATTACTTGGTTGGATCCTTATATTGTATATCGCTATGGTTTTGGGAAAAATCCCAAACGTTATTTTATTAAATATTGTTTGTTTATGATTTTGTTTTTGGGGGTTTCTTTTTTCACCAATTGGGTGGTTGGATTGATTCCAAGTGGTAATTTATTGTGGTTTTTCTTAAAAGCAACTTGTAGTTTAATCATCGTCAATGGGATTTTCTATTTGTTATTTAAGGATACGGATGACTTTCAATATTTTTATCAAAAATTAAAGAATATTTTCGTTTCTAAATTGGACAGAATTAGACAGGGTTAGATGGTATAATCCAGTGGGTGATAGGATGAAAGTAAAACTATTTGATGAGAGTCATGAGAAAGATTTAGAAGCAGCCATCAATGCATTTTTAAGTGAAGAAGAAGTAGAAGTAATTGATATTAAATATCAAGTTGCAGTAAGTGTTTTTTCAGAGGAACAAGTATTTTGTTTTTCCGCAATGGTTGTATATCAAAAATAGTGAGGTTATGGTGTATGAAAAAAAGTAGTTTTTTAAAAGGTGCGATGATATCGACGTTTGGAATTATTGTTTGCAAAATCATAGGACTTCTTTATGTGATTCCCTTTTTTTCTATGATTGGAAGTCAAGGGGGAGCCCTTTATAGTTACGCCTATTCCATTTATGCGGTGTTCTTAAGCTTATCTACAAGTGGTATACCAATTGCGATATCGAAATTGGTAAGTGAATACCAAACATTAGAGTATGAGAACAGCAAGGAAAGAGTCTACAAGATTGGACTTTCTCTTATTATGACATTCAGTATTGTTCTTTTTGTTCTAATGATGTTAATGGCACCTATGCTTGCTCAATGGATTTTAGGTGATTTGATTGGTGGAAATACGGTAGAAAGTGTAACAATGGTCATTCGTGTGATTTCTATGTCGTTATTAATTGTACCTATATTAAGTGTGATGAAAGGTTATTTGCAAGGGCATAAGATGATGGAGGCTCCAAGTAAAGCACAGGTCATTGAACAGTTTGTTCGGGTTTCAGTCATATTGTTGGGTAGTTTTTTTGCCATTAAGGTGTTTCATACCAGTATCGATACTGCGGTTGGTCTTGCAGTTTTTGGAGCAACAGCTGGTGCTATTGCGGCTTATTTTTATTTAGCAGTTCAAATACATAAGAATAAGGAACTCCTTCATTCTAATCAGATACGTACAAGGAAAGAAGCGAAAATTACCAATTCTATCATTTTGAAAAAAATTGTATTTTACGCACTGCCTTTTTTGGTGATAGATTTGTTAAAATCGGCTTTTTCTTTGGTGGATACGTTTACAGTAGTAAAGACGCTTACCCAAATTGGTTATGAAGCAACTGTAACAGAAAGTGTTTTAGGTGTTTTGACTACATGGGGAAGTAAATTGAACATGATTGTGGTATCAATTTCTCTTGGAATCAGTATTAGTTTGGTTCCCAATATAGCAGCTAGTTATGTAGAAAAAGATATGGCTTCTGTCAATACAAAGGTGAATCAAGCGATTCAAGTATTGTTACTATTTTCCCTGCCTATGGTATTTGGACTTAGTTTTTTATCTGAACCTATTTGGACTATTTTCTACGGCAAACAAGTGCTTTGTGCTTCTATTTTCTCTTTGTTTGTTTTTCAAGCGATTTCTTTTTCTTTATTTACTATCTTGTTAAACATTGCACAAACGATTAATGATACCAAGCTTGCAATTGGCACTTTATTGTTTAGTTTTATTTTAAAAATAGTACTGAATATTCCTATGATGTATTTTTGTAATTTGTTTGCCATTGGGGCTTATTATGGACCTAGTGTTGCTACTTTGCTTGCACAAGGTATTGCTATTTTGATTTTGTTATATGTACTTGCTAAAAAACATCATATTACAGTATATCCAAGTCGATTTGTAATTGGCAAAATGGTACTTTCGACACTCATTATGTTTATGAGTTTAAAAATTGTAGGATTGTTTCTTCCTGTTGCAGAAGAAAGTCGTTTTTTTGCAATGATAAAAGTAGTTTTCTATGCTATATTAGGTGCTATTATATACTTTGTAACTGTTAGTCGTAGTGGTGGTTTCAAAAATGTATTTCTCAATTTGAAAAAGAACCCATTTTCTGTAAGAAGGTAAACCTATGGAATTTGTTTTTGAGGCAAGTGCAGAACTATTATTGGGATTGGTGAAACTAATTGTTGATAATTTGAAAATGATGTAATGGCCAAATATAAGTGAATTTGATAATCCATTAATAGATGAAATAAATGGCTATTTCGATCAGAATTCAAAAAAATATAAGTAAAAATTCCATATAATAAAGAAATGATTATCATAAACCAAATGTAATTTCTATTACTAGCAATTGCCTTTATATATCAGAACTTGAGAACCACCTCATTGTAAAACAAATGTATTTTACCATTTTCATTAAGAATCTATTTTAAAAAGGAAATAGATTTTTTTATTTCCAAATAAGCGACAGAATCTTCAATTTTCATATGTTATTTTAGTATTGTAGAAAAAAAGAAATAAATTGTTGTTTAAAATAGAAGTTATTACAACATTATATACATAGAATAAATAGAGGAGATGGTATCTTATGTATGGAAATTTTACAGAAGAAGCAAGAAAAGTACTGGTAAATGCGAAAAAAGAAATGTATGAGTTAAAGCATCCTTATGTAGGAAGTGAACATTTGCTTTTGGCGATTTTAAAAGGGGATAATAGTGTTTCGCAAAAACTAAAGGAATCTGGACTAGATTATGCGAAATTCAAAGAAGAAATTATTGCGATTGTAGGAATGGGAAGTGAAGCCAATCATTATTTTTTAAGAACACCACTCTTAAAACGTATTTTAGAAAATGCCATTATGGATAGTAAAGAAAATAACAATGGTGAGGTAACAATAGAACATTTATTTTCTAGTTTGTTAGAGGAAGGAGAAGGTGTTGCAATCCGTATCATGCTTGGCATGCAACTGGATTTGGACCAATTGTATTCTGATTTTATCTATCGTTTTACTAGTCCTAAAAAACATAAGAAAAATAAAAAATTATTGTTAGAAGAATTGGGAATCGATTTGACGCTCAAAGCGCAAAATGGGGAACTAGATCCAGTCATTGGAAGAGATGATGAACTCAAAAGAGTTTTGGAAGTGTTATCTCGTAGGACCAAAAATAATCCAATCTTGATTGGAGAAGCCGGTGTTGGAAAAACTGCCATTGTAGAAGAATTGTCGCGTCTTATTGCAGTAGGAGAAGTTCCAATGCAACTTAAAAATAAACGAATTATCAGCTTGGATATGGCAACCGCAGTTGCAGGGACAAAATATCGTGGAGAATTTGAAGAACGTATGCGTAAAATTTTAAAAGAAATTGAAGATAATGATGATATCATTCTTTTCATTGATGAAATTCATACACTAGTAGGTGCTGGAGGAGCAGAAGGTGCAATCGATGCTTCTAATATATTTAAACCTGCACTTGCGCGTAATAAATTAAGATGTATTGGAGCAACCACAACATCGGAATATAAAAAATACATTGAAAAAGATGGTGCTTTAGAACGTCGTTTTCAAAAAATTATGGTGGATACCCCATCGCGGGAAGTAGTCAAAGATATTTTAATGAAATTAAAAGGTATTTATGAAAAGTATCATTTTGTTCAAATAGGTGAAGAAATGATTGATCTAATTATCGATTTATCGGGTAAATACATTTATGATCGTAATGAGCCTGACCGTTCTATTGATATTTTAGATGAAGTATGTGCGAAAGTCAGTTTAAAAGAAAATAAAGATATCAAAAAATATAATCAGTTAAAAAAGAAAGTGGAAGAATTGATTTTGCAAAAAAACAATGCCGTTATTCATCACGATTTTGAAACTGCTTCCAAACTCAAAGAAACAGAAAACCAGTATTTAGATGAAATGAACCATTTAGAGCTAAAATTGTATCAAAAAAACAGAAAACCAGTTACCAAAGAAGACATTGCTGATGTGGTCCATTTGAAAACCAAAATTCCTGTATATGAGATATTAGAAGACAATCAAAAAACGATTCAAGCACTAGAACGAGAACTCAAAAATAAGATTGTTGGGCAAGATCATGCTTTAGAAGAATTACTTGCCATTGCCAAAAAAATCAAGCTTGGTTTTTATGAACATCAATGTTATTCTATGATGTTTATGGGGCCAAGTGGTGTTGGAAAAACACAACTTGCAACCTTATTTGGCGATTGTATGGTAGGACATCAAAATGTCATTCGTTTGGATATGAGTGAATATACAGAAGCCCACTCTGTTAGTAAAATCATTGGGGCGCCCCCTGGATATGTTGGCTATGATGATAATCGCAATGTATTAGAAGAAATTCGTAACAAACCGTATTCTGTTTTGATTTTAGATGAAATCGAAAAAGCCCACCCCAATATTATCCATTTGTTTTTTCAAATTTTAGAAGAAGGAAAAATCAAGGATGCTAGTGGAAAAATGGTTCGATTTGATCATGTCATTATTTTAATGACTTCCAATATTGGGTTTACGGATATCCATGTTGGGTTCCATGAAGCTACCAATGATACAGTACTTAGTAAATTAAAGGAAAACTTTAGTGTTGCTTTTGTCAACCGTATGGATAATGTGATTGTTTTCCATACTCTTACCAAAGACAATATTATGGAAGTCATTCATACCAAAATAAAAAATTTAAAGGAAAAATATCACAAACGCAAGATTTCTGTTCAAATTAAGCCTTCTGTATTAGAAGAAATTTGTACTCTTTCTAATTATTCAGAATATGGAGCGCGTAAGATTGATAAAATTATCAAAGATAAGATTGAAAATCAGATCATAGATGCTGTAATTATGGGAAATCAAACTGTTGAAGTAAGAGCCATTGCAAAAGAGAAAGTGAGATAAACTTTCTTTTTAAAAGAAGAATGGTTAGAATGCTCATAAATATGTAAAAAAATTCCATATTAATATTGGTGATACTATGATAGAATCATTTGAAATTAAAATGGAAAATGGGGAAGAAGTATTATATTGTTATATGAATTATAATTATGAATTTAGTAAAGAATTTTTTAAGGAATTAAAAGAGGTTGGCTTTGTTAAGCAAATTCAAAATTGGGTCAAGAAGAATCATATTTCTTTTTATGGGAAAAAAGTTGTAGTCCTTGCAAGTGGGATTGTCGTTGCCTCTCTTTTATGGAAGGAAGCTCCAGTGATGGAAACACCAGACTTCTTTTCTTTTTCTTCACCTGCGATTACACAAACTATCAGTGATGTTTCTATACTGGATTCTATTCCAAGAATAGATGCAACAGAAAATTTACAACAATCAGAAATTCCAACAGTAGAGGAAAATAATCCAATCCAATCAACGGTAGAAGAGGCAGATGCCATCATCCATGATTCTGTTTCTGCATCTCCATCAGAGGCCACCCAAACACAACAGGAAGAACAACCTCAAGTCCCTGCTATTACAAACCCAATAACCATTTATCGTAATGGAACTAAAGTGGTATTAGAATTTGAAGAATATGTTGCTGGAGTGGTCGCTGCAGAGATGCCTGCTTCTTTTCATACTTCTGCCTTACAAGCACAGGCAGTGCTGGTGCGTACTTATGCATTGAAGAGAATAGAGGAAGGCAAGGTTCTTACAGATTCTACTGATACACAAGTATATTATGATGAAAATCGTTTGAGAGCTGAATGGGGTTCTTCTTATGAATTTTATTGGAATAAGGTGAAAGAAGCTTGTCAAAGTACACAAGGACAAACTTTGCGTTATCAAGGACGTTATATTGATGCAGTGTACCATTCTACTAGTAATGGTAAAACCGAAGCTGCTCGTAATGTTTGGGGTTATGAAGTTCCCTATTTACAAAGTGTGGATTCTCATTGGGATTACAATACTACTTTTTATATGAATACTGTATCAAAAGATATGAATCAACTGTTAAGTTTATTTGGGATTACCAATGTACAAGATGGTGATATTGAAATTTTAAGCCGAAATGAAAGTGGAAGAGTATCGGAAGTAAGGATACAAAATCAAACCTATCAAGGAGTTGATTTACGTTCTATTTTAGGTCTACGTTCTTCTGATTTTGATATTTCTTTAGAAAATGGAAATCTGTTGATTACAACAAGGGGATGGGGACATGGGGTAGGATTAAGTCAATATGGTGCGAATGGTATGGCTAAAGAAGGCTATTCTTATCAACAAATTTTGTCTCATTATTACCCAGGAACATCCATATCTTAAAAAGTGTGTTAGAAGATATTATATTTTTTTAAGGGAGGTTATTATCGGTGGAAAGATGAATTTGACAAATGATTGATTTCTGAATATAATGGTATAAAAGCTTGGAACAAGAGGAGTACAATTGTGATATTGAAAGAGAGTCTGTGGTTGGTGAAAACAGATAATAAAGCAATGTGCAGGTAGCTTGGGAGCTGAATATTTGAAAATCAGTAGAATATTCCGTATCATATGCGTTAAATATATAAGATAACTTATGTTATAAATTAAGGTGGTACCACGGCAATCACGTCCTTATCTAGGGATGTGTTTTTTTATTTAGGAGGCAAGGGATGATGTTACAACAATGTAGAAAAGAATGGATCCAGTATGTGAAACAATTTGATTTAAAAGAAAAAAGGTTGTTAGAACAATTTCATCATACATTCCGAGTCATGGAATATTCTATGGAGATTGCGCGTGCATTGCATTTGAAAGAAGAAGAAATCGAGCTTATAGGTGTTATGGGTCTTTTACATGATATTGGTAGATTTGAGCAATGGACAAGATATCAAACCTATCATGATCAATATTCCATGGACCATGGTGAGTTAGGGGCTCAAATTTTAACAAAAATAGATTTTCTCTCCTCCTTTGTATCCAATATAGAAGTTAAAAATTTGATTTTGAAGGTTGTTCAAAATCATCATAAACGAGTCATCGATTTCATGTCAGGAAGGGAACTTTTATATGTTCAAATCATTCAAGATGCCGATAAATTGGATATTTTAAAGGAACAAGGAAATCAAATTACAACAGATTCGCCTATCTTAAATGAACAACTGATTCAATCTATTCGGATGCATGAATTGTGTAAAGATACAGAAATGAAGGATGCAGATGAGGATTATATTTTACGTTCTCTTGCATTTGTTTTTGACATTCATTTTGATTATACTTTACAATATTTAAAGGAAACAGAAATCATAGAAAATAAGATTAAATTATTAGAAATTTATTTTCCAGAAAATGCAAAAATACAAGAAATCAGAAGGATTTTAATAGATTATATAGAAAAGAGGTTAAATATATGTTAGAAACCAAATACAACCATAAAGAGGTAGAAAAAAACAAATATCAAACATGGAAAGAAAGAGGCTATTTTCAATCTGGTGATGATAACAAACCACCTTATTGTATCGTGATTCCACCTCCCAATGTAACTGGAAAATTACATATTGGGCATGCTTGTGATACAACATTACAAGATATTTTAATTCGTTATAAGCGAATGGATGGGTATGACGCACTTTGGTTACCAGGTATGGACCATGCTGGAATTGCTACACAAGCGAAAGTAGATAAAAAATTAAAAGAACAAGGAATCAATCCTCGTGCTATGGACCGCGATGAGTGGCTAAAAGTGGCTTGGGAGTGGAAAGAGGAATATGCAGAAAACATCCATAATCAGTGGGAAAAATTAGGATTATCACTCGACTATTCCAAAGAGCGTTTTACATTAGATGAAGGACTAAGTCGTGCGGTTCGAAAGGTATTTGTTGATTTGTATAACGAAGGTTTGATTTACCGTGGAGAACGTATTATTCACTGGGATCCTGAAGCAATGACTGCTTTATCAAATGAAGAAGTTATCTATAAGGAAGTAGAAGGTGCCTTTTATCATTTGAAATATTATTTAGAAGATAGTGATGCTTATTTAGAAGTCGCCACAACAAGACCAGAAACCTTATTTGGAGATACTGCAGTTGCTGTCAATCCTAAAGATGAGCGATATAAACACTTAATTGGAAAAAATGTTATTTTACCTATTGTTGGTAAAAAAATTCCAATTGTAGGCGATATGCATGCAGATCCTGAATTTGGAACAGGTGTTGTCAAAATTACACCCGCTCATGATCCCAATGATTTTGAAGTAGGTCTGCGTCATCATTTAGAGCGAATCGTTGTCATGAATCCCAATGGAACAATGAATGAAAATGCAGGTATTTATAAGGGAATGGATCGCTTTGAATGTAGGAAAAAAGTAGTAGAGGATTTAAAAGAACAAGGTCTTTTCCTCGCAATCGAGCCAATGGTACATAGTGTTGGACATAGTGAAAGAACTGATGTCATGGTAGAACCATACTTATCCAAACAATGGTTTGTCAAAATGAGACCACTTGCGGACCGTGTATTGGAAAATCAAAAAAATCAAAATCATAAAGTTCATTTTGTTCCAGAACGTTTCGAAAAAGTTATGAATCATTGGATGGAAATTACGTATGATTGGTGTATTTCTAGACAATTGTGGTGGGGTCATAGAATTCCTGCTTGGTACAAAGGCGATGCTGTATATGTGGGTGAGAAGGCGCCAGAAGAAGAAGGTTGGGTTCAAGATACCGATGTGTTAGATACTTGGTTTAGTAGTGCTTTATGGCCATTTAGTACACTAGGTTGGCCAGATGAAACAGCTGATTTCAAAAGATACTATCCAAATAATTGTTTGGTAACTGGATATGACATCATTCCTTTTTGGGTCAATCGTATGACTTTTCAAGGACTTCATTTTACAGATAAAGTTCCGTTTAATGATTGTTTGATTCATGGACTGATTCGTGATAAACAAGGAAGAAAAATGTCCAAATCCTTGGGAAACGGTGTGGATCCAATGGATGTCATTGATACCTATGGATGTGATGCCCTTCGCTTCTTTTTAGCAACGTCGTCTGCTTTGGGTATGGATTTAAGATATGATGAGGAAAAAGTAAAATCGACATGGAATTTTATCAATAAATTATGGAATGCAAGTCGTTTTGTTCTTATGAATTTAGAAGGATTTACACCAAGCAATGAAACCATGGAACATTTAGGATTGAGTGAAAAATGGATTTTAACCAAAATGAATCATTTGATAGAAGTGGTTAGAAAACATATGGATCAATATGAATTCAATGTAGTTGGTGCGGAACTGTACAATTTTGTATGGAATGATTTTTGTGATTGGTACATTGAACTGGCCAAAATGCAGATGAATGATACCAGTAAAACAGTGTTGAGGAAAGTATTGGAAACAATCTTGAAATTATTACATCCATTTATGCCATATGTTACAGAAGAAATTTATCAAATGTTGTCTTTTCATGAAGCATCCATTATGATTAGTGCTTATCCTGTTGTTCAAAAAGAACAAATTTATGATAACGAAAAATCTATATTGGATGAAATGATTGCATTTGTAGTAAAGGTAAGAACTTATAAATTAGAAAATCAAATTCCCAAAACTGCAAAAGTGTATTTTGAAGGAGACCAACTGATTTTAGATATGTTAAAAATTTCAAAAGAACAATTGGTTACAAAAGAAGAATTACAAGGTCAAACTTATGGTAATGTAGCAACGAAACAATATTCAATTGATTTCATTTTTGAACAAAATCATGAAAAAGAAAAAGAGATGTTAAGCAAAGAAAAAGAAAAATTAGAGGCCAATATTCACAGAAGAGAAAATTTACTAGCCAATTCCAATTACATAAGTAAAGCACCATCTTCATTGGTAGAACAAGAACGAATGACACTAGAACGTGAAAAGCAAGCTTTGGATATTTTGCTACAAAAATGGGAAAAATTGCTATAAAAAGAGGGAATTTTGTATATTCTCTTTTTTCTTGTTAATACTACTAAATAGATTGGAGGAATCACATGAAACAAAAAGGTTTTACACTAATTGAGTTGTTAGCCGTTATTGTAATACTTGCCATTATTGCTTTGATTGCGACTCCAATGATTATGGATGTCATTGATAAAGCAAGAAAAGGTGCAGTGGAATCGAGTATGAATGGGTATATCGAGGCAATTGAAAAATATACAGTTGTTGGCATGTTAGATCAAAATACAGGAAACACTTCTGTAATTCCAGCAGGGCTGTATGATTATAATGCTTCAGAACTTTCAGAAGTAGAAGTAAAAGGAGAAAAACCAACATCAGGATGGGTATTCATTGATAGTAGAGGTATTGTGGTTGCCGCATCTTTACAATTTGGTAGTTATGATAAATATGTGGGCTATACTGAAATAGACCGTGCTCAAGCGATTTTAGATGCGAATGTTACAAAACCAATTCAATCAGAAGGACAAAGTATAACAGACTTTCAAAAGACAGTCGTAGATGCTGTGCATAATGCATTAAATCCTAATGTATAATTTTGTAAATCGTAAATAAATAGATTGACTAATGTTTTTGAGTTATGCTATACTAAACTTGTAAAAATAGAGGAGGATGTTAGAATGAAAAGTCAAAAAGGTTTTACATTAATTGAGTTACTAGCTGTAATCGTTATTTTAGCAATTATTGCGTTAATTGCAACACCAATGATTATGGATGTAATCGACAAGGCAAAGAAAGGTGCTGCAGAAGCAAGTGCAAATGGATATATTGAATCTATTGAAAAATATTCTATGATTGGTCAACTTGATAATATTACAATTAAATCAGGTATCTATGAATGGAATGCAGAAGCACTTAAAGACATAGAAGTAAAAGGAGAAAAACCAACATCAGGATGGGTTGTTGTAAATGATAAAGGATATGTACAATATGCTGAATTCAAATTCAATAGTTATGGAAAAGCAATTGGATATATTTTTGGAGAAACTGCAAAAGCAACTAGCAAAGACGAAACGGATGCAACTCCAACAGATACAGCTGACGCAAAAGCTAAAGTCGAAGCTGCTTTAGGTAAAACAACTACTACACCAGATTCAAATAGTTAAGAATCTAAAACTGACTTAAGTCAGTTTTTTGTTGTTTTGATAAAAGAGATATGCTATAATCGATTGTAGAATAAAAGGGTGTGCGTGCAATGAAAAAACATAACATATTACGAATATTATTGTTGATGTATTTATATATTCCATTTCAAATACAGGCACAAGATTACGATATATTAGATTATCATTATGATGCTACAGTATTTCAAAATCATACGATAGAAATTCAAGAAACATATCAAATTTATGTATATACACCTTCTTGTTTATTTGAACGAAATTTGGTTTATGAACAGAAAGGAATTCAAAGAAATGGGGTTTCCTTTTCAAGAAAAAATCGAATTTTTAAGTTGAGTTTAAATTCTCCCAATGCGATTGTATATCCTAAAAATGAGGAAAAGACAGGGGTAGTTCGTCCTGATATGATTGATGATAACAATGGTTTTGTTCAAATCAATTATCAAAGAGATTTAGGAGAGGTGTTTGGAGAAGAAACCGATGAACTTTTTTTTGATATTGTAGATGGAACGTCTCAAGCGATGATATCTAATATTCATTTTGTGATTCATTTCCCAATGTCAGTAGAAAAAAATGCGATTCGTTTTTATTTGAATGGAAATGAGACCAATATGGTATCTTATCAAATCGATGAAAATGCTTTAATAGGGACTCTACCGACTGCGTTAGGGGAAAATCAAACATTGTCTCTTTCTGTGCTTTTTCCAAAAGGCTATTTTGTGACAAAACCAATGGATATCGTTTTTTATTGTAGTGTTCTTTTCTTTCCAATCATATGCTTGCTTTATGGTATTTTTATATGGATTAGATGGATTCGAAATAGTAAGGTTATCATAGAAGATATGATTGTTCCACCTCATCAATTTGATTCTGCAGAAATTTCCTTTCTTATGAATGGGTATACAACCAGAAAAGATCTTATCTCTTTATTACTCGTACTTGCAAATCAAGGTTATTTACGTATTATTCATCAAGATGATATCTATTATATAGAAAAAATAAAATCTTATGATGGTCAAAATGCGTTACAAAAAACGTTATTTGATGAATTATTTCATGAGTCAGATGTTGTATATGAAGCAGAATTACAGTCATATTTTAACGATCATGAACAGGAATTAAAGGCAATTATTGATAATCCAGATCATCAAAACCATATTTTTGAACGAAAATATAAAAAAATTTCTGTAATCTTTTATTTATTGCTACTACTGGGTTGTTTGGGTGTCATAGGAATTCCCATCTATCGTGTATCTTTTTTGGTTTTGGCTGTTAGCATGACTTGTTTTCTTTTCTGTGGACTTTTATTTACTTTTATTAAAAAACATAAAAAGTTTAGAAACGTATTTGGAATGATTTTGTTATTTTTTGTATTAGCAATGAGTGGATACTATTTATATTCAGAGCTTTTATTATGGATAATACATCTTATCGGGGTTGTTTTCTTATGTATTAGTGCTTCTATTTTCCACAAATTACCCAAACGAACACGATATGGGAATGAAGTCTTAGGTAAAATCTATGGCTTCCATTCTGGGCTTTATGAGATGCGTGTTTCTACTTTGCAAGAGCAAATGGAAGAAAATACTGCTTACTTTTATGAAATGCTTTCTTATGCTTATGTGTTTGGTTTTTATGACAAATGGATGATGAGTGGATACCAAGTGATGTCACAGTTACCAAAGTGGTATGTAGATCAGCAATGTGGTTCTTTAAAAACGCTTCGAAAGTCTTTGGCAACTTTTTTATGTAAGTTAGAAACCCATGAATTCAATTTATAAAGAAAATCAGTTGGTTTTCTTTTTTTCTGGTTGAAATTATGGTACACTAGTGATAGATTTGTGTTAGGAGGTTATTTTATGGTACATGATTCACTTTTACCTGCTGATACATATGTTGTTTATAATAAAACCATATTAGGAAATATTGACCATAAAATTCTATTTCTTCTATATCAACCTATTTTAGGAAGTACAGCAGTCAGCCTTTATCATACGCTTTGGTCTTATTTGGATTCAACGGAAACTAACTCCAATGAATGGACACATCATCATCTAATGACTTGTATGCGTATGAAACTCAATGATATTGAAGAAGCTAGGGAAAAATTAGAGGCAATTGGATTGATGAAAACCTATCAGAAGAAAGGGAATGTCAATCATTATGTCTATACTTTATTTTCTCCATTAACCCCTTTTGAATTTATGAATAATCCTATTTTAAGTACTACTTTGTATCGTAATATAGGAGATACAGCCTATAAAAAAACGATGGAATATTTTAAAATACCATCACTCAATTTACGGGATTATGAGGAAGTTACCATGTCGTTTAAAGATGTATTTGAATCGACGAATCTTTCTTATGTAGAGCAATTGGAGTTAGAAACTAAGTCTAAAAAAACAGCTGTATTAGAGGTAGAAAGTCGTCTGGATTTGGAAAGTATTTTTGCAATGATACCAGAGGATTTATTTTCGAAAAAGTCCGTTACCAAAGAAATGCGACATTTACTTCATAAACTTGGATTTATTTATCAATTTAATGAAGAACAAATGTGTGAGCTAATTCGTAATTCTCTGAATGAGAGAAATGGAATTGATAAAACAGTATTGAAGAATAATTGCCGAAAATATTATCAGTTTGAAAATAATGGGAAATTACCAAGTTTGATTTTTCGGAATCAGCCAGAATATTTAAGAAAGCCTGTCGGTGATCAATCGAAAAAAGCTAAAATGATTTATCAGTTTGAAACCACATCGCCTTATGATTGGCTATGTAGTAAATATAATGGGGTAAGACCATCTCGTTCTGATTTAAAATTACTCGAATATTTACTTTTGGATATGGATTTAAAGCCTGGAGTTGTGAATGTTTTAATCGATTATGTGTTAAAAATCAATCAAAATAAACTTACCAAAGGGTTTGTAGAAACCATTGCGTCGCAGTGGGCTAAAAGTAAAGTAGAAACAGTAGAAGGTGCGATGGCCTTGGCAGAGAAAGAATATCATGCTAGAAAAAATAATACCCGGAAGAAAGTAGAAGCAATCAAACCTGAATGGTTTGATAAGGAAATTGAAGTAAAAGAAGCAAGTAAAGAAAAACAAAAAGAAATGGAAGAAATGTTAAAGGCATTTCAATAGGTGGTTATATGAAAACATTACAGTCAACAACGCATAAATACCAAGTAACCGAAGATTTAAAAACCAGTCTTATGAAAAATTTTTTGGACTCCATAGAAGAGGATTCTATGAAAGCTTTGGTGAAAAAATTACCTATATCTTATGAGGTATTGGCGCAGTATACTTCTATTTTAGAGGAGTGTGCGGTTGAATTTCAACATTGTAAACATTGTAAAGGACTTGCAGCTTGTCAAAATAAAGTAACAGGACATGCTTATTTGCCACATATCAGAGAAAATCATTTAGAATTTGAATATCAAGCTTGTAAATATGAACAGAAAAGATTAAAAGAGGAAAGTCATTTACAATATATGAAATGTTATGAAATTCCAAAGGAAATTCAAAATGCGAAAATGAAAGAAATTTATACGGATGATGAAAATCGATTTGAAGCGATTAAGGCAATGAATCAATTCTTGAAAAAATATCCAAATGGGAAAGGAATTTATTTGTATGGAAGCTTCGGAAGTGGAAAGACCTATTTATTATCCGCCTTATTTCATGAATTTGCGAATCGTAAAATTAAAAGTGCCATTGTTTTTTGGCCAGATTATTTGAGAGATTTAAAAAATTCATTTACAGGTGATAAAGATGAATTTAAAAATAAATATAATACTGTTATGAAAGCACCTCTGTTACTCATTGATGATATAGGTGCGGAAAATACAACAGCATGGGGTAGGGATGAAATATTTTGTCCTATCATGCAATATCGGATGCAAGAAAAATTACCTACCTTTTTTACTTCTAATTTGGATTTGAAAGCTTTGGAACAACATTTTAGTATGACCAAAGATGGTGTTGATTTAATTAAAGCGAGAAGAATTATTGAACGAATTAAACAAATGGCAGAGCCAGTTGAAATGATTAGTCAGAATTTGCGGGATTGAACTTGCATAAAATAAATAGAAAGCATTGACAAATTTAAAATACGTGTTATTCTAGTAATAGAAAGATTTTGATTAGGACATGGTGCATGTTTAATATTGTAAAAGAGAGTTATCGTTTGGTGGAAGATAATCAATTTAGCATACATTACTCCCTATGAATCGTACTCGAAAGAGATTACCGGGTGACTCCGTTAACAGAAATTAAGTGATAAACTAGGATGGTACCGCGTGAAAACGCTCCTTTATGGGAGTGTTTTTTATTTGTAGGTGAGTGTATAAAAAAAGTTTTGCTTTCAGAAAAATATATCATATCTATGTACGATTTTCTTGTACAGTATGTTCAAGTAGAATCCAATGAGGCATTTCGATATTGTAATTTTCCACATGATTGTATTAAAGATAAGATAAGTGGGATGAAGATAGAGAGATTTCCAATGATGTGTTATCAAGAGGAATATACAATTCGAGGAATGGTTCTATGGGTACGCGATCGTTCTGGAAAGACATTACCATATATCAACCCTTTATTACTTGGCAATATTTCTGCAGAGGAAATAATTGCTAGATTAGTGAGGGGAATGGATGTAGGGCTATTATTAGAAATTATGCTACAGAGAACAGAGTTTTCAGTAGTACCAGTTGACCAAATATCCGAAGAGCGCGGGTACACCCGTAAAAAATCTTATCAAAAAAAGTTTGACCAAAAAAGAAAGGAATGGTTTGAATGATGAATATTAAAGAAAATGAAAGGTTAAGTATATTAAATCATAGTTGTGCCCATTTGTTAGCACAAGCAGTTAAAAGGTTATATCCACAGGCGATGTTTTGGGTAGGGCCTGTTATTGAAGAAGGATTTTATTATGACATTGATTTAGGGGATGATGTCATCAAGGAAGAAGATTTAGAAAAAATTGAACATGAAATGAAAAAAATTTCCAAAGATGGAAAACGTATTGTAAGACAGGAGTTAACCAAAGAAGAAGCATTGCAAGCGTTTGCCAATGATCCTTATAAAATTGACTTAATAGAACGTATGAATCTAGAAGATACTGTCATCAGTTGTTATACGCAAGGGGAATTCACGGATCTTTGTAGAGGACCGCATGTAGAAACAGTAAAAGAAATAAAGTATTTTAAATTGTTAAAGGTAAGTGGAGCTTACTGGAAAGGCGATTCTAACAATAAAATGTTACAAAGAATCTATGGTATTTGCTTTGAGACTGAAGAAGATTTGAAGCAACATTTAGAGTTTTTAGAGGAAGCCAAAAGAAGAGATCACCGTAAATTAGGCCGTGAACTTAATCTATTTATGATGAGTGAATATGGACCAGGCTTTCCATTCTTTCTACCAAAGGGAATGATTATAAGAAATATATTAGAAAATTATTGGTATGAGGAGCATACCAAAGAAGGATACGAATTTATCAAAACCCCTATTATGTTAAATCGCGAACTTTGGGAAACGTCAGGACATTGGGAAAATTATCGTGAAAATATGTATACTTCTACCATTGATGAAAAAGAATTTGCAATTAAGCCTATGAATTGTCCTGGTGGCATGTTAGTTTATAAAAACGCTCTACATTCCTATAAAGATTTACCGATTCGTTGTGGTGAATTGGGACAGGTCCATCGTCATGAGTCAAGTGGGTCTTTGAATGGCTTATTTCGGGTAAGAACATTTACACAGGATGATGCACACATTTTTATGAGAGAAGACCAAATCGAAAGTGAAATTATCCGTTTGATTCAATTTATCAATCGTATTTATCTTGTATTTGGACTAACATATGATATTGAATTATCAACTAGACCAGAAAAATATATTGGAACAATCGAGTCTTGGAATCATAGTGAGGAAATTTTACAGAAAGCCTGTCATGAAGCAGGGCATGATTGTAAGATTAATCCAGGAGATGGGGCTTTTTATGGCCCAAAATTGGATTTTCATATCAAAGATTCTTTGGGGAGAGTGTGGCAATGTGGAACAATACAATTAGATGCTAATTTACCAGAACGATTTGATTTGACTTATATTGACAAAGATGGCAATAAAAAAAGGCCAATTATGCTTCATCGTGTTATATTTGGTTCTATTGAAAGATTTATTGGTATTTTAATTGAACATTATGCAGGTGCTTTTCCTCTTTGGCTAGCACCTACACAAGTCAATATAATACCTGTAAATAATGAGTATCATTTAGAATATGCAAAAGGTATAGAAACTTTGTTAAAACAACATAATATTCGTGTAGAAGTAGATGCAAGGGAAGAAAAACTAGGATATCGTATGCGTGAAAGTCAAACAATGAAAATTCCTTATACCCTTATTTTGGGAGATAAAGAGGTAGAAAATCAGACAATTAGCTATCGATTATTTGGACAAAATGATACGACTACTTTATCCCAAAATGATTTTATTGCTTTACTAGAGGATCAAATTAAAAGTAAAAAATAATGCAAAATAAAAATTAGGAAATATGCAATCCTAATTTTTTATTGTTAATATTTTTGAAAGGGGAAAATAAGAATGGGTTTTGTTACAATGTAAATTTTTAATTATTTTTATGTCAACCAATTGTCATGTTATCTTGCAAAAATCGACAAAAAATGATATATAAATAATAGGAATAGGAGGATTTAGTTTGGAAGTATTATTTAGAAAAGCGACTCTTGATGATGTCGAGGGTATTATTACACTTTGCAATGAATGTTTTGGAGAAGAAACCTCTTATGAATATGCAAAACAAATATTTGAAGAAACAATGCATGACACCAATCAAATTTATTTGGTGGGACTGGTAGATAATCACATTGTTGCACATACCAAAATTACCATTATACCAACTATTTATGAAAAGATGAACACATATTCTATTATCAATCATGTTTGTGTGAAGCCAGAGTATAGACGTCATAATATTGCAACACAAATGTTAGATGAGGTAACCAAAATTTGTAAGGAAAGAAATTGTAAGGCAATTGAGTTATGGTCCAATAATTATCGAATTCCTGCTCATTCTTGTTATAAAAAATATGGATTTGAGCCAAATGATGCAACTTTCTTTTCCAAGGAAATATAGTAAGGAGATTCGTTATGAAAATAAGTAATGTTTATGTTGGTGGGTGGTTTCAAAGAACCATGTTACAATTAACTGAAATTTATGATTTTTTAAGAGAGTGCAAAACAAAACTAGATTTGGATGCACAAAAATTAGCAGAATATCGTAAAAATTTAGGAATTGGAAGAATTGACTATGGCGTTTCGGGAGAAGAGTATATTCGTTTCACGACTTCTTATAATATTACTGTTAAAATTTTTGAAGATGGATTAATTGTTTTAAACAATAGTAATGTAAGTGAAGATACTTTATTTGCAGATATTGATCATGTAACCGATTATTATGAAAATAAACTATCACCAGCATTCAGTTATCTATTTAGTTTAGGTGCACCGGTTCCCAAAGAACTTGCCAATATTGAAACAGTATATCCATATTTTATTGTTTGTGACAATGCCACCAATGAGAATTTGGCAGATATGTTATCGCGCACAGAAAAACAAAAGTATTTTGAGTTTCGAAACGAAAACTATGATGTTGTTCGTGGTGATAAATATTATTTTATTAACAATAAAAAGAAATCTTCTGAAAATATTGAACGCTACATTGAAGAACAAATTTTTATTCGTGAATTTAAGGGGCAGTTACATCGCTATTTGAATTTGCACCGTATTATTTGGGAAAAAATAGATGCGATTAAAGAGAAAATGAATGTCAAAGGTTCTGAAATTCTTAAGTTTACGACTAAATTAGATGGTTATGCTAAAACAATTAATTTAATTGATGGAAGAATTAATCAAATGGGTACTTATGTTTCTACAAGAGAAAAAATCGCGAAAAGTGATCCTGAATTGGCTCAATTTCTTGCGATTTCTGGATATCGATATGAAACATTAAGAGATACACTAGATTATATTAAGTATTTATGGGATATGACGCAAACGCATGTATCATCAGCCCAAAAATTATTTAATAGTGTAAAATCAGATGTGACAAGTAAATCCGTTGATAGTTTGACACTTGTAACATCCATGAGTGCAGGAGCTTCTATTATTGGCTTACTGACGAATTCTGCACCTGAAATTACAGTATTCGGTGTTGCATATTTCTTTGCATTGGCATTACTTGGGTATTTTTCTACAAAGATATTGGGTGCAATATCAAGAAGAAGAAAATATGAAGTATCTGATATTGATTACGATAAGGACATTAAATAGGGTTACATTGGTAATCCTTTTTGTTTGAAACAGGTGTTTGTTGCTTTATTCATAGTGCATATGATATAATTTTTTTATCATTTAGTATTATGAATCAAAAAATTGTATTTAGTTTAAATGGTGTAGTATTTCGTTTGGAAAATTTATATGGTGTTTAGATAGAAATGTGCGATGTTGATTACTTTCATAAGTACCTCTAGTTTATTGATTTCTATATTAGAGGAAATAATTGCCTTTATAGAAGCTAAATAGAATGGGGAAATAGGATGCAGTTAGAAGATTTGAATAAAGATTATGATAGGTTACAAAAGAAATATGGAGCAAAAGAGTTGGATTCAATATATAATGGTGGTTGTAAAGATAATCCTGATATTTGCTTTGTCTTTATGAATCCAACAGGAAGAAATATTGCTTCTTCAAAAGATTGGAAAGGAATAAAATCTCCTTGGATTAGTACAAAAAATATATGGGATTTATTTTATGCAGTAGATTTATTAGATAAAATAATTTATCATAATATCAAAAGGATAAAAGGTTCACAGTGGACAGAAGAATTTGCTAGTGAGGTTTATAGAGATGTTGAAAAGCATAAATATTTTATAACCAATTTGGGCAAATGTACACAAGTAGATGCGAGGGAATTGCCAGATAAAGTGTATAAAAAATATTTAAATCTTTTAAAACAAGAATTTAATATTATTAATCCTAAAGTAATTATTTTATTTGGTAATCAAGTAAGTTCCATAGTATTAGATGAAAAAATATCTGTTTCACAGGTTAGAAAAAAATGTTTTGAAAAATCTATTAATGGCGTCAAATATAAATTTTATTCTGTTTATTATCCTGTTGGCAATGGACGTTTTAATATAGATAAGTCTATTGAAGATATTAAGTGGATTATTGAAAATGAATTAACTGAAAACAAGGTACCTTTATCAGAAAGGGTCATGCTATAATATTAAAGCATGGTCTTTTTTAAAGGATTAATTTATTAAGGATTTTTATTGTTTAGTTTTGCAGATAGAATAATGATGTTTCAATTACAACTAAACAAGATTTTTCTAGCAGGTGATGATCGAGTGATATAAATGGAGGTACTATGATAGCTATAATTGAAGATGTTAGAAATGAATTTAAGGTTAAATTAACTGACAATTTCGAAAGAGAGGTAATTCCTTTTTTTAATAAAAAAATATTGATTATTTGGAAAAGACCTTTACCAATTTACTACTTTACAAATTTTCTTGAAATTTTATTTTGGGTACATTAATGGTAGATTAATTTTTTTGGCAAAACCTGTTATAATAAATAATTAGGAAGTGAAATTTTAAAATGACAAAGTATATAAAAGAACAAGATATAGATGATAATATTATGGTTGAAATATCAAATGCCATAAAAGATGGAAAAATCATAGTTTTTAAGACTGATACAGTATATGGAATTGGAACAAATGTATTTGATAAAGAATCCTGCAAAAAAGTTTACGAAATAAAAGGAAGACCTATGCAAAAACCGTTATGTGTATTGATTTCCGATTTATCTATGTTAAAAAAAATGGTAGATTACATTAGTCCGATAGAAAAAAAACTAATTGATGCATTTTGGCCAGGGCCATTGACAATAAAATTTAAGAAAAAAGAAAATGTTTTACCAGATATTATTTCTGCCGGAGATAAATTCGTTAGAGTTAGACTTTTAAAAGATGGGTTTGCCTATAATCTTATTAAAACAGCAGGGGTTCCTATTGTTGCTCCAAGTGCAAATCTTTCTGGTAATCCTACAGGAATAAACATAAAAAATATTATTAAGGAATTAAATGGTAAAGTGGATTATATTTTAGATAGTGGAAATGTAAGTAATGATACTACTTCCACGATTGTGGAAATAGACAACGAAAAAGCAATTATTATAAGGGAAGGCAAAATAAAGAAAGAAGAAATAGCTAAAGTAATAACATTAATAGATTAAAATTTTAAATTTTCAAAAAAAGGTTAATTGAATTATTTTGCTATATGTTTCATGCTACATAATAAGGGTAATATTATGCCTTATTATGCGAAGACTTTAGTGGCTACACCACTAGTCCCGCCCATGAGACTACGTTTCGATACTATGGCACTGCATAGTATTTTATTAATATTTTAAATTAATATATAAAAAATTCCTAAATTTTACTACCAATTTACTACTTTTGAAAGCGAAAATATAGGAAATTATAAAAATATATGTGAATATCTTTCAAAAATCAAAATACCGAAAACACTTATAAACAAAGGTTATAAATACATTTAAGGACTTATAAAAGAACAACCCAAAATTCCTAAATTTTTAGAAGAATATTTTTTAATAAATGACAACCATTTTATTGATATTTCTACCATTTTATGCTATAGTATAACCTAATTTCAAGGGGTGTAATAATGAGAGAATTTAAGGAATTATTTGAAGAATTAGGTTATACATTTCAAAGTGCAGATGTTTTAGAAGATGTTTACTTATTTTATAAATTTTATAATAATCAAGCTAATAAAGGAGTTTCAGCTATATTACTAGAAGGTGATCCTGGTTGTGGTAAAACTTTTTTATCTGAAGTTTTTAGTCAGTTTTTAGGAACGGAGACAGAGTATATTTATACACAATGTGTTGAAGAAACGAATAGTGATAGATTAATTGCTACATATAATGTACCTGCTATTGTTAAAGGGGATGCAGACAAGTCTATTGCTGAAGGCATTTTAACAAGATCAATAAATTTAGCAAATTCAAGAAAAAAGGTTGTATTAACCATAGATGAGTTAGATAAAGCAAGAGAAGTTTTAGATTCTTACTTTTTGGACTTTTTGCAAAATGGTAAAATCGAAACTTCAAATAATGAAATATTGTCTTTAACAGAAGATGGAAGAAAAAATTTATATGTAATTCTTGCTAAAAATAATGAAAGAAATTTACTTGATGCCTTGCTAAGAAGATGTTCAGTTATAAAACTTCCACCAATGCCACCAGTATTAGCATATAAAACATTGTTAAGAAGATTTGAAAATGTTGAACATGATCCAAAATTTTTAAAATTCATTAGTAAAGTTTATGAAGCAATTTATAATGAACAAATGAATAGTAATGAAGAATTATTATCTCGTTTGCCTGCTCTTCAAGAACTTATTACAGCAATCACAAGTGATAATGAATTATATGAAAATGGTGTTAGTAGTACAAGAAGAATTAACAGTTTAATAAGAAAATTAGGTAAGGATAGCGAAAGCCGAGAAATTATAACAAACATATTAACAAAAAAATTCAAATATCAAAATCAAGAAAGTAATTATACCAACGAAACGCTTGATTTAGATATGGATAATCAAGATGACTATATGAGTACAAAAGATGCTGATAGTTTAGTGGAACAATATATTGAGAAAAAGGATAATGGAGAATATATTTTTGAAGAGGATGAATTTGATGATCCAATGAAAGATATTGCCAGTATTCTTGATAATATGAAAGATGATCAAGCATTAATTTTTTTGGATAAAGAAAATAGAGAAAAAATTGTAGAACTAGGAGTTATTACCCATCAAGATCCTAGGGCTTTAGAGATTTTATTTGAAAAAGTTAAATTTAAAGGAAACCCTAATAGTAGATTTGGCTTTTTAAATTTTGAAGATGACAATTTTGTAGGATTAATGAAATATAAAAATACATTAATACTAATTGCCAATAAAGAATATGTTTCTCCAAGACTACTAATGAGAGGTTTATCTACTATAATAACTATAATTTATGACCATAAAGAAAATATCGATATGAATCATTTATATTTTTCAGAAATTTCGGCAAAAGATTTTAAACTTACTGGACTAAATGCTAAAATATTGTCTAATATACCAAATTTAGTTTTAGATAAAATGAGTTTTCAAAACGGAGTTCATACTTATCAAACATCTAATGTAAAAATCACACATGATGATAGTCTAAATATTAGTTATTTTAGATATTTGCAAAAATATAAGGCTGAACCACTTTATGAAGCAATAGAAAAAATTTGTAGATTCAATCCTGAACTAGCTATCCCAGCTTCATTTATTAATGCAAAAAAATTTAGTGTATTTACTGATAGAGATTTAGTTAGAAGATTATCACGTTTTGAACAAGAAAAAGAAGAATGGGAAAGATTAAAATTAGAGGGTTGGGAAGTTCATATTGAGGACTTTGTACCAATGAATTTAGCTTTTGTTAGTATGAGCCCTAGTAATGATTATTGGGGTAATAACCCTAAAAATATTGATGAAGATAATTTTGTTTTTGATTGGGAAGTTGAAAGAGATACAGATAAGAAAAGATTATATGTTTATCCAAAATATAAATTAAAAGGAGAGTATTTACTATATACTTCTGATGCAGATTTTGAAAATAATGATGTTTTTAAGCAGTTAGATCCATTTCAAAGAGAAATTGCTTTTATTGCAAGAAGTATTTTTGGTAATTTTATTCCTCAATTTTCTAACGAAAGAAATCCTAATTATTTTTCATCTTTAACAATGTCTCAAACTGGTAGTGAAAATAATAGAAATAGAATCCCAGGTATAAGTCAAGATATTACTGCTGAACCCGATTTTACAAATTATTATGATTCTATTTCTCAACCATCTGCTATTATTACCCCAAATAAAGTTATAAAAAGGACTTTAAAATAATGGAAAATATTCCTAATTTAGAAGAATTATTAAATTATGGTGAAGAGTATCAATATCCAGATTTAATAATGAATGATTATTTTAGAATTGATAATAATAGAAAAAAAGAAAATCAAAATCAGCAACAAACTGAAGAACAAACACAAGACCAAAATTTAGAACAAGAAACTGATGAGCAATTACAAGACCAAAATTTAGAGCAACAAACTGATGAGCAATTACAAGAACAGAGTTCAGAACAAGAAACTGATGAGCAATC
>CARSXK010000004.1:0-56801 GCA_949065595.1 uncultured Bacilli bacterium
AAACTAATGAATATTTATTCCATCAGTTCACATCTTAAAGTATACATGATATAATATTTGTGTACTAATTATAAAAAATTGAAAAAAGTAGGTGTATATATGAAACTTTCTCAATTTAATAATAATTCTTTACAATCTATATATTATAATTTGAAAACACCAAATAATAAAGTTATATGTGACTTTACTGATGAACAAATTTCATCTATTGTTTTTAGCGGAATTGCAGATAATTTAGTGAACTGCGATATTGCAATTGTTTTTGGAAATAGTGATATGATTTTAGAGAGAGCGAAGAAGGCAGTAGAAATGTATAGACAAGGTAGGGTTAAGCTATTATTGTTCACTGGTGGAATTAATGGTATAACAGCTACGGAACATAATATGTCAGAGGCAGAAAAGATGGCACAACTAGCATATCAGTATGGTGTACCACAAGAATGTGTTTTGGTTGAGAGCCACTCTAATAATTCTTTTGAAAACGTAGAATGTTCAATTAATCTATTAAAAAAGACAATGGATGTGGATTCTATTACTAATATTATGATAATTACTTCTGATTTTCATTTGAAGAGGTGTTACTCTATTTTTTTAAAACATTTACCATATAAGAATTATACATTAATTGGTGTTAAGAATGGCTATTCTGACGAAGAAAATTGGACAAATTCAGAACTTTATTGGGGTTCTGGAAGAAGTATTGTTACATATGAGGCTAATATTTTAATTCAATATGCAAAAGATAATAAAATAGCAGACTTGGAAATTGAAAATTATCCTATAAATAGAAAGTAGGAATTGTATGGAAGAAAGAACAATTAGGCAAATTCAGGGTGAAGTTGATTTATGGGTAAATCAGTTTAAAAAACCTTACTTTTCCCCATTATCACAACTTGCATGCATGGTGGAAGAAATAGGTGAGGTAGCACGCATTTTAAATATTATGTATGGTGATAAAAACAAGAAAAATAAAGAGATTCTAGCTGATTTGGAAGAAGAATTAGGAGATTTATTTTTTAATATTGTTTGCTTGGCAAATTCCCAAAATATAAATTTAACAAATTGTTATTTTCGTAAATTGGATAAACTATATCAAAGGGACAACATGAGATTTGAGAGAATTGATGGATAGACAAATGAAAAATAAAAATCAGGAGCAACCGATTTTAACAATCATTCCAGTATTGTTGGGCTGGTATTATCAATTTAAAAGAGATTTACCATGGCGAAAAGATAAAGATGCTTATCATATATGGATATCAGAAATTATGCTGCAGCAAACAAGGGTAGAAGCTGTCATAGATTATTATAATCGTTTCTTGAAACAAATTCCTGATTTGAAAACATTGGCTCATATTTCAGAGGATGATTTATTAAAACTTTGGCAAGGACTTGGTTATTATAGTCGGGCACGTAATCTCCAAAAGGCAGCAAAACAATTAATTCAAGAAGGAAAAGATACCTTACCAAGCACGTATGCCGAATTACTGGAACTACCTGGAATTGGGACCTATACAGCAGGAGCAATTGCATCCATTGCTTATCAAGAACCAGTTCCTGCAGTAGATGGAAATGTACTACGGATTATAACACGTATCCTAGGCGCTTATGATGATATTGCCGATTCTAAAACGAAAACAAAATATGAGAATATATTGAAACCATATATGCCAGAAAAAGAGTCTGGAAATTTAAACCAAGCCATGATGGAATTGGGAGCAACTATATGCATTCCCAATGGTGCACCTAGATGTAATATATGTCCTGTTTCCTTTATTTGTCAAGCATATCAAAAGGGACTACTTGCAGTATTACCTGTGAAAGCAAAAAAACAAAACAGAAAAATCATCAATAAAGTTGTTTTTGTTTTCCATTATGAAAATGAATATGCAATTCAGAAAAGGCCAGATCATGGACTACTTGCTTCTTTATATGAATTTCCCAATATTGATGATGTGATGAATTTAGAAGCATTCAGCCGCTATTGCGTTCAAAATAATATTTTCTACCAAACAATTGATTTATTAGGAGAATATAAACATGTATTTACTCATTTAGAGTGGAATATGAATTGCTATATTATTTCTTTATCCAAGAAAATAGAAGACAAGTATATATGGGCAACAAAAGATGAATTATACACAAAATATTCTTTGCCTACAGCATTTTCAAAAATCTTAACTGATATATAAGTTGTATTATTGAATGGCCTAAAAGTGCTTGCTATAGAATTGCGTTTATGCTATGATGTATATAGCTGAATGGAATTTTATAACATAAAAAAATAAGAATACTTTTGGTTGTTGAGTACTTACCAAACAATGATTTCGGTGTACTTTAATCTATGATGGATTAGAGTACTATTTTTTTATTGATAGAATTATAAGAAAAATCATTCATAAAAGGATGATTTGAAATTGAAAAACTTTTTCTCTTTTATTAGAAAGGGATGTAAATAATTTTGTGTTAATTATTTTAAAATATAACATGATACTATTTAATAATAGTTTAGCAATAATTTAAAAATGAGGTGATAAATATGGATCAATTATTAATGATAAAATATGGAGAATTAACAACCAAAAAGGCAAATCGAAATACATTTATTACATTATTAACGAGTAATATTAAAAATATATTAAAGGAATATGAAATTACCATTCAAAAAGATAGGGTTCGTATGTATATTGCATGTCATTCTGTGGATTGTGATGCAATTGTTTGCAAATTAAAAAAAGTATTTGGAATTCATGGTATAGTGATTTGTCATAAAGTAAATACTAATATAGAGGATATAGAAGTAAAAATATTAGAATTGCTTCATAATGAGTCTTATCAAACCTTTAAAGTAGAAACCAAAAGAGCAGATAAGCGATTTCCTATTCCAAGTATGGAATTCAATCAAAAAATAGGCGGTTTTGTTTTAAAAAATACTGCTTTAAAAGTAGATGTCCATCACCCAGATGTCAAAATTCACATTGAAATTCGTAATGAAGGAACATTCATTTATACCAATGAAGTGAAGGGAAATGGTGGATATCCCGTTGGCGTTCAAGGAAAAGGCTTACTTATGCTTTCTGGTGGAATTGATAGTCCTGTTGCAGGATATTTATCTTTAAAACGTGGAATTGATTTAGAATGTCTTTACTTTGAATCTCCTCCACATACCAGTTTAGAAGCGAAAAATAAAGTAATGACACTCGCTTCTATTATCAATCAATATTCAGGAAATATAAAAGTCAATATTATACCATTTACCAAAATTCAAGAAGAAATTTACAAAAATGTTCCTGATAGTTATATTATTACCATTATGAGAAGAATGATGTATCGTATTGCGGAAAGAATTTGTAAGTTACATAAGTGTAAGGTAATAATCAATGGAGAAAGTGTGGGACAAGTTGCAAGTCAAACATTAGATAGCATGGTTGTAATCAATTCAGTTACCAATTTACCTGTGATTCGACCAGTTGCTTGTATGGATAAATTAGAAATCATTGAATTTGCAAAAAAGATTGAAACGTATGAAACAAGTATTTTGCCATACGAAGATTGTTGTACGATTTTTTTACCAAAGCATCCTGTCATTTATCCTAATATAGAAAAAGCCATTCTCTATGAAAATCTGTTTGACTATGAAACATTGATAGAAGAATGTATTACTCATATGGAAACTATTACTACATTTGAAACGAGCCACAATTCTTATTTATAACCATAAATTACCATTCAAAAAATAGTATGAAAAAAAACTCCATGGACATGATATTAGTGTACAGGAGGTGAAACATATGAAAAACAATACTAATAAAATGGTAGTTCCTGGAGCTAAACAAGCTATCGATAAGATGAAATATGAAATCGCTAGTGAATTAGGTGTTAACATGGGACCAGATGCAACTAGTAGAGCTAACGGATCAGTTGGTGGTGAAATTACTAGACGTTTAGTTCAAATGGGTGAACAACATTTAGGTGGTTCAAATTACCAAGCTAAATAATGACTATAAAATGGACAGTGAAACGTTACTGTCTTTTTTTAGAACTATCAAAAATTACCACCTATATATTTTATGTGCTAGGAAATAATAATAGTATAAGGTGGTGAGCTGTAATGAGTCATTTGAATAATAAATTAGTTGTTCCTGGTTCAAAACAGGCAATTGAAAATTTAAAATATGAAATCGCAAATGAATTAGGTATCACTTTAGGAGCCGATACGACTTCTAGATTAAATGGTACCGTTGGTGGCGAAATGACAAGAAGGCTCGTTCGTTTAGGTGAACAAGCTTTAGAAAGTCAAAATCGATAAAACAAAAGAACAGTAGCCCTGTTCTTTTCTAGAATAAAAATATATTTCTTAACTATAAATCAATAATTAGGAAAATACCATTTATAAAAAATGTGCTTATGTTGGCTTTTATTTATACCTCTATAATATATCTTCAACACATGTATCAGTACAAAACAAAAAAGCCCATATTATGATGTCTACTTTCAAAGGTGCATTTCAATTATAAGGCTTTTATTAATTATTCTATACTTTATACACATCCGATTTTAAAAGTTATTTGCATTGATAATTCTGTTTTTCAAATGTTTGTTTGGCGTCATTAAAATTTTGTTTTGTATCTACGATATCTAAACTCTTTTTGCTCGCTTCATCCATTTTTGAAAGATCTATATTTACCGCAATTTTGATGTTATTTTTATCTGTTGTAGATGTCACTTCAAATCCATTCATTCCTTCAAATCCTGTAAAAACACCTTTCAATGATTCTTCTAATTGTTGGATATAAACTGAATAATTTTCTGCAACGGCGATATCTTCAATATATTCTACTTTTGTAATCGTATCTTTTTTGAAAGTGATAGTATATGTTTCTTTCTTGTTCATAATAGAAGAATTATCCTCTTTGGAACATTTTAATGTTTTGTTAGAACCGCAGCCTGTTACGATACTAATCATTATAATGGTAAAACAAACGACTAAATACTTCTTCATTTTCTTTCCTCCCTAATGTTAGAATAATAAAAAATCCTATTTTTGTCAAGCATTTATAGGATTTTATCAACAATGCCATATGCTAGGGATTCTTCGGCACTTAAAAAATAATCTCTTTCTGTATCTACCTCAATGGTTTTCAAATCTTTTCCTGTATTTTTAGAAAGCATATGATTTAATTTATCACGCAATTTTAAAATGCGTTCTGCTGCAATTTTGATTTCTGTCGCCTGTCCTTGAGCACCCCCTAAAGGCTGATGTATCATCACTTCACTATTGGGAAGACAACACCTTTTTCCTTTTGTTCCACTAGACAACAAGAACGCAGCCATACTTGCTGCCATTCCTACACATATAGTTGAAACATCACTTTTGATAAAATGCATTGTATCATAGATAGCCATTCCAGCAGTGACACTCCCACCTGGAGAATTGATATAAATGCTAATATCATCATGGTTGATGGAATCTAAATATAATAGTTGGGCAACAATGGTATTCGAATTAATATCGTCAATTTCACCACATAAAATAATAATTCGATCTTTTAATAATCGTGAATATATATCATAAGCACGCTCTCCATTGTTACTTTTTTCAATTACAGTTGGTACTAAACTCATGCAATCATCCTCTCTATTTATATCATAGGATAGAATTCGATTGTTTATTCAAAAAAAGATGTGACAAAATTACACTTTTTTGATAAAATGAGTATAGTATAAGAATAAGAGGGATATTATGCCAAGAACCATTAAAGTAAATTATAAAGATTTGGAAACCAAAGAATTCCCAGTAGGCGCGACGTTACTGGAAATTAGTCATGCCTTTGATCGCTACTATAATTATCCAATACTAGTAGGAAATGTAGACAATAATATTACGGAATTAAATGAGCCAATGACAAGAAGCTGCACCGTTGATTTTTATGATCGAAGTAGCGGAGTTGGAAATAGTATATATGGTAGAACCGCACAACTGATATTGATTTTGGCAATCAAACGGGTTTTAGGTGAAAAAGCGGAAGTAATTATTGAGCATTCTATTGATAAAGGTTTTTATTGTGAAATTGAAAATGTTTCTATTGATAAAAAAGTAGTCAAGCAAATTGAAGATGAAATGTATGAAATTTCAAATCAGGATTTATTAATTCAGAAGGTGAGTGTGTCACGTTTTGATGCAATGAAATATTTTAAAAAGAAAAAGCAATTGGATAAGGTAAAAGTATTAAAATATATTAGTAACAGCTATATTAATTTGTATCGGATTGATGATTTGTATGACTATTTTTATGGAGAACTTGCTTATAGTACAAAACAAATCGATGATTTTAAATTGACGTTTATTAAAGACAATGGATTTGTGTTAAGTTATCCTACCATGTATAACCCAGAGTGTACGTTGGATTATATGCACCATAGTATGCTCTTTGATACATTTTTGAGTTATACCAAATGGGGAAATCAAATTGGCATTCGAAATGCAGCTGATTTAAATGAAATTGTATCACAAGGAAGATATAATGAGTTAATTCGTTTGTCAGAAGCTTATTATAATAGTCAATTATCTCGTATTGCAGATGAAATTGCTGAAAATCATAAAAAAATAAAATTAATCTTAATCGCTGGACCTTCCTCATCTGGAAAAACAACGACTTCCAAAAAATTAGAAGTTTATTTGCAAAGTAAGGGAATTCAAACGCATCAAATTTCTATCGACGATTATTTTTATGATCGAGACAAAACACCAAGATTAGAAAATGGGGAACTTGATTTTGAATCTTTGAATGCAGTAGATGTTACATTATTTAATAAACACTTAACCAAATTGTTAGATGGTGAGAAAGTAGAATTGCCAGAATACAATTTTGTTCTTGGTAAAAGAGAATACAAAGGAAAAACATTACAAATAGGAGAGGACGATGTGATTGTCATTGAAGGATTGCATGGGTTAAATGATGATTTGACAATTTCAATTGAACGAAGAAATAAATTTAAAATTTATATCAGTCCTCTTACACAATTGAATATCGATAATCATAATCGAATTCATACCAGTGATACTCGGAAGTTAAGGAGAATTGTTCGTGACAATAAATATCGTTCCCATAGCGCGACAGATACATTGAAAATGTGGAAAAGCATTCGCGAAGGGGAAGAAAAGTATATATTTCCATATCAAGATCAGGCAGACGCTATGATTAATTCTGCTTTGTTATATGAACTTGGCATATTAAAAACGTATGCAGAACCTCTTTTGTTTTCTGTTTCTGAAGATGATGAAATGTATCCAGAAGCATTACGTTTGATTAATTTTTTAAGGAATTTTTTGCCAATCCCAAGTGATGATATACCAAACGATTCTATTTTAAGAGAATTCATTGGAGAAAGTTGTTTTCGATAATAGAAAGAAGGAATAAAATGACAAGAGTTGCGATTAATGGTTTTGGAAGAATTGGTAGACTTGTATTTCGAATAATAGAAGAAACACCTAATTTAGAAGTAGTTGCGATCAACGATTTAACAGATGCGGAACAATTAGCGTACCTATTAAAATATGATACCTCTCATCGTGTATATTTAAAAGAGGAAATATCATTTGAAGGAAATGAGTTAATTGTTAATGGAAGACATATCCCTGTTTATGCAGAAAAAGATCCTTCACAGTTACCATGGAAGGAATTACAGATAGATCAAGTGATGGAATGTACAGGTGTTTTTACTGAAAAAGAAAAAGCACATGCCCATATTGATGCTGGGGCAAAGCATGTTATTATTTCTGCTCCTGCAAAGGGAGATTTAAAAACAATTGTATATCATGTGAATGAAGAAAGGCTAGATGGTAGTGAGGAAATTATTAGTGCAGCTAGTTGTACAACCAACTGCTTGGCACCAGTTCTCTCTATTCTAGAAAAGGAATATGGAATTATATCTGGATATATGACGACCATTCACGCATATACAGGAGATCAAGCGGTACTAGATGTTGCTCACAAAAAAGGAATTCGTTCCCGCCGAGGACGTGCAGCCGCTGCTAACATTGTTCCAACTTCTACTGGTGCAGCCAGTGCGATAGGCGAGGTTATTCCACAGTTAAAGGGAAAATTGGATGGAAGTGCAGTACGTGTTCCTACAACTACGGGTTCGATGATTGATTTGACATTGCGATTGAAACGAAATGTAACAGTAGAAGAAATCAATCGTTGCTTTTTAAATCATCAAAATGAGACCATTCAATATACAGAAGATCCAATTGTATCGAGTGACATAATTGGTTCTTATACTGGCGCTTTGGTAGATGGATTATTAACTGATGTTCTTGAAGTCGATGGAGAACAGCTTGTAAAAGTTGTGGCGTGGTATGATAATGAAATGGGCTATAGTGCACAAATGGTAAGATTAGCTTCTTATTTTGCTACCAAATTTTAATAGGTTATTGTAATATCAAATGGGGGAATCATCCCTTTTTTGATGGCGAAACTATAATGATTTGTATGAGTGAAAAGATTGCTGTAAAAGAATAGTAAGGATAGATGGAGTACTATATAGGTTGTTTGAATTGTTTTGCAATATAGTAAGTATTTATTTTTTCTTTTAAAATAGTGATTGGTATTGATAAAAAATGGAAAAAGATATAAAATAAAAAAGAAACATAAAACTTTATTATGGGGTTTCAAAATGAGATTGTATAACAATAGTTTATTGAAAACAATATAAAGATTATAGGAGGTCTTATGAAAAAAACAATTCGCGATTATAGTTTAAAAGGTAAAAAAGTCCTCATTCGTGTTGATTTCAATGTACCAATTTCAGATGGAAAAATTATGGATGATACTCGTATCAAAGCTAGCTTACCCACTATTTTGTATGCGATAGAAAATGGTGCAAAAGTGCTTCTTTTATCTCATTTAGGACGAATTAAAACAAGCGAAGATAAGCTACAATATGACTTATCTCCAATTGCAATACGTCTTGGTGAATTACTAAAACAAGATGTTATTTTTGTAGATCAAACAAGGGGAAACTTGGTGGAAAATGCTATTTCAAAGTTACAAAATGGACAAGTTTTATTATTACAAAATACGCGATATGAAGATTTGGACGGGAAAAAGGAAAGTAACAATGATGCTGAACTGGGTGCTTATTGGGCAAGTTTAGGAGAAATATTCATTAATGATGCCTTTGGAACCAGCCATAGAGCACATGCTTCCAATGTTGGTATCGCCTCACATCTTCCCAATGGAATTGGTTTTTTAATCGAAAAAGAGTGGAATGCATTTATGCCGATTTTGACACAACCCGCTCGACCATTTACTGTGATTTTAGGTGGCTCTAAAGTGAATGATAAAATAGAAGTGTTAGAACATTTGGTTACATTAGCTGATCAGATATTAATTGGTGGGGGAATGGCGTACACTTTCTTAAAGGCAAGTGGACTATCAATTGGTAAATCGTTATGTGATGAGGAACATATTGTGTATTGTAAAAATATAATGCAACAATATCCTGATAAAATTATATTACCAATCGATAGTGTAAACGCAAAAGAAATCAATAAAGATACGGAAAGCCATGAACGTTTTATTAGTGATTTTCAGGAAGATGAAATTGGATTAGATATTGGTCATAATACAATTAAATTATTTGCTCAATATATCAGAAGTAGTAAGACGATTCTTTGGAATGGACCTGTTGGAATGTTTGAATTACAACCTTTTAGTGAAGGAACGAAAGCCATTTGTCAGCTGTTAAAAGAAAATGATGGAATGACAGTAGTGGGTGGTGGCGATACTGCATCTGCGATTCAAAGTCTTGGATATTCAGAATTTGTAACACATATTTCAACTGGTGGTGGTGCTTCATTGGAATGGCTTGAAGGAAAAAATCTGCCTGGAATCGAGATTATTCATGAAAAATAAAAAATCAATTATTAATATTTTAATTTTACTTTTTATTACAGGATTTGTTCTATATTTTTCATTAAAAGATGATTTTGAAAATATTGTTCATGAAATAGTTACACTCAATCCTCTTTGGTTTATAATTGCTATATTTTTAGTGATCTGCTACTGGTTATTCAAAGCCATTGAAGTTCATCATGTGATTGGTGATTTTAAACCTGATTATACCTTCAAACAGACATTACGACTTACTTTATCCACCCAATTTTTCAACGCCATTACACCTTTTGCTTCTGGTGGACAACCCTTTCAAATTTATATGTTAAGTAAAAGTGGTATAAAATTAACCGATAGTACCAATATTATTATTCAAAATTTCATTGTTTATCAAATTCCTCTTGTTTTTTTGGGAATGATGGCGATTCTATCGAACCATTTTGGCCATTTTTTCAAAGAAGTCCATCTATTAAAATATTTGGTAACTATTGGATTTATTATTAATACATTGGTTATCGTAGGTTTATTCATTATTGCATTTGCCCAAAAAACCAATAAAAGAATTATGCATGTTGTAATTAAGTTACTTCATAAATTACATCTTGTGAAAAATAAGGAACAAAAAGAAACAGAATTTGAAGAGTACATCAATCGCTTTCATGCAGGTGCAAAATTATTATTTCATAATAAAAAACAGTTTATTTCTTCTATTTTATATAATTTTATTGCTTTGCTATGCCTATATTTAATTCCTCTTGCCTTACTGTTTGCAATGGGTGATTATACGAGTATGAATGCGTTTCAAGTATTGGTTACGAGTGCTTATGTTATGTTGATAGGTTCTTTTGTACCAATTCCCGGTGGAACTGGTGGATTGGAATATGGATTTATTGCATTTTTTGGAAACTTTGTTGTCGGTAGTAAATTGAGTGCTGTTATGCTGTTATGGCGCGCGATTACTTATTATTTTGGGCTGATTGTAGGGGCCATTGCCTTTAACTTAAAGGGGAGAGAAGAAAAATGAGAATTGGAATATTTACGGATACCTATCCACCATTTATCAATGGGGTTTCTACAAGTATTTTGATGTTGGAACGAGCACTAAAGAAAAAGGGACATCAAGTGTTTATAGTAACTGTAAATCCCGAAAATATGTCTTATAAATATGAAAATTATGATCATATCATTCGAATTCCTGGGATTCCGATTGGAATCTATGACTATCGATTAACGGGTATTTATCCTATCCGTGCGATTAATAAAATAAAAAAATGGAATTTGGATGTCATTCATTCTCATACTGAATTTGGAATTGGAACATTCGCACGTATCATTGCTAGGCAACTGGATGTGCCACTGGTTCATACCTATCATACGATGTATGAAGATTATGTTCATTATATTACAAAAGGACATTTTGATAAATCCAGTAAAAAAATTGTAGAATATTTAACCAAATTTTATTGTGATAAAACAGCAAGTGAATTGATTGTTCCGAGTAAAAAAACGTATGATTTATTTAAAGAAAAATATAAATTTGAAAAAAATGTTCATATTGTTCCAACGGGTATTGATGTAGAGCGGTTTTATAAAGAGCGACTCAAACATGATGAATTGCTTACAATCAAACAAGAACTCGGTTTAAAACCAGAGAATTTTGTAATTATCTATGTAGGTCGACTTGCCAAAGAGAAGAGTGTAGAATTACTACTGGAAGCACAGGTAGATCTTGTTAAGAAGTATCCATATTGTAAGTTAGTAATCGTCGGTAGTGGTCCTGACTATGAGCATTTTATTCAAATGAGTATGGATTTAGGAATTTCTCAATCCGTTATTTTTACCAATGCGATAGCATGGGAGGAAGTACCTAATTATTATGGCATTGCCGATGTATTTGCAACCGCATCTAAAACAGAAACACAAGGGCTGACAGTAGTGGAGGCTATGGCTGCTTCTTTGCCTGTGGTATGTGTAGATGATGAGAGTTTTAGGGACGTTGTTGTTGATGGTTTAAATGGATATTTATTTAAAACAAAAAGACAATATCGTACTTGTATGGAGACTTTGATTCAAAATAAGGAAACACTATTTCATATGCAAAATCAAGCTCGTATTACCGCAGATGAACATTCCTTAAAATATTATGCTGAAAAAGTCTTGGATGTATATCACAGTGCTTTGGAAGCGAAACGAAGTGAAAAACGATTTATAGATAAAGTAAAAGATGTTGTAAAACGTGGATTTGACGATAAATCCTAGCGTTAAGTTGTGAGAAGTTGTTTGATATTCAACTTCTTTCTTTTTTCGACAAAACTAGCTAATTTTTTCTCTAGTAAAGTAAGTGTATAGTGTAGTATAATAAATCAAGATAGCAGTACGATTTAGAAAGGAAGACAGAAATGAAACATACCAGAGTACTTATGATAGACGACAATGTAAATTTAGTCGAAATGGTCAAGGAGTATTTTAGTAGTAGTGAACAGATTAGTATTGATTTAGTGGCTTATGATGGGCAGGAAGGGATACAAATTATTGAGGAAAAAAAGGATGAGTACGATTTAATTTTATTGGATTTGATTATGCCTAAAAAAGATGGAATGTATGTATTGGAGGAAATGAAAGCACGCGATATTGATAAAAAAGTCATTGTGGTAACAAGCTATAATACCAGTGATATCATTCGTGAAGTTTCTGAATATGGAGTTAATTATTTTTTACTCAAACCATTTGAACTTTCTGATTTACAAAAACGAATTGTAGAAGCAACCAAAGGCAATAACGTACAAAATAAGAATATTGATTTTTATCATAACAATCTCCAGATTTCTATTACGAAAATTTTGCACGAATTGGGGATTCCTTCTCATATTAAAGGATATCAATATATTCGGGAGGGAATTGGAATTATCTATGAAAGACCAGAAACGATTGGTGGAATTACCAAAGAATTGTACCCAGAGCTTGCTTCTAAATTTGATACAACTGTATCTCGTGTAGAACGTGCGATTCGTCATGCGATTGAAGTCAGTTGGAATCGTGGTAATTGGGATTTGATGGAAGAAATTTTTGGGCATAGCGTCGATATTGATAAGGCAAAACCAACCAATTCAGAATTTATTGTGACAATTGCAGATAAATTAAAATTAGAAGGAAATAAAATAGGGGCATAGCAATATGTCTTTTTTGATGGATTTGATATGTAAAATTTACTGTAATATTTGGAAAATGACATTCTTTTATGTCAAAAATTATTAATTTTAGGTATAATAAGAAATAATGGAGATGATTGTTTTGAAACCAGTTCTACTTTGTATATTAGATGGTGTTGGGATGCGCAAAGAGATTTATGGAAACGCCTTCTTACAAGCCAAAACACCTAATTTTGATGATTTATGGAAGAAATATCCACATAGTTATTTGGAAGCAAGTGGTTCTTCTGTAGGCCTTCCAGAAGGACAAATGGGCAACAGTGAAGTGGGGCACTTAAATATTGGAGCTGGTAGAATTGTATATCAACCATTACAATTAATTACACAAAAAATAAAAGACAAAAGCTTTTTTGAAAATGAGCATCTATTAGATGTGATACATTATGCAAAAAAAAATAAGACTCGTTTACAGATTTTTGGATTATTAAGTGATGGGGGAATTCATTCTCATATTAATCATTTGATGGCTATTATCGACTTGTGCCAAAAAGAAGATATGCATGATGTTTACTTTCATGTATTTACGGATGGAAGAGATACGTTAAGCAATGTGGCTCTTTCTTATTTGGATCAATTGCAACAAAAAATAGAAGAAACCGGAATTGGTAAAATTGCAACCATCACTGGTAGATACTATGCGATGGATCGTGACAATCGATATGACCGTATCAAGAGGGCATACGATGCTTGTGTAAAAGGAAAGGGGAAAAAGTTTAGCACTTATCAGGATGTAATTGAACATCATTATGAAAAGGGTATTACTGATGAATTCATAGAACCTTCCGTATTAGATATCAATGGATGTGTCAAAAAAGGAGATGGCTTACTGGTATTTAATTATAGACCTGATCGTTTGCGTGAACTTTTTTCGGCTTTCACAAACCCTAAATTCAATGGGTTTAAGCGAAAGAAAATACCAAATTTAAAATTGGTAACTATGATGCCTGTTAGTAATGAAGTAATCTATGAAGCTGCATTTACCAATGAAAAAATGGATAACACATTGGGAGAATATGTCAGTAAACAAGGGTTAAAACAATTACGTATTGCTGAAACAGAAAAGTATGCCCATGTTACTTATTTTTTGGATGGTGGTGAAGAAAAGTCGTTAACAGAATGTGATCGTATTTTAATTCCCTCCCCTAAAGTTGCTACTTATGATCTGGCACCCGCTATGAGTGCAAACGAAATTACCGATACCTTACTTCAAAAATTGGATGAAAATCTTTATGATTTGGTGATTCTCAATTTTGCAAACGGAGATATGTTAGGACATACTGGAAACATGGAAGCTGCCATTCAGAGTTTGGAAATAATGGATATTTGTTTGGGGAAACTATATCAAAAAATCAAGGAAAAGAACGGCCTAATGATTGTGACAGCTGATCATGGTAACTGTGAATTTATGTTAGATGAAAACCAAAACAAAATTACTTCTCATACAACTAGTTTGGTCCCTTTTATTGTCACCAAAACTGATATCGCCTTACAAGATGGAAAACTTTCTGATATCGCACCGACGGTACTGTCTTTGCTCAAACTGGATATACCTGTTGAAATGACTGGCAAAAGTTTATTAAGAAATTTCAAAAAAAGATTTGGGTTTCGTTTTTGGTTTATTTTATTATCTTGTTTGTTTTTGATGGGGATTATTTTGAATTATGGATATCGTTTTTTCCATTTTTATCATTTGGCACATCAGGAAAGGGATGCACAAAAAAGTACATTACATGATATGATTTTGCGCAATTCTCCTTTGGTGGCTAGTGGAGATGGACTTTATTTTGATCAAAATCGGTATGTATTTAAAGGTATGGTTAACAATAATTATGTGTACTATTCCAATCGTTATTTTCGTATTGTACGTGTCAATCAGGATGGCTCTATTGTTTTGATTGCAGATGACATTGTAACGTCATTGGTATGGAATTACAAAGATACTGATTATACCAATTCTTATATTCGTAGTTGGTTAAATGCGAGTGACAAAGATTATACAGGTATTTTTTATCATAGTCTTGAACATCCAGATAATTATATTATGGAAACTTCTTATTGTGTGGATGTGGTCGATGGAGAAAATCTGACTTGTAAGCAAACAGTAACAGATCAAGTAGGATTGCTCAGTATTGCGGAATATAAAGAGGCTATGGGACATTTGAGTTACCTAAATATCGGTAAATACTGGTGGACAAGCAATTCCTCAATGGATGGGCAAGTATGGTATGTATTTAGCGAGGGTGGTATTCATTCTAAATCAAATATGCATGATATTTATTATGCGTATGGTGTACGTCCTGTCATTACATTAAAGCCAGATGTTCATTTTGTAAGTGGAAATGGAAGTAAGGAAAATCCATACCTTATTACTCCACCAAGTCAGCAGCTTAATATTGGAAGTTATGTTACATGGAATGATAATATATGGCAGGTACTGGATATAACTGAAGAAGATATTCGTCTAATGAAACATGAAGTATTAACCATTGATTCCAAGATGGTATCTCGTATATTTTCCAATCGTTCTAACCAGTATAATCCAAATGATTTGGGATCCTTGGCGTATTATTTAAACCATAATTATTTGCAGTCGTTATCCAATTCTAATTTAATAGTAGATGCTTTATGGTATAATGGAACTTATGGGGATTCTTATGATTATCAAAATATATATGGAAGTACAGTACAGGCAAAAGTAGGGATGGTAACTGTTGGAAATTTATATGGTAGTACCGACCAATCCTTTGTTACTATGACTGGAATGCATGATGATTTACTTTATTTTGTTTCCAATCAAGGAATGCTATCTACTGCGGATATTGAAACTGAATTTGCCGTAAAGCCTGTTGTTGCTATTTCCAAATCAGTAAAAATTTTAGGCGGCAATGGTATGAAACAGGATCCATTTGTGATAGGATAGGTGTTGTATGAAAAAAAAGAAAGTGATTATTTTATTTGGTTTTTTGGACTTTATGGCTATTGTATTTCTATTTTTTACATATGGGCCAATCTCTTATTTCCGTGATTTATGGATTACAACGTCAATGACAACTATGAATCATAAATATTTGGCGCGTGTTCTTTATAGTGAAAAAACGATATATCAGGTGTTGAGTGAGAATTATTTAAAAGAGGTAGAAGAAAATACGGATACCAGCCAAATTGATTTTAGTGGAATAGTAGAGCAAGAACATTATGAATCTATTTATGAAGAACAGGTTTTAAAAAAAGAAGAGGACAATGATCTTTATAAAGTTGTGCCACTTTCTGGGAGTGGATATAAAGGACATATGGTGGTAATTTATGATCCGAGTAAAGTACAACTCGCTCTTGCAGAACATTTGGGAACCAATGGTGAGGTATTGACTAGAATGTCTAGGCGTTTATCATTTCAGGTTGGAATCAATGCGGGTGGTTTTGCGGATGCAGGCGGAGTTGGAAGTGGGGGTATTCCCACTGGAACGGTCATTCACAATGGTCAAATTATATACCGAGGACCCGAAACTGGTTGGACAGGTGGGTTGATTGGTTTTACTAGTGACCATGTATTGATGTTAACAAAAGAGAGTCCCGAGGTTGCGATCGCAAATGGGATGCGTGATGCTGTTGAATTTGGTCCTTTCTTAATTGTCAATGGAAAACGTGCGATTGCACGTGGAAATGGTGGATGGGGCGTTTCTTCTAGAACTGTTATTGCTCAACGTCAAGATGGCATTGTATTATTTATTGTAATCGATGGGAGACAACCTGGACACAGTATTGGAATTAATATGGTTGATTTAACCAATTTATTGGTACGTTATAAAGCTTATAATGCTGCTAATTTAGATGGTGGTGCTTCAACTGATTTGGTCATCAATCAACAATTAATCAATAAGCCATGTGGAATTGGCGGAAATGGAGAAAGAAGATTACCAAATGCATGGATTGTAAAATAGACGAGTTCTATTTTTTTGATACTGTTTTCTTCTCTTTTTGCATATGATGGATTGGGGAGGTAAGTTGTGTGTATCGAGGAAAGTATCAAAAATTATTAATTGTAGTTTCCATTTTTTTAGTTGGAATTCTTTTGTTCTTTGTTTTGAAACCACGACAAAAAAAGCAGGATGAATACACTTGTTATCCACAAATTATTTTAAAAGGTAATAAGATTGTTTCCGTTTTTGTTGGGGAGGAGTATCAAGAATCTGGGTATGAATTAAAAGATAGTTGTGGTGAAAATTTAGAGAGTAGAATTGAAATTCAAAGTGATTTGAATAGTAATAGACCAGGTACTTATCAAATTGTTTATAAGGTTAGTAATCAATATGGTAATTTTACAGAGGAAAAACGATATGTAACAGTAAAGGCAAGTTCTCTTTCTTATCAGGATACTTACGATAAGATTGATAATAAGGTACGGGGCTGGGGAATTCCCAATAAGAAGGATGGAGCACGACCCATTGAAGCAGGCAGTGTGAGAGAAAACCTGTTGCAATATAATGCGTATTTAATTGGAAATGATGAAAAAAAACTATATTTGACATTTGATGAAGGAAGCAATGATACCTATTTGGAACAAATTGTAGATATACTGAATGCGAATGATGTGAAGGCAACTTTCTTTTTCTGTAGAAGATATATATTGGATCATCCTGAATTGATGAAAAAATTAGTGGAAACAGGGCATTCAGTTGGGAACCATACAGCTAATCACTATCAGATGCCAAAATATGCAACAAGGGAAGGCTTTTCAAAATATATAGATGAGATTACAGCTGTAGAAGTGGCATTTGAACAGGTAACTGGCACTTCAATGGACCGTATTTACCGGGAGCCAAAAGGGGAATATAGTTATCGTAGTTTGCAGATTGTCAAGGATTTAGGGTATAAGACCTATTTTTGGAGCGTTGCCTATTTAGATTATGCGGATGATGTGAGCAAAGAAAGAGCTTTTCAAGAACTCACTTCTAGAGTACATAATGGCGCGATTTATTTGATTCATCCTAAAAATAAAGGTAATTATGAAGCTATGGATGATTTTATTAAAGCGATGAAACAACAAGGTTATACATTTGATTTGGTAAAAAATATTGGATAATTTATTAGAAAAACGATTCACGGAGATAAAACATCAGAATCGTTTTTTTGATAAAAATTATTCTAATGTAGGGAAGGGATTAAAAAATAAGGTAGATATATTTTTTAAATTTATTAATAACGTTATCAATAAACATAAAGGTAAATTACATAACAAATTAATGAAAGAATTTGGAATTAATTCTAATATAAATAATATGTTAATAAGTAGAATATTTAATGTAAAATCTAGATTTAAAGATACGGGTGAATTTATAAAAGTAAAAACTTATTACTGGGAATTAATATTTTAATCATTTAATAGTTAAAGAATTGTTTGACCAAAAAGTAAAGTATCGATTTTATTATTAATTTTGGTTTACTATGTAAGAAAATTATATCTATGGGACTGCATTTATTAATGTGGTTTTTTCTTTATAAGTGTCTTACTAGTGAGAAATAATTAGTATTTGTTAAATAATTTTACGCAAATAGTCAAATTTTCTTGAATTTCATGTTATACTTAAATTAGAAAGGTGCTAATCTGAAAGAAAAATATATTTATTACGAAAAGGCGAGAGGAATGAGTATTAATATGGAAGAATTAACTAAAAAGATAAGAAAATTTGCAGAGGAAAGAGATTGGTTACAATTTAACACCCCAGAAAATCTTGCTAAATCAATTGCGATAGAGGCTGGAGAATTATTAGAGTGTTTTCAGTGGAATAGCAATTATGATAAGGATGAATTAAAATATGAAATAGCGGATGTAATGAATTATTGTATATTATTGTGTTCACAAATAGGAGTGAATCCGAAAGAAATAATTCTTGAAAAAATGGATATATCTGCTAAAAAATATCCAGTTGATAAGGCAAAAGGAGTTAGTACAAAATATACTAAATTATAGTTTTAAGGAGATATATACTATGGAATTAACCAATCCTATTATAAAAAAAATAGAGGACAATGAATTTAGTTTAAGCCAATTTGAAGAACAAATAAATGCCTGTAAAGATAAAAATGAAAAAATGATTATACGGGATTATCCAACTGTATATATTCATACATGGGAAAATAAGGGTATTTATGAGGTTTATGTTGGAGAAACAAATGATATTTTTAGAAGAACAAGACAGCATTATGAGGATAGCCGATTTGCAGAAAACTGGCAATATAATTTAAAGTTAAGTGATAATAGTTTATATGTGATAGGCCATGAGCATTTTAATAAGTCATTAACTTTGGATATTGAAAATAAATTAAGAGATTATTTAACGGGTGTTGATAGTGTTAGGAGAGTTCATAATATAAAGGCAAATCCACAAAATCAGTATTATCCAGCAAATGAATTTGATCAAATATTTCATAAAATATGGAAAAATTTAACAAAATATAATAATAAATTATTTCCTTTAGAGAGTGAAGTAATTAATTCTGCAATTTTTAAAGCCTCACCATTACATAAACTAACCAGAGATCAACAAAGGGCAAAGGAATTAATAATAAGTAAAATTATAGAGGCATCAATCACTAGAAAAAGTGGAAAATTAATATTTGTAGAGGGTGGAACAGGAACTGGTAAAACAGTATTAAATAGTAGTACTTTTTACGAATTATGTTGTATGAATGAGACATCTATTGAGGATGATTCTAAACCAAAAATTAAAGAATTAAAATGTTGTTTAATTGTTAATCACAAGGAACAAGAAAATCTTTATAGACAAATATTCAAAAAATTTGGTATTGAGGATAATACTTTATATTCCCCAATTAAGTTTATTAATAAGCATGACATTAATAGCCCTATTGATGTTGCATTCATAGATGAGGCACATTTATTGTTAACGCAGGGTAAGCAATCTTATAAAGGTAAGAATCAGTTGCAGGATATTATGAACCGTGCACGGGTAACTGTTGTAATGTTTGATATGAGTCAAATTTTGACTGTTGAACAATATTGGGAATATGAACTTTTAGAAAAATATAAAAATATGGCAAGAGAAAATAATAATTATATTGTTCTTACAGAACAATTAAGAATTCAAGCGAACAAAGATGTTATTCAATGGATTGAGAACTTTACGAAAAATGGTATTGTTACTAAACTTCCAAATAATTTAGAAAACTATGATATTAAGGTATTCGATACACCAAAGCTTTTAGAAGATATGATAAAGCAGAAAGCAAAGGATAAAAATTCGAAATTGTCTAGATTAGTGGCTACATATGATTGGAAATATAGTTCCTTGTATACAAATAATGAACAATATTGGGAAGTAACTATAGGTAAATGGCATAAACCATGGAATTATGAAATGGCCAGAAAATTTAACAGGAATGAGAAAAAGAAAATTAAGGACAAAGCTTGGGATGAACAAGAACATACTATTGATGAGATAGGATCAACATTTACAATTCAGGGCTTTGATTTAAATTATGTTGGTGTGATTATAGGACCATCGGTAAAATATAGAAATAATCGGATTGTTTATTGTCCTGAGTTTAGCTGGAATCGCAGGGCAGTTATAAAAAGAAGGATGTCTGATGGTACCTATAAAGAATTCGGGGAACAATTAATAAAAAATCAATTAAGAGTATTAATGACTAGAGGTGTCAATGGTCTATATATTTATGCATGTGACGAAGAATTAAGAGAACATTTAAAAAAATGTGTTGAAAAAAGATACATATATAAATAGAATTTATTATCAAAATTATAATTTATGGCAATAAAATGAAATAGAACTTCAAATGTAGCTTAAAATAGTGTTTTTTCTTTTTGTCTCCAAACTGGGCAGCTTACATATAATGATTTAGGAGGAGATTATATGAATAATTTTCAAGTCGTTGTAGATGCTGGACATGGCTGATACAGTTATGCCAAGACAAGTGAGAAGGCATGTTAGGGCAGATAATACAAGGAATGATACACATTGTATCGTTTTTTTTATTTTGTCAAGGTAAAGGTCTTACCATGAGTTTATTTGCAATTCGTGTCTATAATAGTGTCATGAAAGGAGCAAAAAAATGTTTAATATGGGTATTGATTGGGACAATGAAATTAAATTTATTTGTAGTGTTGATTGGGACGATATAGTTAATTTACATAATATAAGAAAAGGGTTGAAAAAGGGAGAGTTTACCGAAATACAAATTGAAGAAAGACCTTGCGTTTTAATTAGTAAGCATAACATTTTATGTAATAAAACACTTTTAGAATGCGTATGGGAACATGATGATATATTATTTATAAAAATGAAAAAAACGGTTGATTAGCCGTTTTCTTTTTGTATTTTATCTTTTAATTTTAAGTTATCTAGGGCATATCTTATACATTGGTTTATCAATTCATTTCTACTAATATCAATTTCATTTGCTAGTTTGTCAATTTCTTCTAGCATAGTGTTATCTATACGAATTGTTGCAACAACTTTTTCAATAGAAGTCGGTTTTTTATAAGGTTCAAATTCTTTCATAATTTCACGCCCTTTCTATATATATTTTAATGCTTTTTTGTCTTTGATAATATACTTAATATGCGAAGTTAAAATACATCATATAATGTAATCTATGATAAAATACAAAAATGTAATTGACACAATTTGATAATAGTAGTAGAATGAAATTGTCGGTAAGAAGTACCATGTCCGACATTGCAGTAATGTTGGTGGCAGTATGCAGTTATGCCAACATATGCATTATCGGAACACAAGGAAGTTTATCGTGTTCCATTTTTTAAATAATAATGTTTAAAGGACATTTATTATAGATAAAATTTTAATATGTTAGAAAGGAAAGATAAAAAAATGAAAAAAACAAGTAAAATTTTATTATCAGCATTAGCAGTATCTAGTATGTTCTTTACTATGACAGTTAATGCAGAAGAACTAACACCAAGTGAAAATCAAGAGCCAGTACAAGTAACTAGAATGGGGGCAGAGACTTTTGATGCCATAACAAAGGAAAAATTTGATAGTATTGTCCCAAATACTATTGAAATTACTAAAACTAAAACAGAATTTTCTAATGCAGTTGTCAAAGATAATGGAAGTCTAAACGAGGATTTAACTAAAATAATAGAAGAAATTAATACAGAGATAGAAACAGAAATAATATCTTTATTTGAAAATTCAGGATATATGGATACAGAAGAGATAGAAAAAGAAGCAATAAAAGCACAATTTAATGACCCTTTTTACGATTTGTATTCAGTAACAGTTTCATTAAATATAGATGGGAAAACAAAATATTCAAAAGATATAACAATTAAATATGCAAAAGAAAGTAATTATAGTGCAACTGATGAAACTTATGTAAAAAATGCCGTTAACAGTATTAAATTTGCAAAATATGGCAATAGCGATTGGGGAATTGAAGAAAGTGATGCTGTATTTACAATGTATAACATAGGCGATGAAGAAAGTACTAAGAATTGGGGGTATGAGAATTATGATTTTAATACCTTAATCAATGATAATTCTATAACTATTAAAACTTCAGTGTTTGCAGGTGGTTTTGGTGGTGGTACTCCTTGGGGTACTCCTGTATTATTACATTTTTATAAAAATGGTGTATTATATGAAACAAAGTCAATTTGGTATTTAGGTGCTTATGGAATAACACTAGAAAATGGAACACCTGTTAATATGGCAAGATTAGAACAAGACGACGAAATTTACAAAGCAATGGCAAAAGAATTAGAAAGTAAAGGCTTTACAAATGTTCTAGGTTGTTATGAGTTGACGGCTTATGGAACAACTTATGACAATATGAGAGTATCATTTAATCTAGGAACTAACTATAATGGTAAAGAAGTGCAAATATTACATAAAAAGAAAGACAATACTTATGAAATATTTAAAACAACAGTAGCAGACGGAAAAGCAGAAATAACAGTTAATGAGTTTTCACCATTCATGATTGCTTTAACTGAAAACACTACTACTGAAAATGTAAATAAAGCACCTAACAATGCTCAAACTTCTTCAATGAATATTGTATTATATTCTATATTGGCTCTTGGCTCTCTAGTGGGAATTACTTATATATTAGTTAGCAATAAGAAAAAGGAAATAGCCTAGTTGCTATTTCTTTCTATTTTAGGACTATGAAAAGAAAAATTAAAGTAAAAAATATTATATTGATTTTATTTATAGTAGTGTTCTTATTCTCTACTACTCAAATTGTGTTATTCTTATTTGATTCACACAAAAATAAAAAGGAAACAAAAGAACTTATACAAGATGTTATCAATATAGAAATAGAAGAAGAAAAAGAAGTTTTTAAAATTGATTTTGATAAGTTATTATCTATTAATAGTGATACTGTTGGTTGGGTACGATTTAATAGTGATAAGGTAAATAACCCTATTGTACATACAAGTGATAATTCGTATTATTTAAAAAGGTCTTTTGATAAATCATATAATCAAGCAGGAGCAATATTCATGGACTACAGAAATACATCTTTTAATGATAAAAATGTTGTATTATTCGGTCATGCTATGCTAGATGACACAATGTTTGGCTCACTACAAGACATATTTAAAAATGGTTTCTTTGATACGAAAGAAAATAACTATATTCAAATATACAATAAAGACAATGAACTTCTAACCTATCAAATATTTAGTTATTATATTATTGAAAAGGAAGAATATTATATAACTACTTCATTTAATAGTGATAGTGATTTCAATAAATTTATTGATACCATTACAAGAAGAAGTTATAAAAAATTTGATGTTGAAGTAAATACAAGTGATAAAATACTTACACTCTCTACTTGTTCGGGTACGGGTGGAACATCTAAAAGAAAGGTTGTACACGCAAAAAGAGTTGAAAATTTAGAATAGTCTATAAAATAATTTTGGGACAAATAATTGTGATCCAAAATTATTTTTTGTTTTAATATATATAATAATGGTAAAAAATGGTATAATTGTCGTAGGAGGAATGCTTTATGAATAATGAAATAGAATTTATTTGTCAAAAATGTGGAAAAAATTTTTATAAATCAAATGAGGAAAAAGTAATAAAATGCCCCTTTTGTCATGCTAAAGATACTTTTATGTCATTAAGTCAAAAAGACTTTGAAAATATTATGGAAGTGGAAAATCTAAAAATTACTTGTGATAATTGCTTGGCTAATTTTAACGGAGAACAATTGATAACTAATGATTTTAAATGCCCAACATGTAATAAAAAGTATAGTGAAGATAGTGTATACAATTCAATAAAAAAGATAGAAAAAAGATATGCATGTAATACATGCAATTGTAAATTTTCAACGGAAGTATTTTTTGCATATAATGGTTCTTGTCCTAATTGTCATGATAATTTAATGTCTATTGAACAATGGGAAGATTATAAAGCAGTTGAATTAGACGGAAAAATACCTGATGAAGATTGGCAAAATTTGTAATATAGTGCTGAATAGAGGTTAATTATGAAAAATGAAGAATTAGAAGAATTAGTATGTAGATTTGAAGATAATTTTGGTATAGACGGAAAGTTAGAGAAAAACTTTTCTGAAAAATTTAAAATACTACTAGAAGAAAAAGAAATTGAAGTAGACGAATTTATGGAAGAAACGGGGTTAAGCGATGAAATATTTGGTAATTATTGCAAAGGGAAAAGTGACCCAAGTTTAAGAAGTATAACCGCATTTTGTCATGCTTTTGAATTTGATAGAAATGCTTTTGATAGTTTATTAAAAGCGGGAGGCTTCACAGTTAATTATCGAAAGAAAAGAGATTGTGCATATGCTTTTTTGATAACTGATTGTGCTGATTTGAGCATTGAAGATTGTAATAAAATTTTAAAAAAGATAGGGTTGGAAGAACACGAATTATTGCCAATACCTAAAAAATTAAAATAATATATATCGTTGTTTTATAAGGTCATAACTTAATAATTATGGCTTTTTTATTTTGTCAAGGTAAAGGCTTTACCGTGAGTTGATTTGCAAGTTGTGGTTATAATGGTGTCACGAAAGGAGGAAAGAGGCATTGAAAACAAGTGATATTGTTATTGATGTCATCAAAACTATTGGTAAAGCACCTTATCTTGCATGTAGTTGCGACCCAATTTATGAATATGATGAACATAATAACAAAACTGACAATGTAATTGGACATAAAGTTGAAATCTTGTTGCCACACATGAAATATGCTAAATTTGGTGTTAAAGTTGATAATACAACAAACCCACTACCAACTATTGAAGATGTTGTAGAAGTTGACTTTAACAACTTAATGATTGGCATTTATGTTGACCGTGCAGGAAGAATACAACCTTATGGGAAAGCTGATAGTGTTCGTATTGCTGATAAACAAAATATCAAAATGAATGCAAAGGCTGAATAATTACTAAAATTTATTATTGCTACATGCTACATGCTACACAATAAGTGGTAATACTAGCACTTATTGTTGGTGCGGAGGCAATCGTGGCTATCGCCACTTGCCCCGCAATGTACATGTATTATCTAGTATGTGTAATCGCATTAGTTCTTTGAAAATTTAATTATATTTAATATTTGCTATAACAAACTTATTGGAGGTGTATACATGGCGGAAAATAGCCAATCTAGAAAATGGCAACTGACTATAAATAACCCCCAAGAACATGGAATAACGGACGAGTTTATACGAGAACAATTATTAAAATTTGCCCCCGAATATTATTGTATGGGTCGAGAGATTGGAAACAAGACCAAGACCGAACATATACATCTTTTTATCTATTCTAAATCTCCTATGAGGTTTACAACTATTAAAAATCGTTTCCCTATGGCTCATATAGAAAAAGCATACGGAAGTATTAGAGATAATATAGATTATATACAAAAAAAGGGTAAGTGGGAAAATACCGCAAAAGAAGAAACTACCATTGAGGGCAGTTTTGTAGAACATGGAACGGTACCTACCGAACTAATAGAAAAAGACGCAACTATGGGTAAATTGTTAGAAGATATAAAAGACGGGAAATCTATTATTGAAATTATAGAAGATAATCCACAATTTGCATTTAAGATTAAAGATATAGAAACTATTAGACAAACTTATCTTAATGAAAGATATTCACGAGAAAATCGTGATTTGATAGTGACATATTTAAGTGGTCCAAGCGGTGTGGGAAAAACATTTAGTATTTTTAAAAAACATAAAGCAGATAATATTTGCCGTATAACAAGTTATAATTCAAGCCAAGGCGGTATAATTTTTGATAATTATGATAGGTCGCAAGATGTACTTGTTTTTGAGGAATTTAGAAGTCAAATAAACCTAGAAAGCATGTTAAATTATTTAGATGTTTACCCACTACGACTTCCCGCTAGATACAATAATAAAGTGGCATGTTATACGAGGGTTTATATTACATCAAATGTTCCATTTGAAAATCAATATGCGGAATATAAACTGAATTCAAGAGATTATGCAGTATATAAAGCATGGTGTCGGCGAGTTCATAATATTTATGAAATGGTAAAAGAGCAAGACGGCTCTATAAAAATAATCACACATAAAGAAACTAAAAAAGAGGAGGAAAAAGTTATTGAAAATAAATAAAATAATTGAAATAAAAGATAAAATTAAAGGTTGGTATTGTAAAAGTAAAATAGTATCTATTATTCAATCTATACTTTTAATTACATTTAAGGTTTTAAAATATATAATATGGCAATTATTTTATCATTGGAAGATTGGAGTATTTTTACTAACTATTATATGTTTATATTATTTCAATCAAAATGAAACATTGATAAATAAAGTTTTTGATTTTCATATTTTAAATTTCTATATTGCAAAAGTAATTACTTTATATGATTTTCATAAAAATTTACAAATATCACAATATGTTTTAGAAGGTGCAATATTATTATTGATTATGTTATCTTTAATTTTTAGTTTTAGACTAAAGGATCTAAAACAAAACAAAATTAACAAAATTAAAGTATTGAAAGAAAAAGGTGTTGAATTACCATATTTTACATGGCGAACTAGATTGTGGTTAAACTTAAAAATAGCAGTATGGTATTGGAATATGAACGGAATAGACCCTAAAGTATTTGAAAGTGATGAGTTTAAAGGTAGTTTTCAGTCGGCATTTAATGTCACATTCATTGATAAACAACCCGTAAAAAATAGTAAAAATACAATAAAATTGTTAGTTGCAAGTCGTAGATATAGTTTGCCTAACAAAATTTCAATAGATATACGAGATATAGACTATTTTGGTCCTATATTTTTATTAGGGGAAAATTTAATAGGAAAAATAAAAATTGATATAAGTAAAAGACCTCATTTATTAATCGCAGGAGATACAGGAAGTGGTAAATCGGTGCTAATCGATTCACTTATTTATCAAGCCATGTTAAAAGGCTATGTGATTCGAGCATGTGACCCAAAACAAACTGAATTTAACGGGTGGCACAATCTTACTATAAGAAATACTAATCTTTTGAATACTGAAATTAAAGCTAGTCAATTTTTAAGAACAATGGATTTAAAAGGAACTTTAGAAGATTTAAAACTCATAGAAAAAGAATTAAGATTAAGACAAATGATTTTTGCAGATGTAAAATGTAGAAATATAGATAAATACAACAAAAAATTACACCATACAAAATCAAGTATTCCTTTAAGTCGTGTAATTTATATTTTTGACGAGTTTGTAGAAATGATAACATCACAAGATAAAAAGACTGTATCGGAAATAGAACGAATATTGAAACTCATAGCAACAAGAGGTCGTTCACTTGGTATACATCTTATTTTATCGTCACAAAGACCCGATTGTAATTTACTAGACGGACAAATAAAATCTAATCTTTCCAATAGAATATGTGGTAGAATGCCTGATAGGTCGGCATCCGAAACGGCTTTAGGTAAAGGGAATTATGATGCATGTACTTTAATAGGTGAAGACGAATTAGGTAAATTTGTTACAAATGACGGTAAATGTTTTAAAGGTTATTTGCTTGATACTGATAAATTAACGGAAGAATTACACGAGCAATATGACAAAAAAGATACAAGCAATCTAGGAGGAAATAATAATGTTGAGCAATGAAAAAAGTACGATTTGCCCCCGTACTTTTGCCCAATATCTTGCATGTATTGATAAACCTAGTATAACAAATAACTTTCATATTGACAAGCACCCTATCATACCTTTTATTGAGGGGTTGAAATATGAATAAATATAAAATTGTAGTATCTAGTGAATTTCTAACGGACACAACAACGGACGAGTTTCTATCGCTTTTTAATGATAAATTGGCGACCCTATTTATCTATTATGAACAACAAACAAGTTAAATATTAAATAAAGGCTGAAATAATACAAGTTATAGTGTATAATATACTTGTATTATTTTGACCTTAACATGTAATTAAGGAAAGGAATATTATATGTTAAGTGAACAAAAAGGCGGTGAAACTTATTCTTATAATAATACAAAATCAAGTTATAGTATTCAAAATGTTTCGTTAGAAGATTATACAAGTTCGGTTGAGTATAAAGCAATCAAAGATTTACTTGTAGAAGATAGTCTTATTTATTGTACTGAATTTATAAGAAAACTATTAGATATTAAAAAGCCAAATGATACCACTTGTTTTACTTGTGGCGAGGGCAATCAAATAGTCTATAAGTTAGGGTATGGAAAAAGGACTTTATTGTATGTTCGATTATCAGTTGAAGATATACAAAGAAAAGATACAACGGTTAGTAAAAGTATTTTAAATCAGTTGCTATTGCTACTACAATATTGCAAAGACCATGACCTAGAAGTTGTTGGCATTTTCTATGAGGAAGATATAAGCGGTGGCGATGAAAGTAGACCCGAGTGGAACAAGTCCTTAACTTTTTGTGAAAGAGGACACACCGACACTTATATTTGCAAAACACAATCACGATTTGCAAGAGATGTTGAAATGATAGAACGATACTTGCATAAAAGATTTATTGAGTGGAATATTCGTTTTTTAAGTATTGTAGACCATAGCGACACATCACAAAAAGGAAATAAACTACAAAGACAAATAACCGCAATCGTTGATGAAAATAAAATTGCTGAACAATCAATAAATACTAAAGCAACTTTACGAGGTAAAAATAAGGCGGGACAATGGACGGGGTCTTTTGCTTGTTATGGCTATATAGAAGACCCAAACGACCAATATCATCTAGTAGTAGACCCACCCGCAGCCCAAGTGGTGCAAACAATATATAAAATGTATGCGGAGGGTATGGGGTACTTTAAAATATGTAAGTATCTTAATGAACATAATATACCTACACCAAGTAAATATAAGAAATTACAAGGGTCAAACTTTGTATGTCCTGTTGCCCCAAATGGTAGCGAGTTTTGGAACATTGATACGGTTGCAAAAATATTGAAAGATGAAACATACGACGGGTTATTGATACAAAATAGAACGGAAACAATCTCACATAATATTAAGAAGTCAAGAAAATTGCCAAAGAGTGAGCAAACTATTGTTGCTTGTGCTCATGAAAGAATTGTTGACCCTATTATATCAAGAATAGTACGAGATAAATTTGAGGCAAGGGCGAAAAAGTCAAGTGATAGTGATGACACTATACATGCAAGACCTAAACCCGATAAAAACGGCGAGGTACATATTTTTAGTCAAAAAGTATACTGTGCTCATTGTGGGAAAATTTTTCAAAAGACTAATGCTAAAAGTGGTCCTAGGAAAAACCCAACAAAGAAAGCATATTTACTATGTAGAACAAAGAAAAGAACTTGTGGAACGGGTTGTGATAATAACTCATCAATTCGTATTGAAGTCTTGGAACAAATAGTACTAGACGAAATTAACAAACAAATAGAGAACTACTATAATCAATCTAAATTTGAAAAAAGTTATTATGAGAAGAAAGTAAACACCAATTATGAAAAAGATATAAAAGCACTAGAGGAAGAAAAGACCACCATTGAAAAGAAAATAAAAGATAATACCAATCGTTTTGCTTTACTTTATGAAGATAGAGCGAACGAGATTATAACAACACAAGAATTTATGTTGTTGAAAACAAAATATAATGATGAAATAGAAAGGTTTAATAATCGTGTAAGTGAGATTGATAATACCATAATCAATTTACGAAAGAAGAAAGACCAACAAATACACGAGCAAGATATATTTAAACAATATAGACATATTGATAAATTAGATAGACTTGTTGTTGAAACCTTTATATCAAAAATAATTGTTGGAAAAGTTGATAAAGAAACAAACGAAAGGGCTATAAATATTGTTTGGAATATTTGTAGCACCTAGTTTGGTATAGCAGTATCAAGGGCATGGTGGGAGTGATCCAGGCGCTGTTGCAAATGGTGTTCAAGAAAAAGATTTAAACTTGCAAATAGCCCGTTATATGTATGAACAGTTTCAAAATAGGGGAATTCCTGTAACATTAATTCGTAGCACAGATGAAACCATTAGTCCAACAGAACGTGTTAATAGAATACTTGCTGCCTATGGTGATAACCCTAATGTAGTTGTTATTTCCAATCACATTAATGCATCAGGATCAGCAACATCGGGCGCAGAGGGTGCTGAAGTAATCTATGCTTTGAGAAATGATGATACACTTGCCAAAAATATATTACAGGCGATTGGAAACCAAGGGCAAGTTGTAAGAACCTATTATCAAAGACGATTACCAAGTGATACTTCAAAGGACTACTACTTTATTCACAGAAATACAGGTAGTACCCAACCTGTGATTGTAGAATATGGATATATTGACAATCCATCCGATTTAGCACGTATTCAAAATAATTATAAAAAATATGTGGATGCTGTTGTAAATGCAGTTATCGCAACCAAACAAGGGCAAACTATTCCGTCTGCACCAGGAACAGGAACTTCTTATGTGGTGAAACCAGGAGATAGTTTATGGAGTATCGCAAATCGCTATAATACTACTGTAAATGCAATTAAAAATATGAATAATCTAACAAGTAATACCCTATCAGTAGGGCAGGTACTACAAATACCAACCAGTACATCTACTGGGACAGGAACAACTTATACTGTAAAATCAGGGGATAGTCTATGGAGTATCGCAAATCGTTATAATACTACTGTGGATGCGATTAAAAATGCCAATAATTTAACTAGCAATACCTTATCGATTGGGCAAGTACTGCAAATACCAACGAGTACATCTACTGGGACAGGAATAACTTATACTGTAAAATCAGGGGATAGTTTATGGAGTATTGCAAATCGTTATAATACTACTGTAAGTGCAATCAAAAGTGCCAACAATTTAACAAGTGACATACTATCCATTGGGCAAGTACTACAAATACCAACGAGTACATCTACTGGGGCAGGAACTACTTATACCGTGAAATCAGGAGATAGTTTGTGGAGCATTGCGAATCGTTATAATACTACTGTCGATGCCATCAAAAAAGCGAGTGGAATTATCAGTAATAATTTAACCATTGGTCAAGTATTAACCATTCCAAATTAGAAACGGATTTTTACCCGTTTTTTTGGTATTTATATTACGTTGTAAAATCAATGTTTTTAGTATATAATGAGACTGGTGATTCTTATGTGGAAGATAGGCGATGTGGTAATTCAAAATAAGATAGTGCTTGCCCCTATGGCAGGTATTTCTAATAGTGCTTATCGGACACTTATCAAAGAAATGGGCTGTGGTTTAATTTATGCAGAAATGGTAAGTGATAAAGCCATAGAATATGGAAATCAGAAAACCATTGATATGCTATATATGACGGATTGTGAACGTCCTATTGCTCAACAAATATTTGGGTCTGACAAGGCATCCTTTGTAAAAGCTGCTAAATATATATACGAAACCATGCATCCTGATATCATTGATATTAATATGGGATGTCCAGTTCCTAAAGTTGCTCTACGTGCACAGGCAGGTAGTGCTTTATTAAAAGATAGTGAAAAAGTATTTGAGATTGTAGAAAGTGTAGTCAAAGCGGTTCCAATTCCTGTTACTGTAAAAATAAGAAGTGGTTGGGATCAAAATCATATCAATGCTGTTCAAATTGCGCAGGTAGTCGAAAAAGCGGGTGCCAAGGCCATCGCGATTCATGCGAGAACAAGAAGTCAAGGCTATAGTGGAAAAGCTGATTGGAATCTGATTAAAGCGGTAAAAGAAAGTGTGCAAATTCCAGTGATTGGAAATGGAGACATTCTATCTTGCTATGATGCACAACGCATGTTAGAAGAAACTGGTTGTGACGCCGTTATGATAGGAAGAGGTGTTCTTGGGAATCCATGGTTGATTCGAGATTGTGTCAATTATTTAGAAAAGGGCGAAAAACCTACTGTTGTTTCTTCCAAAGAAAAAATAAAGATGATGTTGAAGCACTTCGAGCTTTTGCTTGCAACCAAATCGGAGAAAGTAGCGGTGCTGGAAATGCGCAGTCATATAGCTTGGTATTTAAAAGGAATTTCGGGGACCAACGAACTGAAAAATCAAATGTTTAAAACAAAAACAGCAGAGGAGTTGAAAGAACAATTGATGCAATTTCAACAAACCATAGAAAAATAATGGATTTTCCTTTCCTATCATGATACAATAAAGAAAATTCATATTAAAAATAAGAGGTGAAATTATGCGAGAATTATCAGAACAAGAGCAAGTCAGAAGAGAAAAAGTAGAAAGTATAAGAGAATTTTGTAATCCTTATCCAGAACGATATGAAGTAACACATACGTTAAAAGAAGCAGGTACACTTCCAGACGGAATTACAGATGTTTCCATTGCAGGAAGAATTATTTTTATGCGTAAAATGGGGAAATTAAGTTTCATTCGGATTCGTGATTTAGAAGGCGATATGCAACTGGAATTTAAAATTGATGTAATAGGAGAGGAACACTATAATTTCTTTAAGAAACAAATTGATGCTGGAGATTTTATTGGTGCGAAAGGGGAAATTTTTACCACACAAACGGGTGAAAAAACATTACGAGTACAAAGTTTTACATTTTTAGGTAAGGCCTTAAGACCACTTCCAGAAAAGTTCCATGGACTTGTTGATACAGAATTAAAATATCGTCAGAGATATGTAGATTTAATCATGAATGAAGAAAGTAGAAAAGTCTTTTTAGGCAGGAGTAAATTTTATAATTTTTTACATCGTTATTTAGCAGAACATGGCTTTTTGCAAGTTGAAACACCAATTATTCAAACAGCGGTATGTGGAGCAAGTGCCAAACCTTTTTACACACACCACAATGCTTTAGATTTGGACTGTAATTTAAGAATTGCGCCAGAAACTTATTTAAAGCAGTGTATTGCAGCTGGCTTCAATCGTGTTTATGAAGTAGCTAAATGTTTTCGAAATGAGGGGATGGACTGTGAACATCTCCAAGAATTTACCCAAGTAGAATGGTACGCATCTTTTTGGAACTATGAAGATAATATAAAATTCTATACAGGATTTATCAAATCTCTATTAATGGAACTAACTGGTACTACGCAAATAGAATATCAAGGTCGTACACTGGATTTTGGAAAAGAAAGTTGGGATCGTATTAATTACTGTGAAACTATGGAACAGGTCCTTGGCTTTGATTTTTTATCCATTGAAGAACCTCAAGAATTGAAAGAGAAAATTATTGCTTCAGGTTTATTTACAGAAGGAGATTTAGCAGACTATAAATCATTAAGTCAAATTATTGATTTTGTATATAAGAAAAAAATTCGTGTCAATATTATGAATCCTACCATTATTTATAATTATCCTAGCGTTTTGATTCCACTTGCTAGAAGAAATGATACAGATGACAGAAGAATTGATGTATTTCAAGTGGTTGCAGCTGGGACTGAGTTATGTAAAGCATATTCAGAACTTGTCAATCCAATGGAACAACGTGCAGCTTTTGAAGGTCAATTAAAAGCAAAATCACAAGGTGATGATGAAACTATGGAGATGGATGAAGACTTTTTACTTGCGATGGAGCAAGGTATGCCCCCTATTTCGGGTCTTGGTTTTGGAATTGACCGTTTGATGATGTTAATTTATGATGTAGCGTCTGTTAGAGATGTTGTATTATTTCCAATGATGAAACCAGTAGAAAAGGAAAACTAATGTATTTGGCAGTTGTAAGACATGGAGAAACCGTTCGTAATATTGTTGGATTGGTACAAGGGGATACGGAATCGCTGCTTTCTGAAAAGGGAAAGGAGCAGGCAAGACAAGTAAAAGAAAAATTAGGTAATCAAACATTTGACATGGTATTTTCTTCTCCCTTATCTAGAGCATATCAAACAGCTGAAATTATTATGAATGGAACGTTACCAATTATAATAGATGAAAGGCTCAATGAACGAGATTATGGTGACTTTGAAGGTCATACAAGAGAAGAGTTTGATTATATCGGTTATTGGAATTTTGATTATAATTTGAAAGAAAATCATGGTGAGAGTGTTCAACATCTTTGTATGCGTGTGGATGATTTTTTAAGAGATATAAAAGAAAAATATGGAGATAAAAAAGTGCTTGTTGTAACACATAGTGGAGTTGCACGCGCAATTTACTACTGTATTCATGGAATTCCAGATGATGGAGATATGAGTATTGTCGACATTCCTAATTGTACAATTATGGAATATCATATATAGTGAAAGGGTGGAGTTATGAAAGTATTATCAGTAAATGCAGGAAGTTCTACTTTAAAATTTCGTTTGTATGAAATGCCTGAAGAAAAAGTATTAGCAAAAGGTGCATTTGAACGAATTGGCTTAGATAGTGGAATTTATAGTATTAAAATTAAAGATGAAAAAGTAGAAAAAACACTTGATATGAGAGATCATGGAGATGCAGTGCAAGCATTATTGAAGGAACTCGTAGAACAACATATGATTGAACGCTTGGATGAGATTGGTGCGGTTGGGCATCGTGTCGTACATGGTGGTTCTAAATACGCTAAAAGTGTAGTCATTGATGAAGAAGTAATGCGGGAAATTGAATCGATTTCTGATTTGGCACCATTACACAATCCAGCCAATCTAATTGGTATTAGAGCGTTTAAAGAAGCAATTCCAAATGCACTTCAAGTCGCTTGTTTCGATACAGCTTTTCATCAAACAATGGAAGAAAGAAACTATCTTTATCCAGTCCCATATGAATGGTATACCAAATATGGTGTTCGTAAATATGGATTTCATGGAATGAGTCATAAATTTATTACTGAAAAGATGAAGTCTATTTTAAAGACAGAAACCCCAAATTTGATTATATGTCATATTGGAAATGGTGCAAGTATTACTGCAGTAAGAGAAGGAAAATGTATGGATACTTCTATGGGATTTACGCCAAATGCAGGTATCATGATGGGTACACGGAGTGGCGATATTGATTATACGATGATTCAATATTTGAAAAATAAGATGGATTCTAATTATGAAGCAATCGATGGTTTACTCAATAAAGCTAGTGGATTAGAAGGCATTGCTGGTAGAAGTGATTTGAGAGATTTGGACGATGGTTTTCTTGCCCAAGAACCAGCTGTTATTCTTGCTTTTGCAATGTATACAGACCGAATTGTGGATTATATTGCCAAATATTATGTAAAATTGGATGGACATGTGGATGCGATTTGTTTTACAGCAGGTGTTGGTGAAAATGATTCGATTATTCGTGCCGAAGTTCTTAAGAAATTAACTTCTTTAGGAATTCAATTGGATGAGGAGAAAAACAATGCAACACTTTGTAGAAAAGGTGTGGAAGGGATTATTACGACAGATGCATCTCAAATTCCATGCTATGTACTTGGTACAGATGAAGAGTTGATGATTGCAAGAGATACTTATAGTTTTCGCGCAGTATAAGGGACAGATTTCTGTTCTTTTTCTTTGATTTCTTATGATTTATATAGTATAATGAGAATGGTAGAAAGAAGGATAAATCATGAAAATTATGTCAATTAACGCAGGAAGTAGTTCATTAAAATTTAGCTTATTTGATATGGAACATTCTACTTGCATTGCCAGTGGTTATTTTGAAAGGGTTACTTTATCTAATAGTTTTTATACCATTAAATATAATGGTGAAAAAATAAGAGAAGAAATCGATATGCCAACCCATAAATTAGCCGTTGAAATATTGTTAGAAAGACTTGTTTCATTACATATCATTACTTCTTTAGATGAAATTGGAGGGGTAGGACATCGATTGGCGCATGGAATGGATCGGTACAAACATTCTGTTCTTATCACAGATGAAGTGATTCAAAATTTAAAAAGTTATATTCCGCTTGCTCCCCTACATCTTCCAGCTCATATTTTGGGAATTGAAGTTATGAAAGAAGTATTACCAAATATTCCTATGGTAGGTGTTTTTGATACAGCTTTCCATCAAACAATCAATCAAACGAAGTATCTTTATCCAGTCCCATATGAATGGTATACTAAATATGGTGTTCGCAAATATGGGTTTCATGGAACTAGTTATTGTTTTATTAGTAAACAAATTCCAAGATTACTTGGGAAACAAGAATACAAGGCCATTATTTGTCATTTAGGAAGTGGTGGTTCGCTTGCGCTTGTTCAAAATGGAAAATGTTTGGATACCACGATGGGATTTACCCCTCTTGCAGGTATTATGATGGGCACACGAAGTGGTGATATTGATCCTTCTATTATTGCTTATATGGTAGAGCAAACAGGAAAATCGATAGATGAAATTATGAAGGATTTGAATCAACATTCTGGTTTTCTAGGTTTGAGTCAAAAATTTAGTGACTTTAGAGATATTTATGAGGGTGTAAAAGCTGGTGATGCGGATTGTATTTTGGCGTTTGATAAATATGTAGATACGGTTGTCAAATATATTGCGGAATACTATGTGGAAGCCAGTGGTGTAGATGCAATTTGTTTTACAGCTGGACTTGGTGAAAATGCGGTTGCGGCCAGAGCAGCAATCATAGAAAGATTAGCATGTTTGGGTATTTATTTAGACCATGATGCGAATCAAATAACAAAAGAGGAAGTTTGCATTAGTTCGGCGCATTCTCAAGTTTCTGTTTATGTCATTCCTACCAATGAGGAATTGATGATTGCAGAGGATACATTAGAAATCATTGGTGGTTAATATGACCAATCGTTTACTCAAAAAAATATATCATCAAATTAAGAAATATGATACCATTGTTATTGCACGTCATGTTGGACCAGATCCAGATGCAGTAGGAAGTTCGATGGCTCTTAAGGAAATTATTTTAAATACATTTCCACATAAAAAGGTATATGTGGTAGGTTGTCCTGTGAGTAAGTTTCGGTATATGGGAATGCATGATAAACTGACAGAGGATATGTATCACAAATCATTGTTAATTATAACAGATACACCAGACCAAAAAAGAGTAGATGGTGTAGATACCACTCTTTTTTCTTATAAAATTAAAATTGATCATCATCCATTCATTGAGCAATTTGCCGATATTGAATGGATGGATGAGAATGCTTCTAGTGCTTCACAAATGATTATGGAACTTACTTTTTCTACACCTTTAAAAATGAGCAAATCGGCAGCTGAAAAATTGTATATTGGATTAGTAGCCGATACCAATCGTTTTCTTTTCTATTATACTACTTCAAAAACATTTGCTCTGGTGTCTAGGTTAATCAAAGAAACCAAAATTGATTTTCCAAAATTATATGAAAATTTATATATCAGACCCTACAAAGAAATCAAATTTGAAGGATATATTACCAATCATTTGACCATAACAGAAAATGGTTTGGCTTATATTAAGGTAACAGATGATATTCTAAAAGAATATGATGTAGATGCTGCTACTTCTGGAAACATGGTCAATGAGTTTAATTACATTGATGAAATGCTTGCCTGGGCCATTTTTACTGTAGATAGGAATCATGAAAACATCAGGGGCTCTATTCGTTCTAGAGGACCTGTGATTAATGAAGTTGCAAGCCGCTATGGTGGTGGTGGTCATATTTATGCGAGTGGTGTTCGTTTAAAGACATTTGATGAAGTAGATGCTTTGATTCAGGATTTGGATAATGTTTGCAAGGAATATCAAAAAAACATGGAATAATATGGATCGAGTGTGATGTTTCATTTTGGAAGAACAAAAGCAAAAATGAGTCAAATATTATAAAAAAATACGAGTGTTTTACTCGTATTTTCTATAGATATTCTTTTAGTAATTCAATATTTTCTTCTTGAAATTTTAAAAGAGATTTTGCAAGTTTATGGATATCTTTGTTTACTTCACCTTCAAAATGATCTAATCTTTTTTGAATATCAATGATACCCATTGTCATTCCCCGAATGAGTAAATCAGCAATTTTACTGTCGCTATTATCTTTGGCAACCTCTATTTGCATAGAAATATCAGCCATAAGAGAAGCGAGTATTCCTTTTGTTTTTGTTTCTGCTTTATTTTTCTTGATTAATTTTTCACTTTCTTTGTAAAACTTCTCATATTCTTTTAATTCTGATTCAAGTAATTTTTTAATTTTATTGTCTTTTTCTTTTAATAATTTCAGTAACTTTTCACTTGATTTCATCCCCATATCAGCACAAGCATATACGTATTGTAGTAATTCTAAACTTTCATCCATGTCATCCATTCCTTTCGTTTTTAGTATGGATGAAAAGCTTATTTTGATACTTATAGATTTGGATTGGATATTCCAGAAATAATACTATATTGTTCTCCCTGACTTTTGATGACCACATATAATACAATGAGTGTTGAAACCAATGAAATTTCAGATGCGATAACTTGTAAATCAAAGTTTTCTAGTTTTTCTCCTTTGATTTTTGCAAGTTCTCTGGTTTTATAACTTGCATATAGAAAAATCAATGTCAAAATTACTACTAAAAATCGATTAAAAATAGAAAGGTTTCGATTTTGTTTTTCTGTAAATATTTTATTCAAATTTAACACATTCATTTTATCATTATAAGTTAGAAAAATGGAAATGATTAAACTGCCAATATAAACAATGGTTGCGATTAACTGTAGATCTAGTAATTGTGCCTCATTTTTTTGGGTATTCATATTTCATGATATGAGCTTAATATATAAATTAGAATTTATTCAATGAAATTATTTATTTTTTTGTTCTATAATATTATAATGTAAACGGGAGGTTTCTTTATGACCAATGATGGTATCATATATAAAAAGTGGACAAATTGTGTTTTATCTTTGTCGTGCTTTTTTGTTACGTTTGTTTTATTAAAAGAACTATTTTCTTTTGCATATTTTGAAATAAATCATGTATATACGAATACTTGTTTTTCATCTCTTTTTTTAAAAATCGTATTACCTACTTTGCTTAATTTATTGATACTTTATATAGGACATTGGTTTATTCATAAAAAGAAATTAGATACACCCATGGCACCTTTAATGGTTATGGTCTGTTTAAATATTAATTATATTGTATTTCATTATGATTCACCTATTTGTATTTTGGTTTTTCTTTTTCCGATTTTGTTAACGATATTTTATGCTGATCGTACGATTATGAAGTATACAATGGTCCTTTGTATTGTGATGTGTACTTTTATTGTATGGATATTACTATATATTAATCATAATATTGGCTATGATTATCTTGAAACTCTATTTGGTTCATGTATGTTTTTAATGATATTGGCTATTGGATGTATGTTAATGACCTATTTAGAAGAAGAAAAAAGAAATTTATTAATTACCTCTATGCAAGAAAGAGATTATTATTATGATAGGGCAAATTTAGATGGACTTACCAAGTGCCACAATCGTGCTTCTTATGAAAAAACAGTCGCAGAAAAAGTGGAAAATTGTAATCATTTATTATTGGCAATTATTGATATTGATTACTTTAAAAATGTAAATGATTCATTTGGTCATACAGTTGGAGATGCTGTGTTAGTTCAATTATCAACTTTACTAAATCAAATAAGTAGTGAAACAGTCTATGTAAGTCGTTATGGAGGCGAAGAGTTCGTAATTTTATTTTCTAACCATTCATTGAAACAAGCGGAAAAAATAATTGATGATATAAAAAGGAAACTATCGCAGTGTGTTTTTCATGAAATGGGAAATCAAAGAATTACATTTAGTTGTGGAATCGCATCCAAAAAAGTAGATGATACTACCATTACATTGTTTAATCGAGCAGATGAGGCCTTATATGAAGCAAAAAATACAGGAAAAAACAAAATTGTAATATATTCTTAAAAAGATTTCTTTACTTCATTTGTGATCTTAATAATTCAATCTCTTTTAATTCGCTCACTGTCACAAATTCAAATCCCTGCTGTTGTAATGTAGGGATTATTTTTTTGAGTGCTTCAACTGTTCTTTTATGGGTATCATGCATTAGAATAATATCCAAATCTTTTGTTTTTTCAGTTGCTTCTTTTACGATCCGCTCTATTGATTTGTATTTCCAATCGCTAGTATCTACTGTCCACATAACAATATCGAGTGATAATTGCTGTTTTAACTTTTGGCTAATAGAACCATATGTAGGGCGGATTAAGGTTGGTATAAAGCCTGTATTTGCTTGAATAATGTCTTGTGTTTTAGAAATTTGTTCTTTTAAATCTTCTTCTGTTAATTTGGTTAACCATTTATGGTTATAGGAATGGTTACCAATTTCATTTCCATAGGAAACCATCTTTTGCATAGTATCTTTATATATTTCCACCTTATTACCAATGACAAAAAATGTTCCACAAGCATCATTTTCTTTTAAAATTTCTAAAATTTCATCTGTGTATTTACTTGGCCCATCATCAAATGTTAGTGCAACAACTTTTCGCTTTGGATCTATGATTTTATTTGGCGTAGATAGTTTAACTGTAGTATCGAGTTTAACTTCTGGCTGAATAGGGAGTTTCAATTGTAGGGAATCCAAAGGAATATCGATTTGTAAAATATCACAGTAAGAGGCTGCAATTTGGGCTGGATTAAAGTAGATGGTTAAGAGTTCATGGTCAAAGGTGAATAAGGGATATTCATATTGTTCGGTAATGGTTGCTTTGAGTTCATCCAATAAGATGCAATCATTATATTTTTGGAATAATTTAGTTTTCGTGAGACCGACAAATTTTGGAAAATCTTGATCTTGAATCAAATCATGAATATTTAGTAGCTTGTTTTGTTTTTGATCGAATACATAACTTTTCATATAACTTTCTGGATTGGCAAGCGTAGAGTTATTAATAAAGATATGGAGTGTAATATTGATATAGCGGTTATTTATGATTTCATAGGTATAATCAATATTCAATTCTGATTGTTCTTGTACATTTTGAAACTGATTATATTCTTTTTTAAAATGATTATAAATTTCTTCTATCTCTTTTTGAATGAGGTTATCGAGCTTTTGGACGGAGGTTACAGGATAGTTAATTCCGATTAGCATGTTTTTTTCTTCTTCAATAATGGTATCAATTCCTTTGGCTTTTTTTTGCGAAGTACAACCTGTTATGAGTAATAAACAAAGAATTAAGAAAAAATATTTTTTCATTTTCTCACCTATATCAATATATTCAGGTCATATGGATAACATACGGGTGTTTTATCATTGCTTCTTTTGTTGTCTAATCATATGATAGGATAGGGTGATTCTATGTATGTAATTCCAGAAAGTTTGTTACAGATTTTATTTGTAAGTATGGTATTTAGTGTTGTTTTAATGTCGTTGATTCAGAAATTAAAGACATTTACATTGATTCAGAAGAAATGGCATATTTGGATATTGAATCTGATATTTTCTTTTGTATTAGGAATTCCGTTTGGTATGACTTTTTATGATTTATCGATACTAGATAGTACATGGGTAGGCGTATTTAGTTTTATTGGTGCTTCTACCATTTATGATCAATTAGAAAAGTATCGTCCAGTATCTTTGACTGATGTGAATGTAAAATTAGAAAAAGAAAAATCAGATTTGGAAACAGAAGGATAATTTGCTTATTTTCGAAAGAAAATACGTAAATCTATTGATTTTGTTATTGAAAAATGTTATCCTGTAAATGTAAGCAAGATAGCTTATTAAAATGAGGAGGTAAATATTATGTCAAGAGCAGAATTAGTAAATTGTATGGCAGAAGAAGCAGGGATAACAAAAGCTGATGCGACTCGTGCTTTAGATGCTATGCAAAAATGTGTAGAAAAAGGATTAAAAGAAAGTGGTAAAGTGACTTTAACTGGTTTTTGTACTTTCACTGTTAAGAACAAACCAGCTACTACTGGACGCAATCCTAAAACAGGGGAAACTGTTCAAATTGCTGCAAAAAATGCTGTTACAATCAAAGCAGGTTCTAAATTAAAAGATGCTTTAAACTAAGAAACTGAAAAGTTTCTTTTTTTTTCAGTTGATTCATAGTACAATATAGGTGGTGATGTTATGTATGAAGTAGCGCTTTCTTTACTTCAAAAAATCAAGACACTTGGGTATGAAGCCTACATTGTTGGTGGATATCCAAGAGATGCATATTTAGGTCTTTTGAGTACTGATATTGATATTTGTACTTCTATGCGACCTATCCAAATTTTAAAAAGTTTTTTGGTATTAGAAGATCGAAGTCAATATGGTTCTTTTATCATTGAAGAAAAGGGTTTTTTATTTGAAATAACCACTTATCGGAAAGACTACTATCATAATAATAGGTATCCTGAAATTCAATACGTGGATACTTTAAAAGAAGATTTATATAGAAGAGATTTTACGATGAATACTCTATGTATTAACCAAAACGGAGAATATATTGACTTATTAGGGGCAATACAAGATATACAGAATAAGAGTATTCGAATGATTGGAAATCCAAATGTGAGGTTAAAAGAAGATCCACTTCGCATATTGCGTGCAATCCGTTTTGCGGTAAATCTCAATTTTGAAATAGAAAAAAGTTTATATGAAAGTATAAAGCAGAATAAGGAATTGCTACATAAGATATCTACTTCTAGAATGCAAAAAGAACTTGCTAAAGTACACAATCAAAAGAAATGGAATGAATGGATAGAATTACTTGATTTAGATGTCCATTTGTCGTAAAATAATAGCTATGAATTAGGGTGGTCTTTATGATGGAAAAAGTAATCAATTTGTTGAAAGAAAATACTATGCAAATTCCTAAATTGTTACTTCTCAATTACAAAAAATTTGGGTGCAACGAGAAAGATTTAATTGTTTTGATTTATATATATAATGAAAAAGATATAAGCTTTAATCCTAAAAGAATAAGTGATGCGCTTAATATTACATTACCAGAAGTTTTGGAAGCAATTGATCATCTTTCTAGTAGTGGATTGTTAATGATTCAACTGAAGAAAATAGGTAGTATTCGCGAAGAGCAAATTACGTTGGATGGATTATATGAAAAGATGGCTTATTTGGTATTAAATGAAGATGAGAAAGAATATAAAACCAAAACGATTTATGATTTGTTTGAACAAGAATTCGGAAGAACGTTATCGCCTATGGAATACGAAATTATTGGTGGATGGCGTGATGCGGGTTTTGAGCAGGATGTCATTGTACTGGCTTTAAAAGAGGCAACCTATAATGGGGTATCCAACCTTCGTTATATTGATAAAATATTGTATGAATGGAAGAAAAAAGGAATTCATACCAAAGAAGATTTGGAGAAAGATAGGGCTTCATATCAAACAAAAAAAATAGAAAAAAAAGAATTATTTGATTATGATTGGTTGAATGATAATGATGAATGAAGTAATGGAGTATTTGGATAGGTTAATCCCCAATCCTGTATGTGAATTGGTGTTTCATAAGGATTATGAGTTATTAATAGCTGTTATGTTGAGTGCTCAAACAACAGACAAAAGAGTCAATATGGTAACACCTGTATTGTTTGAACGTTATCCTGATTTAGAAGCACTTAGTAAAGCAAGACTAGAAGATGTGAAACAAATAATTCAATCGATTGGTACGTATCATAAAAAAGCGAGTAATGTCATTTCTATCGCTCAATCTTTGTTGCGGGAACAAGATGGAAAGATACCCAATGATCGTGCGTATTTGGAAAGTTTACCTGGTGTTGGAAGAAAAACAACAAATGTTGTTTTGAGTATTTTATATAATGAACCTTGTATTGCTGTTGATACACATGTGTCAAGAGTAAGTAAGCGTTTGGGTTTTGCGAAAGAAAATGATGATGTTCTTGTCATCGAAAAAAAGTTAACCAAAAAAATTCCAAAAGATTCTTTGAATAGAATGCATCATCAATTGGTTTTATTTGGGAGGTATTATTGTAAGTCATTAAATCCTTCTTGTGATAGTTGTCAATTACAAGGAATGTGTCGGTTTTTTTCTCAAAAGCAAAAAAGATAGTTGAACTATCTTTTTTATGTAGTTGGTTTTTCGGATGGTTTAGGGGGCTTCTCTGGTGTTTTTTCTTTTATGATAATGGTTCTAGTTAAAGTATCTGTAAATTTCTTATAGCTGATACTATATGTTATGGTATATGTTTCTGCTTGATCTGTTTTGATTGCAGTGACTTCTTTGCCATCTTTGGTTTTGATGGTTTTTTTGATGGTAGCTTTATCTGTTACATTGGTTAAGTCTTCTAATACAGTAACAGAGGGAGATGGTTCTTTGAATGTATCTCCAACGGTTAGGGTCATTGTTTTTTGTCCAACCAATTCAGTTGTTATGACTGTCTCCACTTCATCCAATGATATTTTTGTTTCTGTGCCACTGCTTATGTTTGCTTTAAAAATAGTATAGGCAGTTTTTACAACATATGTGGTAGGAGATTTAGAAGTAATTGGTATTTCCATAGTTGTCTTATCAGTTGTGCCAACCAATGTCAGTTCTCCTTTGGTATCTTTGGAATAGATTTGATACACGATGGTACCTAGCTGTGCACTATTTGCATTTTTTCTATCGTTAATCAATTGATTGATTCCATTTTCACTTGTTGCGATATTTCTTGCCCAAGCATCGATTGTTTCATCCTTGATTGCGTTTGGTGTAACCGCATCCCAAGAAAGTGTCAATGTTTTCTTTTCTATTTTTGATTTTAAATTGGCTACATTTTCTAAAGTATCATAGCGATCAGATACTTCGGTTGGTTCTGTACCTACTTTAAATAATTCAGTAATGCGCATATCCGCTGGCGTATGTGCACTTGGTAATTTGATAGGATCCGTTTCTTTTTCAATTTCTACTTGAATGACACCACTTGGTTTCGCCCAATTGACACCAGTTCTAAAAATGCCTTTTCCAACTGTTTGGAATAATCTTCGATGTCCAGTGGAATAAGAACTACTGGTATAATCACAGTTAGAGCGATCCTTGTATCCATACCATACTGAAATTGCATAATCAGGGGATACCCCATTTACCCATAAATCATTTACTGAATCATTTGAGAAATTAGGACATTTGTTGAATACAGATTGATCATAATTGGTCGTTCCAGTTTTAGCCCCATAAATGGCTCCATTGATATATGCTTGGTTGTAAAGTCCACCTTGTGCGGCACTTTTTAATAAATCTGCCATAATATAAGCGCTCTCTTCGCTCATGACCCTTATTTTATCTACTTTCTTTTCGGTTACTTCTTTTGTATCACGATCTATGATTTTTGTATAACTATGTGGTGTGATATAGTATCCACCATTTCCAAAGGCTGCATAGGCTGCGGCCATTGATTTAGGCGATTCTCCTGTGTATCCACCAATTGAGTGTGCTTCATGTAATATTCCATCAGAACCAATTTCTGGACTCAAATGTAATCCTAGAGCCAAGTTTTTAATATTGCTATTGTGGTTTTGTTGAAAAGCTTTTAAGGCTGGAATATTACGAGATTGCGATAATGCTTCTCTTAATGTGAGAAGACCATTGTATTTTCTATCCCAGTTATTGATTCTGGTTCCATTGGAATAAGTATATTCTTCATCCATGTATAATTTGGCGGTTGACCAATTTTCAAATTCGATTCCTGGAGCGTAGTCATAGATTGGTTTTGATGTAGAACCGATTTGTTTTATTGTTTCTGTTGCAGTATTGAATTGCGTTAGATTGGTACGATTGCGTCCAGCACCCACTGCTAAAATGGCTCCAGTTTTGTTATCGAGTACCATAATTCCAGCATCTACTTGATCATTTTCCCACTCATAAAGTTCTCCATTCATAACTCGATTGATATAGATTTGTTTCTCTGGATCTAATGTAGTCCAAATTTCCATAGGATATACGTATGGATTTTTACCTGTATCTTTGATAACTTCTTTGACTACTGTGTCAATAAATGCTTCGTAATCCTCATTTTCTGAAGTTGTTTTTGTGTATAATAATTTATCAACAGTTAATGCTTCTGCTACTTTCCGTTCTTCGTTTGTAATATAACCATGACGTTCCATTAAATAAAGAACTGTTTTTCGTCTTTCTTCAGCAAGTTCTGGATTTCTATTTGGATCATAAGAGTTTGGTGCCTGGAATAAACCTGCAATTAAAGCCGCTTCAGCAACATTAATGTCTTTTGCTGATTTTCCAAAATAAGTTTGACAAGCTTGTTCTACACCATAAGCTCCACTGCCTAGATAGTTTGAGTTGATATAAAATTCAATGATTTCTTTTTTGGTGTATTTTTTTTCTACTTGAAAAATTGCCATATAAATATCGGTAAATTTTCTTGTAATGGTTTGATCTGTTGATGTGAAGTTATTTTTAACTACTTGCATGGTCAAGGTAGATGCCCCTCCACCACTATGTGTTAGTACTTGTTTTACACTTGCGACTAAAAATCTTGGTAAATCAAATCCATTGTGTTGGAAGAAACGTGAATCTTCTGTTGCAACAATGGCGTCTACTAATATTTCAGGAAGTTCATCGTATGTAATTTTCTCTCTTTTTTCTGTTCCTAATTTTGTAATAATGGTTCCATCAGGTCGATAAAGAATGGTAGATTCTTGACGATATAAGTTATCGGGATTGAATTCAGGGGCATTTTTGACAATGTAGTTTGCGAATAAAACACATGCTACAATGATTAAAATACCAATAGAAAAACAAATCAATAAAATAATTTTTAAGATTTTATTTCGTTTTCTTTTTTTGTCATGATTGGATACCTTCTTTTTGGCTTTGTTTTTTCCAATGAGTGGTTGTGTTTTAGAAGGTTTTCTTTTCTTTTTTCTGGTTTGTAAAAAATTGGGCAAGAATAAAAGTGCATCTGCAATTCCAATAATGAAGATTGCTTTTAGCCATCCAATCGCAAAGCAGCCCGTAATAAAGGCGATGAGACTTACAATTAAAATTACAATATTTTCCCTGTTTTTTAATAATTTTTTCATGATTTTCCTCCTTCGAAATATATCGTATTTACCCAAAATAGATAATCAATTCTTGGATTTAGTTTTTCTGGAATGAGATATCCATTTTCCTTTATATAGGTATATGGGATTGATTTTCTAGTTTCTAGCTCTATAAATGTAAATAGTGTTTCACCCTTTAATAAATAGGTTTCTTGCTTTTGTGTGAAACGAATGATGAAAAAACCAATCCCCCCATGACGAATAATTTGTTTCATGTGTATCATTTGATGTAAATGTATATTATTCAGTGGAAAGCGTTCTTGTTTTGTTTCTTTGGCTTCAAAATCAATATACTTTCCTTTATAAACTCCATTATAATCAGTTGTGGATGGTGTTTTAAAATAGGCCTCTTTAATTACTGCTTCTTTTCGATTTGGAAAATCGACCTTTGTTATGGTAATTGGAGTTGGCTTTTTATATATAATTGCAATATCTTGTTCTCTATAGTAGTTATTCGTGATATTAATGTCTTCTTCTAATGACATACCACGGTTTCCATAGTTGGTTATTTTTTTTTTATTTTGTTTAATGCCTGTGGGATATTTCATTTTATCACCACTATCATTATACTATAGATAAAAAAAATTTACTATAAAATTTATAGTAAACATGATAAAAATGAAAAATAGGGGAAGAGCATCTATGGATTGATTTTTATTTTATCTTTAAAAACTTTTTGTATGCTTTTGTATGTGATTTCATCTGTTGCTGCTATAAAATCTTGTAGCTCTAAAAATGATAGTTGATTTAAGTATTTTTTTAGTGTTTCTTCAGATATTTTTTTTCTTTGTAAGATGTTATCTATGAAGGAAGGTGGTGTATTCATGTAAATTGTGGTTAATGTTTGTATAATTTCTGACTTGGCATGCGTGTGATAATAGGCTGCCGCAGATGCAAAGCAATGAATACATTTTAAAAATTCAAAATCTTGGATTGCCTCACCAAATCCTATTTGTAAATTTTTTCTATTTTCACGATAATTATTTAGTTGTATATAAATAGAATTTAATTCTTTTTTCAAATTTTTTAAATGTTCATTTGTATTCCATGGATATTCTTCTTTTAAAGAAAAGGTAAACAGGTCTTTATCTGACAAATAAGGAAAGAATATTTGTGGGAATGCTATATTTGCCTTTTGAATTACCTTTCTTCTTAAGGTATCATATTTTTGGCAAAGCTCCTGTTCTTGTTCTTTGAAAAGGAAATATGAACAGAAATCTTTATCCATCAATGCATAGTTCGCATAATATGTATTAATTTCTAAAGTCAACATATAAATATTTTTATTGCATTCTAACTCTGGGTGTCTTTCAAAGTCATATTCTAAAAATTGTTCGCTTGCATAGCTTAATGCTGTTTCTTCTCTATTTTGTTTTTGGGATGAATATGGTGCTTTCTCAAATATTCGGTTGTATGTTTCAATGGTACTATTGTAGTAAATTGGTTGTTGCCCCTTTTCTCTTTTGTAATGGGTTTGTTTTGCGGCATTTGAAATAAAACAAATTGAATCATATCTAGCATTTAAAAAGTTGTTAAATGCTAATAGAAATTTAGGGTTTATATGCCAATTAGAAGGATATTCAGATGGGTAATTTAATTTTCTGGCTTTTTCTATAATTTGCTCATATAATTGCTTTTTATTATCATCTAGAGGAACCTGATTAGTAGAACATAGTAAGTACATTATATCTAGAAGAATATATAAAGGAAATTTATTAGAATAATCAAAGGAAAAAACTCCATCTAAAACTTCTGCTATTGTTTTGGGATCTTTTGTATAAATTTGTTCAATCATATGAAATGCTTGATAAGTATTTTCGTGTACTTTTAAAGCACATGGTAATTTTATTTCTAAATCATCTCTACTTTTACTGTAGCCATATTGTGCAAGTGTCTCATGTATTAATGGCGATAATGAATCGTTAATTTTTTTTCTTATTTCTTCTGCATTAATATACTCAATATTAATATACTCAATAGAGGAATCGGCCAAATTGTAATTTTCATTTGTTATGGGTTTCATATTTAGACTCCTTTTCATGTAAATGAGATATATCATATATTTATTTTTTTGATTTGTCAAATTTTTTTAACGATGTTTGTAACGATGTTACGTGTATGTTATGAATATTATGATATGGTAGCTGATTATTTGAACTCAATTTTACAGCGAAAAATAAGTTTAAATTTAAAAAACTATTAATTATGTGAAACAAATTTAGAATAAAAGTGTTGATTTGGCTACTTATAAAATACAGAATATATCCTGAAAATTATAAGTGGCATGCGACCATTCCTTTTAACTTTTTAATCATTTTACTCTAATGTCATAATTAGTTTTTCTTGCAGTATTTTTGTCTTCTTAATTTGAACATCTATATTGTTTGAACGAGCATATCTCTTCAAATTTTTCATTTCTCCTTCTTTGGTATAGTTCCACCCTTTCTAATTCGGTTAACCTCAATTTTGATTCCTCTTTAAAACTTTGAGTAATATTTTCCTTCTTTTCTGCTAGCTATTATGCATATTTTTTCTAGTTTTGTCGAATTTATGTAAACCACATATTTTTTGTGCTAGAGTATAAATTAGGTGATGATATGGGAATGGATAGGCGACTCAATCGATTATTTGATGAGATGTTAGAGGATATAAAATATAGTAAAATTGCAGCTTTTACAAAAGTATTATATCAGGATAAGTAAAAAGAAACTATTCATTAGCTTCTTTTTTTAATGTCCATGATGACGGGTAATATAATTGGTTTTCTTCCTGTTTTTTCATATGCATAAGTTGATAATTCTGTGATGATTTCCTGTTTGATATCTGCATAGTTAACAGGTGGCTTTAGTCTTGATAGGATGGCATTTTTGCAAATCATTTCTAAATGCTTGAGTAATTCTTCATTTTCATTGACTAGTACAAATCCTCTTGTGGTAATATTGACTTTTCCAAGTAACTTTGCATTTTTTGTATCAATATTTGCAATGACAACAATAATACCATCATTGGCCATAATTTTTCTGTCTTTGATTACTGCTGCGCCAACATCACCGATGCGATTTCCATCTACATAAATATCACCTGCTGGAATCATACCTGCTTTTTTGATATTTCCTTTGTACATAGATAAAATTTCGCCATTTCCTAAAATAAAGGTATTTTCTTTAGGAATCCCACATAAGACTCCTAAATCCGCATGTTGTTTTAACATACGATATTCTCCATGGAAAGGCATTAAATATTTTGGTCTCATAAGCCGAATCATTAATTTCAATTCCTCTTGATAAGCATGTCCAGAGGTATGAATATCACCCAAAGAAGTATTGGTATATACATCAACCCCTTGTAGATATAATTTGTTAATGGTTCTAGAAATACTTAATGCGTTTCCCGGAATTGCGGATGAAGAAAAAATGACAGTATCTTCTGGTTGTAATTTGATAGAACGATGTACTCCATTGGCAATACGGGATAATGCAGCAAGTGGTTCTCCTTGACTACCTGTACAAAGTAGACATACTTGGTTTGGTGGCAAATGATTGGCTTCTTCTGGTGTAATAAAAATATCCTTATTTTTGATATATCCACCTTGAATCGAAATTTCAATATTGTTTTCCATACTTCTTCCAAATGTAGCAATTTTTCTCCCATTTTTTTTACATGTATCAACAATGTGTTTTAAGCGATAAATATTAGAAGCAAATGTTGCGATGATAATTCTCCCATTTTTTCTTCTAAAAATTTCTTGTAATGCATTATCTACACGGGATTCACTTGCACTCATGCCTTCATTCAAGGCATTGGTACTATCACTTAATAATAATGTAACACCTCTTTTGCCAATCGCAGCCATTTTATGAATATTTGCCATTGGACCAATTGGCGTAAGGTCAAATTTGAAATCTCCTGTTGTAACAATTGTTCCATTTGGTGTTGTAATACAAATTCCGTGAGAATCAGGAATGGAGTGTGTTGTTCTAAAAAATTCCACTTCAATATACTTGAATTTGACTTTAGTTCTTTCTTCATACACCACAATATTTTTATATTGAACGTTTCTATCTTCTAATTTTTTCTTAATCAAACCAACGGCTTGATTTGGGGCATATATAACAGGAATATGCACCGTTTGTAATAAAAATGGAATCGCCCCAATATGATCTTCGTGACCATGTGTGATAAACAAAGCTTTTATTTTTGTTTCATTCTTTTTTAAAAAGGAAAAATCTGGAATAACATAGTCAACTCCCATCAATTCTCCTTCTGGAAAAGTAATACCCGCATCCGTAATAATCAGTTCGTTATTATGCATTACACAATACATATTTTTTCCGACTTCCCCAAGGCCACCTAAAGCAAAAATTTTAGTGTCCTCGTTGTTAAAAAATTTCATAAATACTCCTTTCTACTCGATTTGAAATCTAACGTATTACATTATAACTGTTTTTTAGACTTTTGTAAATGGAAAAATTTGTGTATCTAAAATAATCCATAAAATAAAATTGGTTGGTACTTGATGTTTTGATGTATTTTCGGTACAATATAATTAGGGTAAAAGAATAGAAAAGAGGGCTATATGTTTAATTTTTATAATCCAACGCCAATTACAGCGGCAAAAAATGTATTAGATTCAGAAATGTTAAAAAAAATAGATGCTTATTTTAGAGCTGCTAATTATTTATCAGTAGGACAACTTTATTTATTGGATAATCCTTTATTGCGGGAACCTTTGAAAAAAGAACACATCAAACGAAAAATCGTAGGACATTGGGGAACTGTGCCAGGACAAAATTTTATTTATGTTCATTTAAATCGTGTCATTCAAAAATATGATTTGAACATGATATATGTATCTGGTCCTGGTCATGGTGGAAATGCGGTTGTTTCTAATGTATATTTAGAAGGTAGTTATAGTGAAGTTTATCCAGATGTAAGTGAAGATATAGAGGGAATGACAAAGTTATTCAAACAGTTTTCATTTCCAGGAGGAATTTCATCCCATGTTGCCCCTGAAACGCCAGGTTCTATTAATGAAGGAGGAGAGCTTGGATATTCTTTGGCACATTCTTTTGGAGCTGTTTTTGACAATCCCGATTTGATTGCAGCTTGTGTGATTGGAGATGGGGAAGCCGAAACGGGTCCACTTGCAACCTCATGGCATTCTAACAAATTTTTAAACCCTATTACTGATGGGGCAGTTTTACCTATCTTGCATTTAAATGGATATAAAATTAGTAATCCGACTGTTTTTTCTCGCATTTCCGAAGAGGAATCTAGACAGTTTTTTGAAGGATGTGGATGGAAGCCATACTATGTAGAAGGCGACGATCCGATGGTGATGCATGAAAAAATGGCCTCTGTGATGGATCAAGTAATTACAGAAATTAAACAAATTCAAAACCATGCACGTAGTACCAATGATGCTTCCAGACCAATGTGGCCTATGATAGTATTTCGATCTCCTAAAGGTTGGACAGGGCCAAAAGTAGTGGATGACAAGCAAATAGAAGGAACTTTTAGAGCACACCAAGTACCAATCGCGATGGACAAAGAAGAACATATTGGTGTGTTAGAAGCTTGGATGAAAAGTTATCATCCAGAAGAGTTATTTGATGAAAAAGGTGCCTTACTACCAGAGCTGAAGGCACTTGCTCCAACTGGGAATCATCGTATGGGTTCTAATCCACATACCAATGGCGGTCTTTTATTAAAAGAATTGAGAATGCCAGATTTTAGAAATTATGGTCTTGCTATCGAAAAACCAGGTATGGTTGAAGCGCAGGATATGTTAGTACTTGGTAACTTTGTAAGAGATATATTTGTACGAAATGAAGAGGAACATAATTTTCGAATTTTTGGTCCAGATGAGACAATGTCCAATCGTTTGAGTAAGGTATTTGAAAAAGCCAATCGTGCTTGGAATGTAGAAACAAAAGACAATGATGAATTTTTATCCCCAGATGGTAGGGTTATGGATTCCATGCTCAGTGAACATTTATGTGAAGGATGGCTAGAAGGATACTTATTGACAGGACGCCATGGCTTTTTTGCAAGTTATGAAGCATTCGCACGTATTATCGATTCCATGTTTAGTCAACATGCCAAATGGTTGAAAGTGACCAAAGAATTACCTTGGAGGCAAAAAATTGCATCATTGAATTATATACTGACTTCTAATGTTTGGCAACAAGACCATAATGGGTATACACATCAAGACCCTGGTTTTTTAGACCATGTTGCGAATAAGAAAGCAGATATTGTGCGTATGTATTTGCCACCAGATGCGAATTGTTTACTATCTGTATTTGATCATTGTATTCGTAGTAAAAATTATGTAAATGTCATTGTTGCTTCAAAACATCCTCGTCCACAATGGTTAACTATGGAACAAGCTATCCGTCATTGTACACAAGGAATTGGTATTTGGAATTGGGCAAGTAATGACCAACATGCAGAGCCAGATATTGTACTCGCAACTTGTGGGGATACGCCTACATTAGAGGGGCTTGCGGCGGTTACTTTAATGCGAAAATATTTACCAGAAATTAAAATTCGTTTTATCAATGTCGTTGATTTGATGAAATTGGTTCCCAATGAAGACCATCCACATGGACTTAAAAATGAGGATTATGATACGTTATTTACCAAAAATAAACCAATTATATTTGTTTTCCATGGGTATCAGTCTTTAATTCATGAACTTTTATATCACCGTCATAATCGTAATTTACATGTGTGTGGCTATAAAGAAGAAGGAACCATCACAACACCATTTGATATGCGCGTTCAAAATGAAATCGATCGTTATCATTTGGTGATTGATATGATACAAAGGTTGCCCCAACTTGGCAATCGCGGCGCATATGTGTTTCAATTGATGCGTGATCAATTGGTAAAACATAAGCAATATATTAAAGAATATGGGGAGGATATGCCAGAAGTAAAAGATTGGAAATGGGAAACTTTGGTAGAAGATATGCAATAAAATGAAAAATCTTTTCAAAATTGAAAAGATTTTTTAGTAGAAAATTAAAATTTGTATAAAGTTATTTACTTTTATATAGACTGTTGGTATAATGTATTTGGGATATGTTTTGATGCATGTCAGGTGCTTTTCCCTTCCTTTTGCTTTTGCAGATAGAAGGTGGTGATGTATTGTGAGAAAGAATGAAAAATGTCTTTATTTCATAATCTTCCTATTATTTCTAGTAGTGTTTGTATTATTAATGAAATAATAAAAGGCATCTGTTTATCACATCCGTGATTTGACAGACGCCAGTCCTTAATTTAGGGATTGCATTTGATTCTCCACAATCAAACGTATCCTTTTTATTGTATGGAATATATCCATCTACATACACTATAGCATATATTTTTTTCGGTTTCAATTCTTTTTGATTCACCTCAACTATCTGCACACAATTTTAGAAAAGATAGATTTTTTATATGGAATCGTGTACAATGGTAATAGGTGATATCATGGGAATGTTTGATAAGTTCAAAAGCTTATTTCAGAAAGATAGTAAAGAAGAAATAGAAAAGTATGATATAGGGTTAGAAAAAACAAGAAAAGAATTTACTTCTAAATTAAATTTACTTACAATGAAATATAATCGTATTGATGAAGAATACTATGAGGAATTAGAAGATATCTTAATTGGCGCTGATATTGGTGTAAATACTGTGATACAATTTATTGATCAATTAAGAGCAAGGGTAAAAAAGGAAAATATTTTAAATGTAACAGATTTAAAAGAAATTATTGTAGATGAGATGTTTATTATTTATGTTCAAAATCAGATTATTGTAAATAAAATAAACTATACCAAAGAAGGACCAACGGTTATTTTATTTGTTGGTGTTAATGGTGTTGGAAAAACGACAACGATTGGAAAACTGGCTTATCAAATGAAAAATGAGGGAAAAAAAGTTTTATTGGTTGCTGGGGATACATTCCGGGCTGGGGCAGTGGAACAATTGATGGAATGGGCAGAACGTACACATTCAGAAGTGGTATATAAGATAGATGCAGATCCTGCGAGTGTGATTTATGATGGGTTAGAAAAGGCCAAGAAAGATGCTTATGATGTTGTTTTAATTGATACGGCAGGAAGGTTACAAAATAAAGTAAATTTAATGAATGAACTTGAAAAAATCAATAAGGTAATTGGAAAAATGATTCCAGATGCACCCCATGAAACATTACTGGTAATGGACGCAACCACTGGTCAAAATGGAATTAGTCAAGCCAAAAGTTTTCAGGAAATTACTAATATAACAGGAATTGTATTAACCAAATTGGATGGCACAGCTAAAGGTGGAATTGTATTAGCAATTAAGGATAGTGTGGGAATTCCAGTAAAATATGTAGGGCTTGGGGAACAAAAAGAAGATTTACGTGTTTTTGATATTGAAAAATATATTTATGGACTTTTTAAAGAAATGGATGAAGTAGAATGAAAGAAAAGCAAACTGTATTTGAAAGATTAGTTAGAAAAAAATCGATTAATTCTTTGGGAATATTTGTTCAATTTGTTCTTTTGGTTGCTTTAAGCATAATTATGGTATCTACTTTATTTGTATCTGAATTTCAAATTATAGCAAAAATTTTATTGGTGTTGTTATTATTTACTATGGGATATAATAATCATAAAACATTTAAACGAAAAGGATTTACAGTATTTTATGTTGCTACTGGTTTTGCTTTTTTATTTACAATTGTATTTGGGTGAATTATGAAAGATAGACTTTATTTGATTGATTTATATGATTTGTATGGGGATCTTTTAACAGAAAAACAACAGAATTATTTTGAGGATTATTATTTTTCTAATTTGTCATTGTCAGAAATTGCAGAAAATGTGGATGTAAGTCGGAATGCGGTTCATAACCAAATTAAGGATGTGGAAGAAAAGTTACTGTATTATGAAGCCCATTTGCACTTGCATGAGCGTAATAGTAAAATTAAAGAGTTGTTGGTTTCATTGGATGCCAATATGCAACATAAAATTGAGGAGTTACTATGAGTGCCTTTTTGATTATGATAACACTTTTCCATTAGAATTCCATCTTGAAAAAAGAAAAAGAGTATGATAAAATAAAGAAGAAAAATAGATAACAAGGGAAAAGAATAATTGCAGATTGTAAACGGGGGGGGGGTAAGCCTCCTTTTTAGTGGTTGAATGAAGGAGAAAAAAAGGGTATACTAAAAATAAGATATAGGAGATGTAGAAAATGAAGAAAAAAGGATTTACATTGATAGAAATAATGGGAGTA
>CARSXK010000005.1:0-56113 GCA_949065595.1 uncultured Bacilli bacterium
TTATACAACGATTTTTTTTAAAAGAAAAGAGCATTGACCTTTGTCAACACTCTGAAAATAATCATTATGATTATTTTTCAGGCTGTTGACAAAGTCGATTTTTCAAATCGGCTTTGCCACAGCCTTTTATATTTCTCCCACAAAAGTATAAAAAAAGAACAAATTTAGGGATTAATCACCTAATATTTACTCTTATTTAGACCTTTTTACCCACTTTGAATTTATTAAAATGTTAAATTTTTCAAAATAGGTAGTTTGTCAACACTCTGGGAAGATTCCAAAAAGGAATCTTTTTTACTATATTTTGCTTCGATTTACATATAATAATATGGGAATACCAAAAAACGGTAGAAAATTACAGAAAAGGTATTGCCAAATTTTAAATTTTATTATATAATGAAGGAGTCTTAAACAAAGACATAGTGCCTAATTAGCTCAGTCGGTAGAGCACTCGGCTGTTAACCGATAGGTCGTAGGTTCGAGTCCTACATTAGGCGCCATTATGGCCAGTTGGTGAAGTGGCTTAACACACTGCCCTTTCACGGCAGCATTCACGAGTTCGAATCTCGTACTGGTCACCAATTATAAAAATAAGCCTTTTAAAATAAAGGCTTTTCTTATGTTTAAATATAGTAATACTCCTGAAAAACTCCTAATAAATTATTTTGCATAACGATAATATCATTTGCTAACTTTGGAGACTTTTATATTGTCTTAAAAATTACTATGAAAGAAATAATTAAGTTAATGATGGTAAGCATAAAGTAAAATACCAATATATTTTTCATAGAATGAATATCTTTAGAAGCTTTTTTGATATACATATTATTTTGAAGATTTACGATTTGTTCTAATTCTGTATTGGATAAATTAGGGTATTTCTTTTGATAAAAATCAAAATCTTCTTCACCTCTTTCATAAAAATATCCTTCAAATGTATCCTCCAATAAATTCCCATCTTTTTCAAATTTCCTATTTAATTGTTTATTTTGTTTCTCTGTTACATATTCCTTTTCCATTGCACTATTTTGTTCATAATATTTGCTTTTAATTGTTTCCAAATCCATAATATCCCTCCAGCATCAGTATAACATAAAATTATTAAGATGTGCATCATTTAAAATAAAATGATGCTTGATATCTAAAAGCAACTTATATATAATAGAAGAAATAGTGATGCAAGGAAGTGCTTTATGAATATTTACCATCAGCTTAATACCATGATTGCCTATATTGAATCCCATTTGGATTCTGATATTTCTTATTTAGAATTAGCAAGAATTTTAGGCGTAAATGAATATACAATGCAAAGACTTTTTAGTTTATTATGCAATATATCACTTTCAGATTACATCAGAAAACGAAAACTATCTCAAGCAGGTTATGATTTATATCACTCCAGCGAAACCATTACAACAATCGCATTTCGCTATGGGTATGAAAATGCAACTTCATTTTCTCGTGCCTTTGAAAAATTTCATGGAATCAAACCAAGCCAAATAAAAAAAGGAAAATATGCACTTAAGAATTTTCCAAAAATTGTATTTGAAGAAAAAGAATATGATCAAAATGATATGACATATGAAATTACACAGTTAGAAGAAATGAAACTGTATGGAAAAGGAATTCCAACAAATGAAGCTAAAATAAAAAAAGATGCGCCTGCCTTTTGGGAGGCTATGAATACAAAATATAATGAACAATATGGGAGGATTGAATATGGAATGGTTATATATGAGAATCGTTTTCATAGTGACAATTTTGAATATTGGGTACTATGGAGTCATGAAATAGAAGAATTTGATCCAATTATCATACCAAAATCAAAATGGCTCGTTTTCCATATTCCATCAACAAATTCAAAAGAAATACAGAAAGCCTCTGATGATTTCTATTACCATTTTTTTCCAAGTAGTAAGTATAATTTACGGGATATCCCAGAATTAGAATATTACCATGATGGCGTCACCGACTTTCTAGTGCCCATTGAATAACTGACAAAACTGACAAAGAAAAAGTCAGTTTTTTAATTCTTTATCGTGTTATCTTGTATAAGGGGTGTAGATATATGGAATTCACTCAAGTAATTGAAGAAAGAAGAAGTACAAGAAAATTTAGTAAAAGAATTGCTTCAAAGAAAAAAATAATAAGGTTAATTGAATGTGCGAGAATGTCACCCTCTGCTGCCAATAGACAACCATGGCATTTTGTAATTTTAGAAAACGAGCAAAAGGAAAAAGTTGCATCCATTATGGAAGAAAGGATGAAAAAGAACAAAGTAGAACTAGATAGTGCAAATTATGCAACACATACCTATCAGGCAGTGAATAGTGTGATAAATAGTATTCGTGTCATTCGAGAAGCCCCCATTTTAATATTGGTTTTTAGACCCAATAGTGATGATTTTCGTGATGCTGATTATCTTTCGATTGGAAGTGCAGTGGAACATATCTGTTTAAAGGCAACAGACCTTAACTTGGGGTCGTTATGGATACGTGATATTATTTATACAAAACAAGAAATCGCAAGATTATTTACAGATCCATCCATGGAACTAGTTGTTTCCGTTGCAATTGGGTATTCAAGCGAATTTCCATATCCAAGAATGAAAAAGAAACTAGAAGAAATTATGGAATGGAAATCAATATGAAGGTATTTACAGAAATATATCTGAAAAATGCGAGTATTAAAAAAGAATCCTGGCTTACATTTATCCATAGCATTTCAAAATACAATGGATGTTTTCATTCTTGGCATTTATACTTAAGGTGTGAACAAAATATCATTCATTATTATATAGAGACAAATCATGTATTACCAACAACAATCAATCATTTAGAAGATTTTATTTTCAAGAAACTAGAGAATAATCCATTTGAATTTCCTAAATTTAAAAGGTCATTACCACTTTTTCACAAGGAAAATGATAATTTTGCAGACATATATGGATATTATGAGAGTCGAACAGGTAGACAACTATCAGTTGTAGACTTATCCATTTTTCCATTTGCAAAAGATCATTTTCTGTCTTCTACAAAATTGTATTTTAAAAAAAATCACCAATGGGTTCGGAAAACCTACCTTTGTAATATACCACAAACATTTGTCACAATTGATTTTAATACCAATAAACGTTTCTTTTATAAAAAGGTACCAAAATATTTAAAAATCGAAAAACAAATCAGTTTATTACAAAGCAATCCACTAGATACTATTTTCAAAATTGAGACATTTCCATATTTACAAGGGGATTACTATTTGAACCAAAATAGTTACCAATTTGATAAACATTCTTTAATTTTAGGAGCCAGTGGAAGTGGAAAGAGTAAATTCATTAGTCTGTTTATTCAATATATGGAACAAAATCCCAAATACAAAAGAAATTATAAAATTGTCGTGATTGATCCACATGCCTCTTTGGAAAATGATATTGGAGGACTCAATCAAACGAAAGTGATTGACTTTCAAGAAAATGATATGGATTTATTTATGCCAACTAGTAATGATTTTATCGCATCAACAGAACTTTTCTTATCTTTATTTAAAACATTAATCATGGATCAATACAATTCAAAGTTAGAACGTGTTTTAAGGTATGCAGTTCATCTTTTACTGATTGGGAATCAATTTAATTTCCAAAATTTAAGAAGACTACTTTTAGAAATTGAATATCGTTCTTCTTTGTTAAAACAATATGAAAGAGAATTACCATTGAGTGTATTACAATTTTTCTTAAATGACTTTAATGAGTTGAAAATCAATTTCTATGGGGAAGCAATTTCTCCAATCATATCTTTTATCGATGAGATGCAATTACTACCTGTTTTCAATCAAGAAAAGAGTAATCATAACCTAAAAGATATCATTCAAGATTCTTTTCTTACAATTGTATCACTAGATAGGATGCAACTAGGGGATAAGATTACAAAGACAATCTCAGGATTGGTTATGCAACAACTGTTAGGTTTAGTACAATCTTATACCTATACAGAATCCATTATCTTTATACTGGATGAAATCTCTGTAATCGAAAATCCAATTGTATGTCGTTTTTTATCAGAGGCAAGAAAATATGGTGTTTCTATGTTTATTGCTGGTCAATATTTAAATCAAGTTAGCAATGAAGTAAAAGATGCCATATTTGCCAATGTATTAAATTATTACATATTTCGAGTTTCAAAACTAGATGCCAATATACTAGTGGATAATTTTGATATCAATATTCCATTAGAAAATACAAGGGAATATAAAATGAAATTATTAACAGAGCTTCCAAATCGTAATTGTATTTTACGGATCAGTAATGGTGCAGTATTATATTCTGCGATGAGAGGAACTACTTTAGATTTTGTACCAGTTCCTAGGCAAAAAAGGAATAATACAGATTTTCAAAAAGAGGAAATTTCACCTAAAAAAAAGAAATTTACACTTCAAACAAATATAAATTTAGAAGACATATTGAAGGAAACTTCAACAGGAAGAGAGGATTTTAAACAATGGATGATAGAAAAGCATTAGCGATAATTGACAAGGTTTTTGAGGCAATTTTTTTAAACAAAAACAATCAATCATTAGAAGAAATTATAAATAAATACGCTTTTGATATTAAATTACCACAGGCAGTTTATGACGCAACAACAAATGAGCAAACTTGGACATCGCTTACGCATTCTACTCGCTATATGACAAATGCCAATATCGAGAAAAAGGATGGGATAACAGGATGGATGCAACCAAAAAAGGAAGTAAATAGTTTAGAAGAGATAGTAGAATTATGGAAAAGTATTGATTACTCTGCAACAGAGAGGGTCTATAATTCCGAAAATGTCATAAAGAGTGACCCGATTTATCGAAGTGAAAATGTATATCAATGTACCAATTGTGGAGATTCTAAAAATATTATTTTTTGTGATGGATGTTACAATAGTACCTATACAGTTGCAAGTCAAAGAAGTGATAATATTAATTTTTGTATTCGAGTTGATGATTCCAATAGTTGTAGTAATAGCTATAGTGTCATTTGTTCTAGTAAGATTAGCAATTCCTTTTTTATTCAAGACTGTGCGAATTTAATTGAATGTATGTTTTGTTCTCATATTTCGAATAAGAGTTATTGTATTGCAAATATGCAATTTGAAAAAGAGGAGTATTTTGAAATCAAAGAAGAAATCATCAAATGGATATTGAATTCTTAAGTTTTTGGAAACTTATTTATGCTTGAATAAGGATTTTATCAAAAAAACATATGGTGATATGTTTTTTTTTGAATTGTTAAAATAAAACATTGATTGAAACACATTGTTTCGTGATATAATGGAAATATAAAAATAAAAGTAATATATTTAATGAGCGGAAAAGAGGTATTTATGATTTATTTAAGAAGTTTTACCTTACTAGATGAACATCAAGAGTATTATATTGTTACTGAACAAGAAAAAAGAAAAATATTTAACAATTATTATCCATTACATCTGTTTTCTTCAAAACAATTCCAAGCAATTGAATTTGGGCATATCACTATATTTTGTGGAGGAAATGGTTCTGGTAAGACGACATTAATCAATATGATTTCAGAAAAATTAAAAGCAAATCGGAAATCTAACTTTAATAAAGGATCTTTCTTTGATTACTATGTAGATGCCTGCCAATACAAAATGTCATTGGAAAAGCCAAATGAAGTAAAATTAATAACAAGTGATGATATATTTGATTACTTACTGGATATTCGGTCAATTAATTCTAATGTAAATAGAAAAAAAGAAAAATTAAGTGAAGAATATTTAAATTACAAATATAATGGAGATAACAATTCTTTTGACCAATATGAAAAAATAAGAAATAATTATGATGCCAAAAACAAAACAATGTCTAAATATGTAAGGGAAAGACTTGGAAACAATACCATTATGGAAAAGTCCAATGGGGAATTGGCATTACTATTCTTTGAACGAGAAATTAGGGAGAATGCTACTTATATATTAGACGAACCAGAAAATAGTCTATCTGTTCAAAACCAAATTAAATTGAAACAATTTATAGAAGAATCGGTACGTTTTTATAATTGCCAGTTTATTATTTCAACGCATTCTCCATTTTTATTGAAGTTACAGGATGCATTAATTTACGATTTAGATAGTAACCCAGTCGTAACAAAAAAATGGAGTGAATTAGAAAATGTAAAACTATATTATCAATTCTTTAAAGAAAATGAGGAAGATTTTAAAAAGTAGTGTATTCCTAAATTTAATCTTTAGCTATTTATGCAGGCTAGAGATTTTTCATTTTAAATCAATTTAGAAATGAATGATAAAAAATAACTTAGAATAAAAACATATCTTATCCAAAATTTATAGTATAATAGAAAAAAGCAACTAAAAATTGCGATAAAAACAACTTAAATTTGGTAGAACGCAACCAGAGTTCCATAGTAGAATTGGCACAAGAGGTGATATTATGAGTTTTAATGAAAAACTCCAAAAGTTGAGAAAACAAAATGGATTATCCCAAGAGGGATTAGCAGACTTGCTTGATGTTACAAGGCAATCTGTATCAAAATGGGAAAGTGGTACAACTTACCCTGAGATGGATAAATTATTATTCATGTGCAAAATATTTAAATGCAGCTTAGAAGATCTTACCAATGATGAAATTGTAGATATTAAAATTGAAGACAAAAAGAAAAGTAATATCTATACATTTATTGATAGTATTATAGAGTTTATAAAAGAAACAATCGATTTATTAAAATTAATGAATAAAAAAGAAATTGAGTGTTGTTTTGTTACAATGGGAATTACGAGTATTATTTTACTATTATTTCGGTTTCCAATTATCCACATCAACAATTTACTAGATCAAATGATAATCACAACAACGAATCATTTCTTTAAGTTTAGTTATCATATGCTTCATTTTATAGTAAGTTGTAGTTATTGGAGTTTATTTTTGGTAATTTTTACTTATATTTTTAAAAGTAATTTTTTAAATAATCCTAAATATAAAAATAAGATCAAACAAGAAGTACAACCAAAAGAAGAATTATCTACTCATGAAAGTAATCCTCAAGAAAGAGTGCAAGGAAAAGAACCAGTCATTTCAATCAAAAGCACAACCAATCGTATTGATAATTTATTTCGCTTTTTAGAACATACCGTTATGTTCTTCTTAAAAACACTAATATGTATGATCATCATACCAATCCTTTTCTTATTATTTTTCCTTTGTGCAGGTTTGTTCATTACATTATATTTACTTTTTAAGGGTGTATTTTACATCAGTGTTTTCATAGGAATTCCCTTTGCAATTTTATTTACACTTACCATATTAGAAATTTTAATTTGTTTTCTAATTAATAGAAAAACAAGTGAGAAAAGATTAATGATTACATTTTTAGTATCGGTAATAGGACTTGGAGGCACATTTGGCATTTTCCTTTTAGATTTAAGTTCTATTCACTTTCATGAGGAAGCGCCAATAGAAATTGATCAGAAGACAGTTGAATTTGAATATGAGATGACTGATACACTATATTTTTTGTATTCACAAATGGCGGAATATAAAGTCGATCCTAATTTACAAAATACAGTGAAAGTGAAAGCTGGTTATTATGAAGATTATACAGAACTTTTACTTGCAGAAGGTTCAAATAGTTCATCTAGGCCTTACTATGGGAAACATGATACAATATGGAATTCACAACTTATTCCAATTATTATACGTGATTTAGCAAAGAGAAATATTTATGACTATTCTAAACTAAATGAGGTCAATATTACTATTTATGCGAGTGAAGAAAATATTCAAAAATTGGAACAAAATTATCAAAAAGAAATGGAAGGAATGCATATAAGAGAAGAACAGTATATCAATAATAGTTACTATGAGGATAGAATAAGGGAACTTGAAAGAGAAAAAAGGATATTAGAAGAGGATAAACAAACCTTAAATAGTCAGGTAGATACCTTAAACTTACAAATAGAAGAATATCAAAATTTACTCAATCAATTAAAAGAAATTCTAGAGTAGAAAACTATTAATTTTAGTGGTTGCACAGTATATTTTTGTGTTATAATTGGAATACAGGGAGGTTATTTTATGTTGATAACAAATAATCAAAATGGTAGAGTGAAAACAAAGGAACAATTAAGACAAGAAATACAAAGATATCAAAGTATTTTATCGAAATCGATGGTAGAGTATCTAGAACATTGCATTGAACTTGACTTTTCAGTAGTAAGAAAAAATATCAGTGATGAGGAAAGACTAGCACTTTCCGAATTAAAAATTTATAGAGATACTGCAATCTATAATATCTATCATAGAGCTATTCAACTGTTGGAACAATCTGAAATTCAATCTTTGATATGGAATAAGACGTGTGAATCTACAATTATGGTTGACGTCTTGGCCGCAACGATTCCATATGGTGATTTGTTTAAATTCGAATTTAACTTGCCAACAAAAGTATCAAATGATTATATGAATAGACAGATAGGAACTATATCACTATATCAGTCAATAGAAGATGAGGATGTCAGAAAGAGAGAAATCTCTCACATATTACCAAGATTGGAACATTTAAGGAATGAATTGGATTTATATATGGGATATAGTTATTCATCAGTTAGGGATTCTGAAAATTGGAAAATTGACCAAGCCAGAAGAATAAATATGTGTGAATCAAAAGTAAAAGAATTAAATGATAAGGTTTTAACGGAAGAAGACAAAAAGAGGATTGAATATACCAATTACATTTGTGAATTATTTATGAAAGACTATGGATTAACAGAGGAAGATTTTATAGAGTATACTCCACAACATAAATTAACAGAAATGGAAAAAGTATATGTTAAAAATATGCCAAATTTGCAAATTAAAAGAGAAGTAAGCTATTTATAATACAGAAAGCCTTGAAAAAATAATAAAGTGTGATATACTAATACTAATGTCAAAGGCTGTGATGAAGGAGTAGTAAAAAGGTATTTGTTTGAATAGAGAGTTCGTGATGGTGGAAAGCGAACCAAACAATCTTTTGAATTCACCTTCTATGCTAATTAAAATTCGGTAACGCGTTATAGTAATAAGCTGCATAGAATCTATTTCTATGAATTAAGGTGGTACCGCGTGAAACACGTCCTTATATGAGGAAGTGTTTTTTTATTGGGAGGTGTATGATGTCTAAAAGAGCTGTGTTATTTATTCATGGTTTTTCAGCAAAACAAGAAGACAATCAAGTATTTGTAAAATTTATGGAACAAAAAAAACAAATTGATTTTCATACCTTTATCCTACCTGGACATGAAAAAAAACGAATGGGGAAAGCAACTTATCAAGATTGGATTGATGCATCGATTCATGCTTTAGAGGGATTACTAAAAAGTTATTCCAAGGTAACTGTTGTAGGGCATAGTATGGGAACGATACTAGCCATTTATCTTGCAGTTCATTATACACAAGTAGAAAAATTAGTATTAGTATCACCCGCATATTACTTTGGAAATCTAGAACAAAATGTGAGAGATTTCAAAAAATTAGTGCGCCACGAAATGAATCCAGAGCTTGGGACAGGCTTTGAAGGATTTTTCTATAAACTATTTCATGTTCCATTTTTTCGATTTTTAGAATATCGGAAACTTGTGAAACAAAATGAAGTAAATATTAGAAAGGTGAAATGTCCAACGCTTATTTTACATGGAACAATAGATAATTTAGTTCCACTCCATTCTAGTTTATATGTTTATAATGCTCTTACATGCGATAAACATTTGACATTGATGGAAGATGTAAGACATCAAGTCTTCAAAAGTAAAAAAGGTGCTCTTGTTTCTGCCTATATCTATGACTATATGATAGGTGGAGTTCATTTTAAAATTAAAAAACGAGATATAATATAAGGAGGATTTATATGCAAGAAAAAGTAAATAGTATCAAAGAAGAATTATTCAAAAAATTAAAGACGGTAGACAGTCTCAATGCCTTAAATGATTTACGAGTGGAGTTTCTAGGAAAAAAAGGTAGCATTACCGAATTATCCAATTTAATGAAAGAAATTCCAGTAGAGGAAAAAAAGGAATTTGGTAGTTTGCTAAATACCATTAAAAATGAAGCATGCGAGCTCATTAACCAAAAAAAAGAAGAAATAGAATCGTCTTTATTGAATCAAAAACTATCAAATGAAACGATCGATGTTACTTTACCAGGAACCAAAGTATCAGTCGGAGGAACGCATCCACTTACCAAAGTCATTGATGAAATAGAAGAAATATTTGTATCAATGGGATATGATGTCGTAGAAGGACCAGAAATAGAATCAGACTTATACAATTTTGAAAAATTAAACTTGCCAAAAGGGCATCCTGCAAGAGACGCACAAGATAGTTTTTATATCACAGAAGAGATGTTACTTAGGAGTCAAACCTCTCCTGTTCAGGCAAGAACGATGGATGCGAATTCAGAAAAAAATCCCATTCGCGTGATTTGTCCAGGAAAAGTATATCGTAGAGATGATGACGATGCGACACATTCTCATCAATTTACCCAAATAGAAGGTTTAGTTGTGGATAAAGATATCTCCCTTGCAGACTTAAAAGGGACATTAGAGATTTTAGCAAAAAAATTATTCGGGGAAGAAAGAGAAATTCGTTTTCGGCCAAGTTTTTTCCCATTTACAGAACCTAGTATTGAAGTCGATGTCAGTTGCTTCAAATGTGGGGGCGTAGGATGTCCTATCTGTAAAGATACAGGCTGGATTGAAATACTAGGATCTGGTATGGTACACCCCAATGTATTAAGAGGATGTGGCTATGATCCAGAAATTTATACTGGATTTGCATTTGGAATTGGACCAGAGAGAGTTGCGATGTTAAAATACGGAATTCAGGATATTCGTAGCTTTTATACCAATGATTTAAGATTTTTGAACGATTTCAATCGTGTAGAAGGTGGTGAGTAAGATGCGATTAAGTAAAAAATTTATCAGTGATTACATTGATATTCATGATATTGATATGAAAGAGCTTGCCGAAAAGATGGTATTTGCAGGGAATGAATACGAAGAAATGAAACCATTTTGTGAAGCAACCAACCTAGTAATTGGAGAAGTTTTAGAATGTGTAGATCATCCTGACTCAGACCATTTACATATCTGTCAAGTGGATTTAGGAGATGAAACTGTACAAATTGTATGTGGAGCTCCTAACGTGAGAAAGGGACTTAAAGTAATTGTATCGAAAGTGGGAGCTACCTTGCCTGGTGGAATTGTCATTAAAAAGGCTAAACTAGCTGGAGTAGAAAGCAATGGTATGATTTGTGCGTTAGCAGAACTAGGTTTAGAATCAAAGTATCTAAAAGAAGAAGACAAAAATGGAATTCATGAATTACCTAGTGATGCGCAAGTTGGTGCAGATGCTTTGGCATATCTGGAATTTGATGATACCATTATTGATTTTGAACTAACTGCAGACCGAGCTGACTTGATGAATATGATTGGTATGGCCTATGAAGTAGGGGCAATCTATGATAGATCAGTTACTGTAAAAGAACCAGTTGTTCATGAACAAGGAAATGATATTACAGATGATTATCAATTAGATGTAGAAACTGAAAACTGTTCTATATATTTGGGAAAATGTGTTTCTAATGTATCTATCAAAGAAAGTCCACAGTTTATCAAAGAACGTTTAATGGCTTGTGGGATTCGTCCGATTAACAATGTAGTTGATATTAGTAATTATGTGATGCTGGAATATGGTCAGCCTTTACATTTCTTTGATGCAGATCGTTTAGGCAAGCACATTGTAATTCGCATGGCAAAGGAACAAGAAACCTTAACAACTTTGGATGGGCAAACACGTGAATTAAAGCCATCGGATATTGTAATTTCAAATGCAAAAGAAGCAGTTGCTTTAGCAGGTGTCATGGGTGGTCTTTCAACAGAAGTAGAAGAAGATACCAAAAATATTTTTATTGAAGCTGCTATATTTGATCCTGTCCACATCCGTTATACTTCAAAAGCAATTTTAAGAAGTGAAGCAAGTAGTCGTTATGAAAAAGGAATTGATCCAAATCGTACCAAACAAGCGATTTTACGTGCTTGTGAATTATTAGAAAAATATGCGGATGGTGTAACTGAAACAGGAATGTTATGCCATGATAAAGCCAATAAGGATGACAAAAAGCTTGATATTACATTAGGAAAAATCAATCAAGTATTAGGAATGAAAATAGAAAGAAAAGATGTAGAATCTATTTTAAAACGATTGGGATTTACCTATGATGTAGAAAATGAACAATATCATGTAACCATTCCAACGAGAAGACTAGATGTTAATATCAAAGAGGATTTGATTGAGGAAATCGGTCGAATTTATGGTTATGACCATATATCAGGTAAATTACCAGTGGTACCAATGAAACAAGGTACTTATTCAAAAAAAGAAAAAATGATCAAAGAAATTCGTAAACGATTAGAAGGGTTAGGACTTTATCAAGTAATTACTTATTCACTTGTTGGAGATAGTGAATGCAAACAATTTGTAAATCAAATGAAAACACCTGTTACTGTACTCGCACCATTAAGTGAAGATAAAAAAGTAATGAGGCAAACTTTAATTCCATCTTTGTTGAATGTTATGGAATACAATTTAGCGCGCAATACGAAAGACATTCACATTTTTGAAACAGGATCTATCTATTACAAGGAAGAGGATTATGTAGAAGAACAAATGTTATCAGGATTATTGTTAGGAAACTATCAAGGAAATATGTGGCAAAATCAAAATTTAAAAGTAGATTTCTATTTGCTAAAAGGAATTCTTGAAAATTTAATGGATTATTTAGGGTTAAATGGCCGTTATCGGATTGTTGCATCTGAAAATTACAAAGATATGCACCCTAAAATGACGGCATCTATTTTAGTCGATCAGGAAACAGTTGGGTATTTTGGTAAAGTACATCCCCGTACTAGTAAAAGGGATGTTTATGTATTTGAAATAAGTTTAGATAAGTTACTTTCCAAAAAAGTAAGACAAGTAAAATACAAAGAGATTTCTAAATATCCAAGTGTTCATAAGGATTTGGCCTTTATTATGCCTAAAACAATGGAATCAGAACAAGTCATGTCGATTCTAAAGAAAGTAGGGGGAAGGCTACTTGCTAATATTGATGTGTTTGATGTTTATGAAGGTGAAAATGTAGGCGCGTCTGAAAAGTCAATTGCCTATGCACTTACATTCCAAAATGCAACAAAAACCTTGAGTGATGAAGAAGTTACGACGGTATTCAATCAAATGATTTCTGAAGTAGAAAGTAAGCTGAATATAAAATTAAGGAACAAATAAAAATTGAGATTTTGATTCTCAATTTTTATTTACGTTTAATGAAAAAACAAAGTTATTTTAATCCAATAATCGAAATAATATATAGGGTGTGTTTGATTTATGTTGGATGCTTTTTTTGCCAAGTTATTTATGACAGTTTGCCTATGTACTAGTTTTTCAATTGATATTTTTCCATAAATGTTTGATATGCTTTATTTTCTAAAGTTAAATGAAAAGGTTTGAATTTAAAATTAGAATCCAATTCTAAAATTAACAATTTTACAAAGTATTTTAGTAATTCTGGATTTCGAATTAAAATAGGACCAATCATATAAGTTCCATAAAAATGATTTTTAACAATGCCTTCTTGCGTGATTCTAGGGGCATAGCCTGTTCCTTTGACAAGTGTCATCAATGCTTTTTCTTTTACATTTTTCATAATTCCAAAACGATTTTGGAATCCCAAAATGGGCTTGTTTAATAATGGTGTATTTCCAATGCATTCTCCTACAATTCGCATGGTTTCTTGTTTGCTTTCAAAATGAAATAAGTTGAGAGCTTTTATTTTTTTAGTGGTAAAAATACTTTTTCCAAATAACTCAATTGCATTTCCTGTAATTAGAAAGAACACTCCAGCATCAATGGCCTTTTTTATTTCTCTTCGGTAAGGAAGTAAATGTTTTAAAACCAATTTCTGATTTTCCTCTGTACCCATTCCCATATACACGAAATCATAGTTTGAAAAATGCAAGGTATCAGTGATGGTTAATAAATCAATTTTTACTTTGATTCCTTGTTCTTCTAGTTGTTTTTTCAAAGCTTTTATATTTCCACTTTCCCCATACAAATTCATCAAGTCATAATAAAGGTGTGCGATATGGATAATCATTTGGATTCACCTCTCATTTCCTGTTTAAAAGGTTCAATATAATCAAAGTTTAAAATCGCATAGATATTTCCTTTGGTTTTAGTTTTAATGTATGGAATACTTTCCTTGATTTGTTCAAAAACTACAATGTCTTTTTCCACAATTCCAGCATATTTTAGTCTTGTTGCAATATCGTATCGATGAATTCCAATGCATATAAATTTATGAACCTTATTTTGCTTTAGTAATTCAAAATCAATATCGTATAGCCAAGATAAATCATCAAACTGATATCGTCTACTAATTTCTTTCCAACCAATGACAATTGTTTTGTCTTCTTTAAAACGATTGATATAAAGTAAAGACTGATTAAAGGTAGAACTGTTTTCATTTTTGTTATTTAAGACAGTCACGATTCGCTGATCCATTTCTAGTACATCAAATAGTTTTTCATTTTTATGAATATCGGATAAGGTTTGACAAATTTTTTCTTTTTGTAAACCTAGAATACATAAGATTGTAAAGGCCGCTAAAGTATTATAAACATCGTAAAGAATAATGTATGGTAATTGAATTTTATTTTGATTATCAATGGTTATGATTGCCTTTGTATAGTCCATTTTGGTTACAGTGTAGTTTGCAATTGGTTTTTGAAATTCACAATAACTACAGTGATAATCACCAATTGTTTCAAAATTATAATATTGGTATTTTAGTTTATGATTACAAATAGGGCAGTAATTTAAATTTAAATTCATAAATTTGTTTTTATTATAAGAATATTGATTTTTGGCAATTGAATAATAAGTAACTGGATTGGTTTGATTCAGTGTAAACTTTTGTAGGTAAGGGTCATCAGCATTTAGAATCAGGTGCATAGAAGGGGTTAGTGCTTTTGTAATTTCTTCATATACAAGGTCAAAATGTCCCTGTCTTGGAGGCTGATCGCGACTAATATTGGAAATAACAACATAATTTGGTGTAATGGAATCAAATACATATTTGGTATAACGCTCATCAATTTCATAAACTAAAACATCACATTTTAGCTTACCAAACAAGGTAGAATATTTTAAAAGTAGGGTTAAAATACCAGGGGTTAGATTTGAACCAGCTTTATTGTGTGCCACTTGATATCCTTGTGTTTCTAAAACTTTTGTAATTAAAGAAGATATGCTTCCTTTCCCAGAACTTCCTGTAACCGCAATGACTATTTTAGGTAATTGAAAGTAATGCATTATTTTATGATTGAATTTTAGGATAATGGCTCCAGGAAGGGAACTGCCGCGCTTAAAAAATTTACCGATTACAATTAATAATTTTCCAATTAAAATACAAAATATGTGATACATGAAACCACCCTTATCTATTAACCATATCTATTTCACATTATAGCATATATTTGATTTTTATGGTAGTTTTGAACATTATTTTTCTAGTTTTGTCGAAATCATTTTGAAGGATAATAAGTTATGTTATAGTGTAGAAACAGAAGGTGAATGTTATGCGAACAGACTTAATCTATAGTGATGATGTACTTTATGTCAATGTGGAAGGAAATTTGAGTAAAAGAGGTGTTACAAATCTTCAAAAAAAAATGTACTCTGCTATTTCAGAATATGGAATTAGTGATATTGTAATTGATATTAAAGGAACTAGTAAAATTGATAAGAATGCATTTTATGATATGTTAGATGATTATGATAGCCGTTATGGTGGTAATTTAAAAATAATGGAAAAGTAGTTCACTTTTTTCTTTTTTTATGGTATGATTTTTTCATGCAAGAGTGGTGGAATTGGTAGACACGCAGGCTTGAGGGGCTTGTGAGATTTTCTCGTGTGGGTTCAAGTCCCATCTTTTGCACCATATATATGCCGGATTAGTTTAATGGTAAAACAAGTCACTCGTAATGATTAGCTGTAAGTTCGATTCTTACATTCGGCACCATTAGTAAAATAACCGTTGTTTTTCAACGGTTTTGCTTTCTATAGGTACTATTTTTTATAAATTATCAAGTAAATCTACTATTTCGTCTTGCATTGTTGGAAATAAGTGCATATATACGTTTTGCATGACATGAATAGAGTGTCCCATTCTGTCAGACATCATTAGAAAGAATTTTGCTGTATCTGTTTGACCTGATTTTATATATTCGTTTATCAACAATGATACATGACTATGTCTAAATTCATGCATTGTGATTCTTGTTATATTACTTTTTTTAATTGCTATATCTTTTTCGCGATCTATTGCAGTATTTGAAAGGTAAGTTGTATTTCCAAAAACGTACCAATTTTCATTAAAATCACTATATCTCATTACTATGTTTTTATAATTATATAATTTTTCATATAATAGATTGTTCATTTTTATGGTTCTATTTTTCCGATTTTTTGTATTTGTAATAGTAACATCATCTTTTATTTTTCCTTTAATTTTTGCATAGAGAGTTTTTGAAACTTTTATAGTTCTATTTTCGAAGTTTATGTCTTTCCAATTTAAAGCCTGTATTTCGCCTTTTCTCATGCCTGTATAGTAACAGAAAGTAAAAAATGTATTCCACATAAGGTCACCAATACATGAAATAAAACGATTAAATTCTTCTAATGTAATATATCTTATTTTTGTATCATCGTTTATAACTGTATCGTTTTTCTGCTGAAATCTTCCTAATTTTTTTAATTGATTATTTTCTAAACCATAATTTTTTACTGCATAATCAAGTATATTACATAAAATAGATATAGTTTATTTAAGTACATTATAGTGTATTTATTTCTAGTTCTTCTTTCCAAATTTTAAGTTTATGTAAATCAATTTGTTCAACAAAACATTCTTTGAAGTAGGATTCAATATGATTGTGATAATCATTCAAATACGTATAATATGTAGAATCCTTTTTGGTTCTTTTTAGTGATTCAAAGTAATCATTTGCGACTAATTCAAAAGGCTTATGCACAGGATTATCCCTTTTCAAAATAAATAAAGCTTCTGCTTCCTCTGCTTCCTTTTTAGTTAAGTATCTTTTTGACTTATAAGACCTATTATTACCTTCAAAATCCTTTTTATATACTTTAAAATACCATTGTCTTCCATCTTTAGTTTTATTTTATCTTTATAAATTGCCATTTTATCACTCCTTTATTGCTTATTCTTTTAAAATTTGCTATAATCAGAGTACACAAAAACTTCATGATTGGTGTCGTGATTTATTTGTGTACACTGTATAAGTGTTGACCTTTTGCCTGGCGGGGTAGGGGTCTTTTTTTGTTTATTAATATAATTATCTTATTACCATGAACTACTTTTAAATAGTTCCAATTCTTGTCTTTAAAATTTACATATCTTACTTCATAATTCATACATCATACACCTCGAAAAACATGATAGCACATATTTTATTGTTTGTGTATAAACCTGCACAAGATAGACTTTTAGGTGCATAAGATGGGTATTTTTATGTATTTATGCATATTTTCGAAAAAATTTTGTACAATAAATTTGACAAGATTAAATTTATTGTGATATAATCTTGTTACCGAAGGAATATTTTCCTTGTCAGGTCTACAGGTGAAAGTCGAACGAAAGTTTAAGTGTAATATTAAGTACACCGCTTCACTTGGGTCTAGCTTATAGCTAGATTTTTTGTTAGGGGAGAAATAATATATTATCTAGTATTTTTAATTCCTCCTTTTTTTCTTCCTTGCTTAAATCAGATAATATAACATTCCTAATTTTCCCCGCAATTAAATCAGAAGCCTGAATACATACATGATTATTTGATACAACATACTTTAAATCAATGTTCAGTTTTGAATAAAGAATTTTAGGATGTACTAAATCGTAACTCAAATTATATATTCCATCTGTTAATTCATGATATATATCATATACAAATGCTCTGTTTGTATCCGTTGACGTTCCTTGTTGATCAATTCTTATTATTAATTCAATCGGCATGTATGGATCAATTAGTTTTTGATTTATTAAGTATTGAATACTGTTTTTAATTATTCTTCGTTGACAGTAGTCTCTAAACCGTCCTCTACTGTTTTTATTTTCCATAATATTATCATTTACTTTTGCATTATTAATAGCAACTGCATATGTTACTGATTTTTTAATGAGATTATATAATCTTCGCTTATGATATGGCAGAATATTATAATGCTTTATTTCAGGACATTTATGATGACATTTGCTTCTATCGCTCGGACAATAATCACACTTAATACCATTTAAAACTCCTTTATATTGTCGTATAAATTTATCTCTTGATTCTTTTCCAATGAAAACTACACCACCGTATACACAATATTTTTCATTTTTGTGTAGCACACCTGAATCATCCATATTTATATAAATTTGTTGAAATTCAATTTTTTTAAGATTTGTTGAAATTTTTTGTTCTTCTAATTCTGTATTCATCTTGCACCTCCTCACTAGTACATATATATTAAAACTTCTATACTAGCAAGTTCTAATCAGTGTAATATAAATATTTAATTAACTTTTATTTTCTTTATTTTTAATTTTTTCCTGTAGTAAGAAAGACATTGCTTCATCAAAATCATCATTTGTAATTTGACCATTTTTTGATAGTGTAACTTCGACGTCGCCAAATTTCATGGTTTGTTTTTGTTCGTTAGTGTTTTCATTTTGTAAATTTTGTTCTATTTTCAAATTGTCAGTTGAATTAAATTCAATAGGCTGTTCATTATCTAATATTTTTAATAAATCATCAGGTTCTATACAAATTGCATGTGCAACTGCCTTCAATGTATCAATGGTAGGGGCAATAGGCTTATTAGTCCTAGGATCAATGTTTTTCTCAAGCGCAGATATATATGTATGACTTAATCCAGATAATAAAGCAAAATCTCGTAAAGATATTTCTTGCTCTTTTCGATATTCTTTAATAACATCTCCTAAAGTCATAAATTTCCTCCCTCAATTAACATTGTACAACATATTTGATAATAATTTATAACAGTGATATATCGAATGTACAAAATGTTAAACAGATAGACAATTTAACATTTTGTATAGAAAGGAGAAGAAAATGAATCGAATTAAATTTTATAGGGAAAAACAAAATTTATCACAAGAAGAACTATCAGCTATATCAAAAGTTTCAAGAACCACCATTAGCAAACCCAAAATAATGAAAATATAGTAATAACAAATATTACTATGAAAAAGATAGCTCTAGCACTTAATGAAACTGTTAATCATGTATTCTTTGATGAACCTAAAATATCTTACCATAAATTTAAGAATATTAAAAACCCAAACTATAAAAGTCTGAATATCAATCAAATCTGGTACGAGTAAAGAAGTTATTTCAACATATTTTTTTATTTACGGTTAATAAATGGTAATATTAATAAGGTTAATAAAATGATAAACATTATAATGAAAAAATAACCAATAATATTTTTTAACTTAATTAAATTAATAGCTAGAAAGAGTGTAAAAGTACATAAACTTATAATCACAATATAATATATGAGAATGTATGGCAATCTTTTTTTAATGTTATTTTTTTTATTAAAAGCTTTATCAACAATTAATTCATTTAATATATCTAATACAACTTCAAATGTTTCCATAATTCACCTCTAATATTACTATTTGTCCAACAGATTAATAAAAAATACTATACTCAAATATAATCATATAAATACAACTATATTATAATATTTTTTAGATTCTTTTTAAAGATATTATGTACTCTTGAAAATAAAAATTTAATAAAATCCACCTCCTAAATTTTGAGAATATTTTTTAAATTATTAAAATTTAATAGTATAATAATTGTTAGAGGTGAAAAAATGAGAATTGGTGTTGATATAGACAATGTTTTATCTAATTTTAATGAAGTGTTATTAAAAGATTACATAGACCATGATAAAAAATTAAGAAACAATGGAATCATTAATAATAATGCTTATATAAGAGATATGTTTGATTGGTCAGAAGAGGAAGAACAACAATATTATAAGGAAAATATTGAAAGATTAGTAAGTTTATTGGAGCCAATTAGGGATTGTTCTAAATATATTAAAAAATTAAGAAAAAACGGAGATTATATATGTATTATTAGTGGTAGAGATAATGGAGAATATTCCAATCCATATAATATGACGATTGAATGGTTGAAGAAATATGAAATTGAATATGATGACCTTATTTTAACGAATGCGTATAATCATCAGGAAAAGGCAGATATTTGTATAGAAAATAATATTGATGTAATGATTGATGATTCTGTAAATGTATGTATAAAATGTTCTGAAATTAATATTAAATCCTTATTGTTTCATACAGAATATAATAAAAATGAAACAAGATTTACAAGAGTAAATAATTGGGAAGAAATCTTTAACTATATCAATCATTATAAAAAAGAAAGAATAAATGTAATTTTAGATACTGACACATACAATGAGTGTGATGACCAATTTGCACTTGCCTATATGATTAAAAGTCAGGATATATTTAATATTGAAGCAATCACTGTTGCTCCTTATTCATATAAAGAAAGAAATGAAACAGTAACAAGTGGTCGAGAAAAAAGTTATAATGAAATACTAAAAATATGTAATTGGCTAAATTTTGATACAACCGATAAAGTTTTTAAGGGTGCAGAAGATTATGTTTGTAATGGATATGAAGAAGATAATGATGCAGTTAGTAAAATCATTGCGATAGCATTAAAAAACAGCAAAACTTATATTATGGCAATAGGTGCAATTACGAATATAGCTTTAGCAATCAAAAAAGAACCTAAAATAATCGATAAAATTGAAGTCATTTGGTTAGGTGGGCATAGTTTATTACAAGATAATAATTTGGAATATAATTTTAAACAAGATGTCAGTGCTGTAAGAATAGTATTTGATTCAAAGGTAAAATTAACAATAATACCTTGCAAGAATGTCGCATCTAATTTGAGAACATCTATTTATGAATTAAATCATTATTTAAAAGACAAAAGCGAGTTATGTAATTACCTAATAGATAGATTTTACAATGATGGTTATCACGGAATACAAGAAAGACGAGTGATTTGGGATATATCTGTCATTGCTTATATGATAAATAAAGATTGGTTTACAGGTAAAATAATCAGTTGCCCTAAAATAAAAAATGACACTTCCTATGAACTAACTACTGATACACATAAAATAACAATGATAAATGATATTGATGTAAATAAAGTTTATAATGATTTATTTCGAAAGTTAGGGGAGTAGATATGATATATATATCGTAAGATATGGACAAACACTACATAATAGTTTAAATTAATATCATTGATGAAGATTTAATTGAATTAGAATAAAGCAAATAGAAGAATTGGAAGATAAAGGAGTATACATTATGGTATTAACAAGTAATGAAGCAAAAGAACTTTTAGAAAAGGAAAGACCTAATACAAAAGATGATAAATGGATTGAACACTGCATTAATGTTGGAGATAGTGCTGGAAAAATTGCAAAAGCATTAGTTCAAAAAGGCATTAATGTTGATATTGATAGAACAATAACTCTCGGATATCTTCACGATATTGGCAAATATAATGGAGAATCACGTGGCCATGTTATGAGAGGATATGAATATCTTAAAGAAAAGGGATATGATGAAGATTATTGCAATATATGTCTAACTCATTCCTATTTGAATAATGATATTACTTGTACAGCAGGTGGAGTTCCTGATATTAATGCCAATCCATTTTTAACTAATTTTATAAAAAGTCACAAATATTCTATTGAAGAAAAAATTATAAATTTATGTGATTTAATGTGTCCTAAAGGAACAAACGTTTTTTCTATAGATAAGAGATTAATAGATATTATGATTCGTAAAGGTGTTTATTCAAATACACAATATCACATTAAAGAAACATATAAATTAAAAGAATATTTTGATGATTTATTAGGATATAACCTTTATGATTTATTTCCAGAAATCAAAGAAAACTTATAATTTTAATATGGGGTTAGTTTACATCATATTTATTTAAAGATGAAATATTTGAAGGAAAATTTAAATTAAATGAAGATTGCAAAGTAGTAGATTATGAAATCAGAATAATAGGAGGTTGAAGTAATGATTATAACTAAAGATATGCTTAATCAAAAAGTACCTAGAGAAATGTTTCCAACTAGGTTAGATAGTGCAACAGACTTATATACATTTACTGATAAGGGATTAGTGTTATATAATATAAAGCCTACTACTTGGAATGTGCTATATCCATTTTTTCAACAGAATAATAAATTTACAATGAACGGTTTCAATATTGAAAATAAAGATATTACATATAAAGAACTTATTGACATATACAATGATATTTATACTACAAAATATGAAATAGAAAAAGGATTTAATGAGGAAAAAAGAAAACAGGTTCTTATAGAAGAATTTAATGAAACTTTTGGGGTTAATGAGACAACAATTAGTAAAAGATTGGATTCACATTATGAACTTAAATATTCAAAGTCACAAAATGTTTATACTCTTTATTATTTAGAAAGTTATATAGCAAATGAAGTAAATAATATAGATAAATTGTTAAATCAAAAAGTATATCAACAAGAGTTTTTAAGTTTAAAAGAGCATCCTATTCCAAAAGAAATCAATGGTGTTAAATTAGTTGATAGTTTATTATTACTAAATGATCCAGAAAAATTAAATATACTTAAAAGCAATAAAATAGAAACGATTAAATAAAAAATTTTAATCTAATTTGGAGGATATGAAACTATGAAATGTAATATAGAATATATTGGAAAATCAAGACAAGGAACAACTAAATATTATTGTACTGTTCATAAATCTTTTGCCTATGATAAATTGGGAAACAAACTTGATGAATGTCTTTGGAGTAATAAAGAAATATACGATAATAGATTAAATATTAAGCAAAATGAAATCAAGGATATAAATATTAGATATGAAAACATTTTAGAAAGTGTTATACCTAAAATAATAATAAATAATAATGAATTTAGTGGAGTTTTAGAATATGATAATTCTTTATTAACTTATAAAGATTTTGGAGGAATAATGCTAGCTAAACTAAATAATATACCTTTAGAAATAGTAAAATGCAGTCATTGTGGTCGCTACCACTCTGATAATGGGCGATTTGCCTATATACCACATAGAACTCACTTATGTTTATATTGTGGACATTTATTTAGAGCAAAAGAAAGGAACATAGGAAGTGAACTTGCAATGATTTATAATATACCTGAAATAAAACTAAAAGATAAATTACTTAAGATAGATAATTATTGTTGCGTAGAATATGATATGCTAAAAGGTACTTTACTTATAAATAATCAGAATGTTAACAGAGTTTTATTTAAAGGTAAGGAAATTGATATTATGGAGTTTCTAAATCATATTTTGGAAAATGAATTTTAATTACAAATTACAATTTCTATGAAAGAATATTTTTTAAATTTTCAGGTAGCATTTAGGTAGCAAAATTTTAAACTTTTAGAGACATAAGTTATTAAAAAATTTACTGATTCATGTTATAATTTTTATAGAGCTATTACTGTTGGAGGAAAAGAATATGATTATAATAACATCTGGTAAAAAATATATTGATATTGATGCTTATGCTAGTTGTATAGCTTACCGTGAATTATTAAAAATGCGTGGAATAGAATCAACATTTGTTAGTAACGCTATTTAAATTATAGCATTACAAAAAGCCTATTAGATTTACCATTTTATATTGATAAATATGAAGTAAATTCAAATGATAAATTTATTCTAATTGATTTATCAAATAAAGAATTTTTTGAAGAATTTATAGAAAAAATGATATTATTTGGCGAGTTTAGTAAATAAGATCTTCTAATAGGGTACTAAAGAAAAAGATTGGTTTAAATTGTAGATTAGGAAGTAAATAATTTGAAAAAGACAACCATACAACAAATGATGAGTTTAATTGGCTACTTCAAACGATGGGAAGAATATACTAGAAATTTAGAGAATGTAGAAACCACAAATAGTGATGCGTAAATGAACAATTATTACAAGAAAGGAAACCAATCAATCCAAACTATTATCCTGAACATTGTGGGATTTATATAGGAAACAATATATATACTTAAAAAATAGGCAAAAGGTGAGCTGTATGCAAAAAGAAATCCATCATACCAATTATTTTATTTCAGGACTTGTCATCATCCTACTTGGGATTATCATTGTCATTGGAAGTTTAAATTTATATACGAGTATAATACACATACTTGTATTTTCCTTTTTGTTGCTTGGAATTTTTCAATTATGGAATTTACTGTCAAAGGGACAAAAAGAAAATACAAAAGAAAAACTATTTTATGCGATATTGAATATTATATTTGCGGTCATTATGAATCTTTTTCCCAATATTCCGCTATCTGTTGTACCCATTCTTTTTGCCATTTACCTATTATTTCATGGACTTGTAAAAGGAATTAGCGCTTATTTTCTTCTAAAAAATAAACAACATAAGTGGAAAGAATTGACTTTTTGTATCTTTTTTATAGTAACTGGAATTATATTTTTATTTTCCCCTTTAGGGCATTTACCAACCATTCTATCAATCATTGGCTTATATTGTATCCTACTAGGACTGGGGGAATGGAAAAAGGCAGTACAATCTAAAATCATATTGAAACGCTCCATTCATATTAGTTTGCCTGCCTTTTTAGATGCTTTTTTTCCAAGACGTATGTTAACAAAAATTAACCGATATTTTAGTGATACGAATTTGCAAGAAGAAGTGATTTTCCAACAACAAAAAGAATCTTCTATACCCGATTTAGAAATCTTTATCCATGTTGCACCTCAAGGATTCAATCAATTAGGGCATATGGATATTTGCTTTGATGGTAAAATAATTTCTTATGGAAATTACGATAAAAGTTCCTATCGTATGTTTGATAGCATTGGGGATGGTGTCTTATTTGAAACCACAAAAGCAGCCTATATTCCTTTTTGTATTAAACAAAGCAATAAAACATTAATTGGTTTTGGGTTACGATTGACAGATCTACAAAAAGAAAGCATCCGAAAAGAAATAAAGCACATCAAAGAAAAGACTTATCTATGGGAATCGATTGCTCAAAAAGATCAAAAAACAGGACACATCAAAAACCGAAAAGAATATGAATATATTGATTTATTATTTTTAGACACCAATGCAACTACCTATAAATTTAAAACAGGAGAATTCAAAACTTATTTTGTACTAGGAAGAAATTGTACCTTATTTGCAGACCGTATTGTTGGAAAAAGTGGAACTGATATATTAAAAATGGTAGGTATTATTACACCTGGAACATATTTAGATTATTTAGAAAATGAATTTTCTAAAAAAAGTAGTATGGTCATTAGCCGAACCATTTACAATGAACAAACCAAAGAAAAAGCGATTTATTAAAAAAAAGATTAAAATGTTAACTACAGTTGCGCAAATTCCAACCCTAATTGGTGGAATGCAACCAAAGAAAAACATATAGTAGTGATAAAGGAGATGTCAAATGAACATAGGAGAGAAGTTATATGAATTACGAAAAAAGAAGAACTTATCACAAGAAGAAATCGCAGATAAACTAAACGTTACCAGACAAACCATATCCAAATGGGAAACCAATCAAAGTATGCCAGATTTGGATAAAATAGTGCCACTTTGTGATCTTTATGAAATTTCAACAGATATGTTGTTAAAAGGAACCGAAGAAAAACAACAGGTGTTAACACAATATCCTTCTACACGAAAGGAAAAAGCCAAAACCATTAGTATTAGTGTTTTTCTATATTTTCTATCCATCATTTGGGTCGTAATATCAGAAGCGATTGATGGAATAAATGAAAACATCCAAGTAGGCGTCTTTTTATTTATCTGCGCATTTGCTACAACATATTTAATTTACAAATGCATGAGTTTTCCCAAAGAAAAAATGGAAAAAATACCAAAAAAATATAAAGCAATAAATGAAATGGTATCTATTATTTTTCTGCTAATCTATTTAATCATTAGTTTTATCACACATGCATGGGAAATTACTTGGATGATTTGGTTGATATATGCACTTGTAATACAAATCATTCATTCCATCCTCACTTTGAAGGAGGGTTACCATGGAGAATAGAACATATACAATACTTAAAATATCCTTTTTGTCTATCGTTACACTGGTTTTCATCGGTATATTTATTTTTTTACTCACAAATGGAATTCATTATGGTTGGAAATGGAATTTCAAAAAAGAAAAGAAAATTATTTATGAAAAAACATATTCTAACTCCGAATTGGAACAAATATTCATTGATGTAAAAGCGGCGGATATTACTGTGAAATCCTCACAAGACGATGAGATTCATGTGACCATTTATGGGGAAAAGCAAGAACAGGCAAGTAGTGTTTTGGAGAATCATCAGTTACACATTACAAAAGAAGAAGAAAGTTACTTTTGTTTTGGATTTTGTCCTGATAACAGCAATGAAATTATGGTATATTTACCAAAAGATACCCACACAACATTGCAATTAAAAACACATAGTGGGAATGTATGGATAGGTGAATTTGCGTATATATCTGTGGCATTGGAAACCGATAGCGGGGATATAGAGATAGATACAGTAAAAAAAGCAGATTTAAGAACACAAAGCGGTGATATACGAGGAAAAAGTATGGAGAGTGTCATTGCACAAACGGATTCTGGTGATATTGATATCACCCACGTCACAAAAGATGTGGATTTAAGCACTAGTTCTGGTGATATTGATATGAAAAAATTTGAAATTTTCAAAAATTCACATATCCAAAGTAACTCTGGAGATGTGTTTATCAGTGATATTACAGATTGTTATCTTTATGTCAAAACAAAAAATGGAGACATACAGATAAAAGAAAACAATCGGTTTTCCGAATTGGAATTACAAATCGAAACCAATAGTGGGGATATTACAGTAAGATAAGCAACCAAAAGTTGCTTTTTTCGACCTTCTTTTTTCCCATGAGATAGTGTATAATAAATTTGGTGAGAAGTATGGATATGTGGAATCGCTTGGAATTACTAATTGGAAAAGATGCCTTGGAAAAATTAAAAACCAAAACTATTTTAGTAGTAGGTCTGGGTGGAGTAGGCGGCTATGCAGTAGAAGCATTGGCAAGAAGTGGAATTGGAACCATTATTTTAGTAGATTATGATACCATTGAAACAAGCAATATCAATCGCCAATTGATTGCCCTAAAATCAACCATTGGCCAGAAAAAAACCGAAGCATGGAACGCAAGAATTCACGAAATTAATCCTGATTGTCATGTAATTGTAAAGGAAATGTTTTTAAATGGTTTTACCATTCAACAGCTCCATGAAAAAATCGATTATATTATCGATGCTTGTGATACCATTTCCACTAAAATGGAGTTGATTCGTTATAGTGAAGAAAACCATATTCATATAATTTCTAGCATGGGAATGGGTTATAAGTCAGACCCTTCTAAGATATCCATTATGGAATTGAAAAAAACCAGCTATGATCCGATTGCTAGAGCATTACGAAAAATGGTAAAAGAAGAAAAGATAAACACCAAAATTATGACCGTTTCTAGCATCGAGCCACCACTTCAAAAAACAGAACATAAAATTGCATCTAACGCGTTTGTACCAGCAGTTGCAGGATTACTATGTGCAAGTTATGTTGTACAAGATATTGTAGGTGAAATATGAAAACAATCGATAAGAGTATGCAAAAAATTATCCAAAACGCAAAAGGGAATGTGTTAGCAATTGTCCCAACAGAAGCAATGATACAAGCCATACATGAAAATCATGCGATTACCATTTGCGATTTATTATCGAGATCGACCAAAGAAAAAGGGAAAAAAACAATATTTTCCAAAAAAACCAAAACATTTCAATTTCAAAAAATGCGTAAAACATTTCATAAAAAGAAAAAAGATATCCTAATTGGTGATATTGGTTCATTAGAACGTTATTTTAAGACTTTTATTCCCGATAGTGTTTATATAACCAAAGGATATATTTACTTATTTATAAAAGATCCTAGTTATGATTTTGATTACATCATTAGACACTATCAAAGATTTAATATTACCCATGAGATAGAAAAAGCCAAAGATGGAAGCATTTTAATCATTGATGTTTCTCGTGCCAAAAATCATTATTGGAAAGAAAAAATTTATTATGGAATCGATGTAATAACAGACGCAATTGATATCATTGGAGATGCCCTTGTAAAATAGGCATCTTTTTTTACCATAATTTCCCATAAAATTATCAAAATTGAAACATAATATTCCTCTAAAATGAAATCATCGGAGGTGATAAGAAAGACAACAACATAAAATAATAAAAAAAAGAATACACTCCTAAACCAATCAAAGAAGAAGGAAGGTGAGAAATGATACAAAAATCATGATATACTATAAATGAGGTGACTTTTATGTATAAAATTTGTTTAGTCGAAGATGAAGAGGATTTGAATCATCTAATTACCAATTATCTGAAAAAAGAAGGATATGAGGTCATTTCTTTTATCAAAGGAGCAGATGCATTAGAATACTTACAAACGGGTGAAGTTCATTTATGGATTTTAGATATTATGTTAAAAGATGATATAAGTGGGTATGATATCATTCAAAAAATTCGTGCTACCAATCAAAATATTCCTGTGATTTTTACTTCTGCAAGAGACCAAGATTTGGATAAAATTATCGGTTTGGAATTGGGAAGTGATGACTATGTGACCAAACCATATTCTCCAAAAGAACTGGTATTGCGGGTTAACAATATGATGAAACGGGTTTATGCGACTTATTCCAATAAAGTCAAATATGATAATTATGAAATTGATTTGGACAAAAGAATGGTATATGAACAAAATAATGAAATTGTTCTAACGAGTTTAGAATATGATTTATTAATTTTATTTTTAGAGCATAAAAATCAGTCCTTTAGTAGAGACACAATATTAAAAAAAGTCTGGGGCGAAGATTATTTTGGAAGTGACCGTGTTGTCGATGATTTGGTAAGAAGATTACGTAAAAAAATGAAATCTTTACACATTAGTACCATATATGGTTTTGGGTATCGTTTGATATGAAACCGTTAAAAGAAACCGTATATCGACAACTGCTCACCATCGCTGTTTTTATCATTCTAATCATTGCCATTTTTTTAGGTATTTTATTACCCAAAATGCTACTTCCTGTTTATGAAAAAAGCATTTATGAATATTTAAAGCAACCATTAGAATTGATTGATTACGAAATCAATCAAAATGAATTGAAAAGTGAGGTTGCCTATCTTTATAAGAAAGACAATGGAATTATAATAGCGTCTGAAAATTTGAATCAAATCATCCCATTAGAAGCCAAACAAATTTTGAAAAATGTGAAAGATACATATGGTAAATTTAAGTATCATGGAAATACTTACTACTATCATACGGTATATACGACCTATGTCACGAAAATTGCAATTACCAATGACTCTTACATCAAAAATATGAGGAAGGATATTCTTTATAATCTATTTCCAATTTTATTCATAGTACTCATTTTAATTGTAGGGTTACTCGTTGGCTGGGCAAGAAGACTTGTATTAAAGATAGAACATTTGAAAGAAAAAATTGATAATTTAGATAATGATAATTATGTAGATCATTATCATTATTACACAGATGATGAATTAAAATTATTATCCGATGCGATTGATCAAATGAAACATACTTTAAAAGAACAAGATGAATATAAAAATATGATGTATCAAAATATATCTCATGACTTTAAGACTCCCCTTACTGTCATAAAGTCTTACATGGAAGCCTTGGAAGATCATATGGTGGATACAGAAGAAGCTTATTCAGTTGTTAAAGAACAAATTGGTAAATTGGAAGCCAAAGTACACTCCTTACTATATTTAAATAAATTAAACTATATCAAAGACTTAAAAATGCAACCAGAAAAAAGAGTCGACATTACACCCATTTTGAATGCCTCTTTGGAAAAATTCAAATATCATAGACCTGATATTGAATGGAAGGTTGAAATCCATGATAAAACAACAAGTTACCGTGGTTCTGAAGATATGTGGGAAGCGATTATCGATAATTTACTGAATAATTTTATACGCTATGCTAAATCTTTAATACGAATTACAATCAAAAATAATAGAATTACTTTCTACAATGATGGACCCAATATTGATCCCAATATATTGGATGATATTTTTACCCCTTATAAAAAAGGAATTCATGGACAGTTTGGGCTAGGGTTATCCATTGTGAAAAAAACAATCTCTTTATTTGGTTATGAAATTACAGTTAAAAATGAAAGAAAAGGTGTCAGTTTTATGATAAAATAAAAAGGAATTTATACTGCGGTACAAATTCCTTTTTTAATGAAAATGTAATCATATTTAAACATAAAGAACGATTGCATATTTGAGCCAATTTAAAACAATAGACTTAAGATTTATATGGTAATGAGTCTATAAAATGAAATGGGGAATATCTCATTAAAAAAATAAGTTATTATAGCTATATCCACTTATTATGAAAGTACATTACAGTGAAGCCACAAATTTTAGAAACGGAATTTACTGTTGTTGAGCTAGACTCTACAAAGGGTATAAGAAGTGTTTCTTCCATTAATCAATATTTTTTTTTGATTGAATAAAAGAAAAAAAGAGAGTATACTATAGACATAACATAGAAAATAGAATAAGGAGGAAATCATATGTCAAAAAAAGGTTTTACAATGATTGAGTTATTGGGAGTATTTACTATCCTCGCTGTTATATTGTTGATTACAATTCCATCGTTGACTGGTTTATTGAAAAAACAAAAAGAAAATGCTTATCAAAAATATTTAAACGACTTATATTTAGCAGCGGAAGCATATGTCCAAACAAGTGATGCATATGAATTTCAAATTCCCAATCAAAAGGTATATGTAAAAATAGAAGAATTGGTGACATCAAAATATTTGAAAAATACCATTATAAATCCGCAAACCAATGAAAAAGTAAACTTAAATCATTATATTGAAATTACATGGAATCAAGATCAAACATTTCATTATGCTTATTTAGAGGAAAAACCAGTGGAAATTCCAATATACAAAGAATTATTATTAAATGGAGCAGATCCAGTATTAAAAGGAAATCTAATTCCCGTTGTAATAGAAAGTGATGCCACAGTAAAAAAAGCGGATATTACTCAAAAATGGTATCAATATGAAAACAAAGAATGGGCCAATGCCGTCATATTAAAAGATGAAAGCATTATATATGAAAACAATGAAATCATTCCAGAAGAAAATATCGAAAGTTATTTTGTATGGATTCCCAAATATAGTTATCAACTATGGGATATGGGAGAATATAGTGGGTTAACTAGTGTAAATAATAGTAAAACACATAGTATTGCAATTCACTTTGGACTAGAAAATACAACAGATACCCAAGAAGGAGAGTGTACAACTCCAAGATTGGCAGGAGAATCTGGCAATTGTAAAATTGGGGATTATATGACACACCCTGCCTTTTTATCATTTCATGTAAATGGCTTTTGGGTAGGAAAGTTTCAAACAGGGTATGAAGGAGCAACAACCAAAGAAGAAGCAGAAGAGAATCGCGTAGATGTTTCTAAAGTGATTATCAAACCCAATGTTCATAGTTGGACTAAAATAAGTGTAGGAAATATGTTTCAAACCAGCTATGAATATCAAAGAGAACTAGATAGTCATATGATGAAAAATACGGAATGGGGAGCCGTTGCCTATTTATCCCATTCCATTTACGGAATCAACGGAAAAATAAGATTAAACAATAATAGTAACATTATAACAGGGTATTCTGCTACGGAAGAAGCAACGATATGGAATATGAATGGTGGAAGTGTAGAAGGAAATCGTTATGAAGGAACAGAGCCAGGAATAGATGGAAGCTATACAGTAAACTACCGAAATCCACTATCTGAAGTGAGTTCAACAACAGGAAATAAAACAGGAATATATGATATGAGTGGAAGTACATTAGAAAATGTAATGGGATACACGAGTGTTGCCAATATAGAAGGTGGTGCGAGTGGAATCACAAATCAATATCCAGACTTTTTTACCAATGCCAATTGGAGCAAATATTATGATCGCTATACATCGACGTTAAATACGAATTATACAAACCGTATCTTGGGCGATGCAACTGGAGAAATGGGACCATTTGAACTGTATAAATATGGAAACTATGAGACTTATATATCAAGTTGGTATAGTACATATTCATTTAGTCCTTATAATACACATCCTTGGGTTGGTCGAGGTGGAGGCTATAATTCTGGTAAAATTGGTAATATTTGGGTATTTAGTGTCAATGATGGAGCTGCTGGTGGACCTACTTTTCGTATCGTTTTAGCTCCATAATATCAAAAAGAATTACTTTTTTGTCAATTAAAAGCATAATTCTTTTTTTTTTAAGAAAATATCTGTATAATATATTCAGAAATAGGGTGATGATATGAAAGGTGTAATACTAAAACAAAATAAAGAGATGTCCAAAAATTATTTTACAGTCTATCATAAACCAAAATGGATTTATATACCCCTTATTGTAGGAAATGATACTGATATAACAGTATTAGTAAAAAAGGATGACTATGTATGTAAAGGGGAGATTGTTGCACGAAGAAAAGGACCGCTTAGTATCCCTCTTTTTGCAAGTGTGAGTGGGACTGTAGTTGCTTTCGAGGAAAAACTACACCATAGCGGTCACTATGTAAAGTGTATTAAAATTGAAAATGATTTCAAAGAACGTATGGAAGAAAAAACAGAAAATAATGAAATTACCAAATATACAAAAGAAGAATTCATAGAAAATTTAAAAAATGCTGGCATTGTTGGAATGGGAGGGGCAGGCTTTCCTACTTATATCAAATACCAAACAGAACAGCCCATTCATACTCTAATTGTTAATGCAGTAGAATGTGAACCTTATATCACAGCTGATTATACTATAGGCGTTCAAAAATCATTAGAAATATTAGAAACCATTGATGCCATATTGGAAATCAATCACATCCAAAAAGCCATTATTGCTGTTAAAAAAAACAATAAAGAATTGCTGCAAGCTCTTCAAACGAGAGTGGGAACTTATGTTAATATTAAAATAGTAGAGGTGCCTAATTCCTATCCAATGGGTTGGGAAAAAAATTTGGTTCAATATATAACCAAAAGAACGTATCATAAACTTCCCAATGAAATTGGTGTGGTAGTGAATAATATTTCCACAATCTATGCGATTTATCAGGCCTTGAAAAACAAAATGCCATTAATAGAACGGGTCATTACAATAACAGGAGATATGGTAAAACAACCCACCAATGTGCATGTAAAAATAGGTACACCCGCTCATGAAGTCATTGAAAAAATTGGGGGTCTGAAACGCGCCAAAGATATACTGTGTATTGCTGGAGGACCTATGATGGGCGTAACTCTACCATCAGATGATGTGATAATTACTGCAGATATGAATGCACTTGTTATTTTAAGAAAACAAGAGGATTTAATGGAACAAACTTGTATGCACTGTGGAAAATGTGTAGAAGTTTGTCCAGCAAGGATTGAACCTGTTTTCATCAAGGAATCCTGTCTCAATCAAGAAGCATTACAAAAATTACGTGTCAATCAGTGTGTAGAATGTGGATTATGTTCTTATATTTGTCCTGCTAAAATAAAGGTAAGGGAATATGTTAAAAAAGCCAAAGAAACATTAAGAAAGGGTGTATCATCATGAAAGAATATCATATCCAAAATGGACCATTTGAACGTAGTAAACAAAAAACATCCAAAATGATGTTTCATGTATTGATTGCACTTCTTCCAATTGTAGTATTTCAATTCTATAAAAATGGAGTGGTACCATATATTCATAACAAAGTAGGCGTATGGGGATTATGCTACCCACTTTTATTCGTACTTATCTCACCTATAATCACATACTTAATAGAATGGATTTACGCCCGCTTTTTTCTACACAAGAAAGAAACAGATTTAAAAAAATACATGCAAACATCATATGCACTTTTGCCAGGACTTTTTCTAGCACTTGTTTTGCCAATTCACACACCAATTCCTATTTTGATATTAGGAGCCGCTTTCGCAACTATCATTGGAAAATTAGTATATGGAGGATTTGGAAACAATATTTTCAATCCAGCTTTAATAGGACGTTTATTTATCATAACAGCTTATGCAGGTGTGATTGTAAGCCATGGCGGGTATTTCAATGCATATGAAGTAGATACCATCAGTCATGCAACGCCATTATCAAATGCTTCTACCATAGAAGGAATTGGAACATATGAAACATTAGTAAAACCTTATGGAAGTTTATGGAATTTCTTTACAGGAATGATACCAGGAGCAGTTGGGGAAACCAGTAGTATATTATGTATCATTGGCTTTTTCTATTTAACATGGAAGAATGTCATCAAATGGCGCATTCCCATTTGTTATATTGGAACTGTCTTTTTTCTCACCATGTTGATTGGAATCAGCAATGGGTTATCTCTTTGGTATCCTCTTTTTCAAATTTTAAGTGGTGGCCTTTTCTTTGGAGCCATCTTTATGGCAACTGATCCAGTTACCTCACCAGTAACCAAAAATGGGCAAATATTATATGGAATTGGTTTAGGTATTTTCACTGTCCTTTTTCGATATTTGACATCTTACCCAGAAGGGGTATTAACGAGTATTTTAACAATGAATATGCTTAATTTTATCATAGATAAAATAGGGATTGGGTGTCAAAAAAAAGAAAATCTTGTTGTTACAATCGCTATTATTTTAGTTGGTTTGGGGCTTACTGTTTATGTAGTTAATTCACGTTATGCCATAAGTGGGGAAGCTGTAGATCCGAATTTCACAGTAATAGAACAAAAAACAATTGGAAATCAAGTGATTTATAAAGTTTCACAAAAAGGAAATGGTGGACCAATTACTTGTGAAGTTGCCATAAAGGATGGTAAAATAACCAATTTGAAAGTATTAGAACACAACGAAACACCAAGTTATTATGCGCTTGTAGAAAAAGAAAACTATGTACAAAAACTCATCCAAAACCAAAATCAATTATCAGAATTGGATACAGTGAGTGGAGCGACTATTTCTTCCAATGCACTTAAAAAATTAGTAATTCATACTTTACAAGAATACGAGGAACATTATGAAAAATAAAAAATTACAAGGTATATTAGCACTAACGATTACCACATTTGTTTGTACATTTATTTTGTATTTGGTAATGACTTGGATTGGTGTATAAAAGGAGGCATTTTATGAAGCATATTAAAAACGGAATTATCCATGAAAATCCTGTATTTGTTTTACTACTGGGATTGTGTTCTACATTAGCAATTACAACCAAATTTGAAAATGCATACCTTATGGGTATTTGTGTAACTATCATATTGATTGCTTCTAACTTTATGATTTCAATCATTCGCAAATGGATTCCAAATAGCGTAAAAACACCTGTCTATATTTTAATTATTGCTACTTTGGTCACTATAGTAGAATTGATATTGAAATATTATGCTAGAGATGTTTATGATATATTAGGCATTTATTTACCACTTATTGTTGTCAATTGTATTATTTTGGGAAGAGCTTTAGCAGTTGCTTCCAAGCAACCTGTATGGGAAAGTACATTAGATGGCGTTGGAATTGGACTTGGCTATACAGCTGCTCTTATGGTAATTGCTAGTATTAGAGAAGTACTAGGAAATAATACAATTACATTGATGGATTCTGTTAGTTCCATAACAGGCTATCGTGCCATTTACCGTGTATTTCCAGAAAATGAACTCATACCCATGTCTTTTCTAATATCTCCAGCAGGTGCCTTTCTGACATTGGGCATTTTAATGGCTATTTTCAATGCCATTCATAAAGGAGGTAAACATGAATCTAATTAGTTTATTGCTTGCGAGTATTTTGACTGAAAATATTGTCTTGATGAAATTTTTGGGAATCTGTCCTTTTATTGGAACTTCTAGCAAAGAAAAAAGTGCACTAGGAATGGGGATAGCAGTCACACTTGTAATTACATTATCTGCTATCATGACATATCTTTTATATTATTACGTTTTGGTTCCAACGGATACCGTATATTTAAAAACACTTTCTTTTGTTTTAATTGTTGCTTGTATGGTACAAATAATGGAGATGATAATCCATAAAGGAAATCCAAAATTACATCAAAGTTTAGGAATATATCTTCCTTTGATTACAACAAATTGTGCAGTATTGGGTGTTTTATTATTGAATATTTCCAATCACTATTCTTTGTTAGAAGTATTAGTATTTAGTATTGGTTCTAGTTTAGGATTTACTATCGTAATTTATATCTTCGCAACCATCCGTGAAGCATTGGAAAAAAGAAATATTCCCACTTGCTTCAAGGGATATCCAATCGCCCTTGTCACCGCATCCATTATGGCTCTTTTGTTTGCAAGGTATTTAGTTATATGATTGCATATTTTATAATAGTTGGTTTGATTATTCTATATTTAATTCTTATGAAAAAAAATAAATGTAATGGATGTATATTATGTGAAAAATGTAAGGAGAAAAAACGATGATAGGAATTCTGATTATGACGTTGCTTGCTTTCCTTTTAAGTCTTTTATTAGTTATTATTTATGATAAAACAGACAAACAAGATTATCTAAAATATTTACCTGGATATAATTGTGGTGTTTGTGGCTTTGGAAGTTGTAGAGGAATGAGTGATGCGATGAATCAAGATCTTATGTGCTACAAAAAATGCAAATTGTTAAAGGGCGAAAATTTAGAAAAAATGGAACAAATGGTAAAAACACAGATAGATAAAAGAAAATAGTCTGTGTTTTCTTTAGACCAATTATTTATTTCAAAAACGTTTTATTACAATTGATTCAAAGAATTACCTTATGAGGAAATCAAATGAATGCCATCAAATAAATATTTTTCACATGAATTCATTTTTAGATACCATTCACATAAAATTAAAATGGTGTTATAATGTATATAATGAATAAGGAGATTCGTTATGGAAAATAAGTATCAACAATTTTTAAAATTAAGAAAAGAATATCCAACCTTTATTTATCGCAATTATAAAATAGAAGAATTGGAAAAGGTTTATAAAATTACCTATGAATTTGAAATACCAAATTTGACTAGTTTTCATCCAATTTTAGAAATTCCAAAGAAAACAGTCTCAAATTATGACTTTTTTGAGTATTTAATATTTCATTTGGGAATGGTAGAATTGATTAGTTATTTCAAATGTACTTGTAGCCCTAATGTGGTGATTGAAGCTGGATATTTAGATAAAGCCCAAATGGATTGGTTTCAAAAATTATATTATGAAGGACTAGGGGAGTTTTTATATTGCAATGGGATTGATATTCCAAAAGAAGAATTGATGCAGATTGTTTGCAAGGCTCAAAAAACGACAATCTTGGGATTAGAGTATCAAGGAATTGGAAACCTAATCCCAATTGGTGGTGGAAAAGATTCCGTCGTTAGTATGGAATTATTAAAAGAAGAATATGAAAACAATACATGTTTTATCTTAAATCCAAAAACCATTACACTTGCGTGTGCACAAGCTGGAAACTATACAGACGAAAAATTGATAACAGTTACTCGCAAATTGGATCAGAAATTAATAGAACTGAATCAACAAGGCTTTTTAAATGGACATACGCCTTTTAGTGCTTTACTTGCCTTTTTAACCTATATCGTTGCTTACTTAAATCAAAAAAAATATATTATCCTTTCAAATGAGTCAAGTGCAAATGAAACGACTGTAGTGGGAACAAATGTAAATCATCAATATTCCAAATCCTATGAATTTGAAGCTGATTTTAATGCATATACCAAAAAATATTTTCAAATTGAAATTGAGTATTTTAGTTTATTGAGACCACTCAATGAGTTGCAGATAGGGAGTCTATTCTCAACTTATCAAAAATACCATCCAATTTTTAAAAGTTGTAATTTAGGTAGCAAAAAAGAACCATGGCATTGGTGCGGTGAGTGCCCTAAATGTTTATTTGTATACATTATATTGAGCCCTTACTTAACACAAACGGAATTGGTTGAAATATTTGGAACCAATTTATTGGAAAAAGAAGATTTACTACCAATTTTCTTACAATTGTTGGGATATGCAAAGACAAAACCGTTTGATTGTATTGGAACCATTAGAGAAGTGAGGTATGCAGTTAGTATTACCATTCATCGATGGAAGGAAAAGACACTTCCTTATTTATTAATGTATTACCAAACACATTATCCTCTTTGTTTAGAAGATAATCCTGAACTCGATTATAATACGCGCCATAATTTAAATGCTCATTTTGAAGCAATCATAAAGAAAGAATTGAGATGTAATCATGACACAAGAAATAATAGAACAATTAAAAAATAAAAAAATTGCCATTCTAGGATATGGATTAGAGGGAAAATCTAGTTATACATGGATTCGTAAACACCTAAAATCGGAAATGATAACAATATTAGATGGAAATACGGATCTAGAATTGGAATTGCGCGAACAAAAAGATGAAAATCTCAACTGGAATTTAGGACCTTCTTATTTACAAGAATTATCAAAATACGATGTAATTATGAAAAGTCCTGGAATATCACTTAAAGATATTCCCATTCAGACATTTCAAGATAGAATTACTTCTCAATTAGAATTATTGTTAGAAGCCAAACATCAAAATGTAATTGGGATTACTGGTACAAAAGGAAAAAGTACAACCTCCAGTTTACTATATCAAATTGGAAAAGATCAAAATAAAAAAATAGTATTGATTGGAAATATTGGAAAACCAGTATTAGATGTAATAGATGAAATTGATGAAGAAACAATAGTTGTAGTAGAGATGTCAAGTCATCAACTGGAATATATTAAAGTATCTCCCCATATTGCAGTTATTCTAAATTTATTTGAGGATCATTTAGACCATGCGGGAACAGTAGAACATTATCATGAGTCTAAACTCAATATATTTCGGTATCAAACGCAAGAAGATATTGCTATTTATTGTGCTGACAATGAAATATTAAAAAGGAAAGTAAACGAAAACTATTTTTCTGCAAACCAATATACATTTGGAACAGAAGCTTCTAGTTGTGATGTATATTTAAAAGATGATTTTATTTGCTATCAACAAGAACCTTTGTATTCCATAACTTCAACTAGAAATCTACTTGGAAAACATAATTTAAAAAACATCATGGTCGTTTTATGGATTTCTAGATTGCTTGGGTTTGATTTAAAAAAGGCTGCCATTAGCATTTCTCATTTTCAGACATTAGAACACCGAATGGAAAACATAGGTACATTTGATGGCGTAACTTACTATAGTGATACCATCGCAACCATTCCAGAAGCGACCAAAGAAGCGATAGAGGCCATTCCTGACATTGATACTTTAATTTTTGGTGGAAAAGATCGTCATATTGATTACACCCATTTTATTGCTTATTTAAAAACTGGAAAAGTTAGAAATTTGATTGCAATGCCAACCACTGGTTTTCAAATAGCGGAACAATTGGTCGATACCAAAACTGTAAATTTATACAAAGTAGAATCATTAAAAGAAGCTGTACAAATAGCGCATCAAATAACTGAAAAAGGAAAAAGCTGTTTATTGTCTCCAGCAGCTTCTAGTTATGACTATTTTAAAAATTATAAGGAAAAGGGAGATTGTTACAAGGAATTTGTAGCACAATTGTCATTGCAACAAACATAAGGCGGTATCGTCTTTTTTCTTTACACTATTTTAGTATATATATCCATTCTCTTTTTTTGTTCAATTGAAAACTAAAATAAAATATGATATACTTTATTACAATGAGGGTGATAAGATGAAGCTAGAATCAATATTGGAATCTATCCAAAAAATAATCATATTTGCCAAACAGTATGCGAAAACCAATATACTGTTTATTACATTTGTAATTTCATCTGTAATCAATGCTTGTATTTTACGTTTTGTAACTGTAAAAAATTACTTTGATATTAGGCCTATTATTGCTGATTTGGCAATTGTTTTGCTTGTAGGAGCATTTGGGTATTTTCTCAAACCAAAACATCAATTTCGTTACTATATCACATGGTCTTTTATTTTTACATTGACTTGTTTAATTAATTCTATTTATTATACCAACTTTTTATCTTATGCATCCTTTTCTTTATTAGAAACATCATTACAAGTAATTGGTGTAACCGATGCGGTTGTCGAAAATGTAATGGAACTAAAAGATTTCTGCTACATATGGCAAATCGTAGTCATTATTTTTGTACATAAAAAACTAAAAAAACGTGGATATTATAACTATGTAGTTACCGTGGAAAAAGGAAAAGTAAGGGCATTAAATACATTGGTAGCGGGACTTATTTTTATTGGTATGTTCATTTCTACATTAACTTCTACTGATATCAGTCGCTTAAACAAACAATGGAATCGTGAATATTTGGTTATGCGTTTTGGAATCTATGCATATCAATCCAATGATTTGGTCGCAACATTAAAAGCACAAATCAATCCATTATTTGGATACGATGAACATGCAAAGGCATTTCGTGAATTTTATGAAACAAAAGAGAGTGACCACAAGAGCAATTCATATACAAATGCTTTAAAAGGAATGAACATTATTGCCATTCATGCAGAAAGTATACAACAATTTGTTTTAGATACTGAATTTAATGGACAGCCTGTAGCTCCTAATTTAAAAAAATTGGCAGAGGAAGGACTTTATTTTTCTAACTTTTATGCCCAAGAAAGTGTGGGGACGAGTAGTGATAGTGAGTTTACATTCAATACATCACTAATGCCAGCTAGTAGTGGAACGGTATTTGTAAGTTATTTTGATAGAGAATATGTGACCATTCCAAAACTATTAAAAGAGCAAGGTTATTATACTTTTAGTATGCATGGCAATAATGGTTCTTTCTGGAATCGTTTGAGTGCACATAAAAGCATAGGATATGATAAATACTATAATTATAAAAATGATTTTGAAATCGATGAAACCATCGGACTAGGGTTATCTGACAAATCCTTTTTCAGACAAGCTGTTCCCAAAATAAAAGAAATAAGTGAACAAAATAAAAAGTTTTATGGTGTACTAATTATGCTTACCAATCATACCCCTTTTTCAGATATTGAAGGGCATACCGATTATGAAGTAAATTATAAATACCAAGCAATCAATGAAGAAACAGGAGAACTAGAGGAATTTGTTGCACCTTATATGGAAGGAACCAAACTTGGAAATTATTTTAAATCTGTTCATTATGCTGATGAAGCCTTGGGACAGTTGATCGCTGATTTAGATACCGAAGGACTATTAGAAAATACCGCAATTGTAATTTATGGAGATCATGATGCAAAATTGAAAAAATCGGAATACAAACGTTTTTATAACTATGTTCCTGAAACCAACAGTATTCTATCATCAGAAGATCCTAACTATAAAAATGTAGACTACTATGCTTATGAACTCAATCGTAAAGTACCATTCATCATATGGACAAAAAATAAAAACCTAACAGGAGAGGTTACAAAAGTAATGGGAATGTATGATGTCCTACCAACTCTAGGAAATATGATGGGATTTGAAAGTCCTTATGCACTAGGACATGATATATTTAGTGTAGATGAGAATGTCGTTGTTTTCCCAGATGGCAATTGGTTGACCGATAAAATGTATTACAATCAAAGCAATGACAATGGTAAATTATTAAATCCAGATGATACAGTAAGTATAGAATATATTGAAAAATATACTCAAATCGCAGATCAAGCCATTTCTATTTCAGACTCTATTATTGTATATGATTTGATCCGAAGAACAAAAGAAGCGAAAAGCTTATTAGGACAGGAGTAGAATATGAAAAAAGAACCCACAAAAAGAAGAATTAAAACATGGCCAATTATTCTTATATTGGTCCTTGTTTGCTTTATTATTTTATTATTATGTATAAAAGATATTTATCAAAGTTTAAAATCAGGTTCAGCTTCTCAAGTAGAGATTTTGTCCACCATTCAAAATTATGGATATACTCTTAATGAAAATGATTCAAAATATGTAGAACAAAAATTTAAAGAACTAAAAAAAGAATTGGAAAGTGAAAATCCCGATGAAGAAACATACGCTACTTTGATGAGTCAAATCTTTGTTGCTGATTTTTATTCCTTAAAACAGGCCATTAATAAAAATGATATTGGCGGTGTGCAGTTTGTATATGAAGCGTATCAAAACGATTTTTTACAATCGGCTAAAACCAGTGTATATGCATATATTCAAAATAATATATATGGAGACCGGAAACAATCCCTTCCAATGGTAAGTGAAGTAGAAGTTACTAGTATTGAGATGACAGAATATCATGGTGATTCTCTATCAGATGAACAGGCGTATGAAGTAGATGTAATCATTACATATGAAGAGGAGCTAAACTATCCAACCCATGTCACTTTAGTTTTAGCACATGCGAACAATAAATTGCAAATTGTAAAGATGCAGTGATATCAAATGAGATTTTCTCATTTTTTTTTAAAACTGTAGATAAAATAATTGTCAAAAATTGGAAATCATGTTATACTGAAATCATAAAAGAAAATCATAAAAAATATTTGCAAATAGAAAAAAAGTAGTTCGCCATTTGCGAACGGGGGGGGGGGGTAATACCCTCTTTTTATATGTAATAATTTTATGAGAATTCTTTTTTAGAACAGGAGGTGAGTATATGAAGAAAGTTGTGTTATTATTGGCTCTAGGATGTGTGTTAGTTGGTTTTACAGGTTGTGGTTCTAAAAAAGAAACATTAAAATGTAGTGGACAAGAAGAAAACATGAAGGGTTCTATTGTTGGAACATTTGAAAAAGAAAAATTAACAAAAACAGTAACAGAATCTACAATTACATATGAGAGTAAAGAAGCATTAGAGGATGGATATGAAATATTACAATTATCAATTGGCATGATGAATGCGATTGAAGGTGTAGAAGGTTCCTTGAATAAAAAAGACTTAACTGTCACTATGAAAGTAACTGCTGATTTATCTAAAATGTCTTCAGAAAACATAAAAGATATGTTTGAAAAAGAATCTGTGAATAAAGAAGCGTTCAAAGCATATGCCAAGGAACAAGGATTTACTTGTAAATAGAATGACATAAAACGAAGGCAAAGTTCTTCGTTTTTTCAAAAAATTGAATGAAAGTAGGAAAAATATGTGGATTTATATTATAGTAGGAATTACTTTGATTATGTTAGGATATTTATTTATCTTATATAATCGTTTCATTAAACAAACCAATCAAATCAAAGAAGCTTTTTCTACAATGGATGTTTATTTAAAAAAAAGATGGGATTTAATCCCTAATATGATAGAAATTGTAAAAGGGTATACAAAACATGAACAAACCACCCTAGAAGAAGTTGTAAAATTAAGAAATCATGCTTATGATAATATGTCAAATGAAGATAAAATTATGACAAACGAAGAATTGTCAAAACATCTTCCTAAATTACTCGCATTGGTAGAAAATTATCCAGAATTAAAAGCGAGTGATCAATATAAAGATTTGAGTATGGAGCTTACAAAAGTAGAAGATGAACTTGTCAATTCAAGAAAATATTACAATGCAACTATTCGAAATTTCAACAATATTGTGGAAATGTTTCCAAATAATATTGCCGCTAAATTATTGGGCTTCAAAGCGCAAAAGATGTTCCAGATAAATGAAGAAGAAAGAAATCGTATTAAAGTAAAACTTTAGGAGGTCAAAATGAAACAAACAATTCAGAACATATTATGTTTTCTAATGGTATGCATTTTATTACCTTCTTCCATTTTAGCGGACGGTCAAAAACCGAGTGAGATATATTTTTATCATTCAAATGAATATGTGATTGATCGTTATGATATCAATATGATTGTAAATGAAAACAATACTTTGGATATCACAGAGACAATCACTGCCTATTTTAATGTTCCAAAACATGGTATTCTTCGAAAAATTCCTCTTAAAAATAAAGTAGAACGTTTGGATGGAACTTCCTCAAACAATCGTGCAAAAATATCCAATTTGCGTGTGAATACTACCTATACTGTGTCAAAATCATTTGATACTTATCAAATCAAAATTGGAAATCGCCACCAAGAATTGACAGGAGAGCAAGTATATTCTATTCAGTATAATTATAATATCGGGAAAGATCCTTTGGAAAATGCTGATGAACTTTATTGGAATCTTATTGGATCTAACTGGGATACAGCGATTGGAAATATCACCTTTAAAATTACAATGCCAAAAGCTTTTGATGCAAGTAAAATTGGCTTTTCTGTTGGGAAAAAAGGGTCTTCTAATCATCAAAATGTAACTTATGATGTACATGAAAATACAATAGAAGGAGCTTATTATGGAATTTTAGAAGCTGGAGAGGCTTTGACCATTAGATGTGAGTTAGAAGAAGGATATTTTGTAAATGCTGGTTTTCCAACTCAATATACAGATTATATAGGTATAGTGATTTCTGTGTTGTGTTTTATGATATCCTTGTATCTTTGGTACCGATATGGACGTAATGAACAGGTGGTTGAAACAGTTGAATTTTATCCACCAGAAAAATTCAATAGTTTAGAAATTGGCTTTTTATACAAAGGAATCGCCACGACCAAAGATGTAACTTCATTATTGATTTCTTTAGCCAATAAAGGATACATTAAAATATCAGAAATCAATCATAAGACCTTTTTAGCAGCCGCCAATGACTTTAAGATTACGAAATTAAAAGAATATGAGGGAGATAATGTTTATGAAAATCTTTTTATGAAAGGATTATTTGAATCTGGTAAAAAGGAAGTTACCCAAATGGATTTATATGATCGTTTTTACTCCACAAAAGATATGATATTGGATATAATCAATGTCAAAGGAAATAAAGCTAAAATCTTTGAAAAGTATACATTTATTCCCAAACTATTGATTGGGTTAATGATTCTAATATCGTATTGTTCTTTCACAATTTCACTAGTATTAGGATCTGGAAATTTCCATGTGCTCTGCATGAGTATCCTTGTATATACAGTTTTTTTAATTTTCGAGTTTATGATGTTCAAAAAGGATAGCACTGCGGAAAAAATAATTAATATATTTTTTCACATTATTTTTATGTCTTTTTTGGTCGCTGTTTTCGGACCCTATATAGTGTTGCCTATGCTAGAGAGTCGTATAATATTAATTAACTCAATTGTATGTATTATCTGTAATATAGGAATGGCGGTGTGTTTTAATTATATGCCAAAAAGAACAAAATATGGGAATCAAATGCTTGGAAAAATTTTAGGATTCAAACATTTTTTGGAAACAGCAGAAAAAGAAAAATTAGAAACCTTGGTGTTACAGGATCCTAGTTATTTTTATCATATTTTACCTTATACTTATGTACTAGGTGTATCTGACAAATGGATTCAACGTTTTGAAACGATTTCATTACAAGCACCAGAATGGTATGATAGTTTGGATACATTTGATATAAAATCATTTGAATCATTTATGAATTCAACAATGGAAACAACAGAAAGTGTAAGTTCATCTTCTTCTGATAGTGATTCATCTGGTGGTGGAATATCTGATGGAGGCTCTGGTGGAGGAGGAGGTAGCTCCTGGTAATCATCGAAGTATGTGAATATGTTAAAAACTTTGCCTTAATTATAAAGGGCGCAGATTATCGCCCCCCAAGTGGAGAGGTGATAATCTATATTGAAATAACATGAGGAGTGGAACTCTTATAATAAGCAATAGATAAAAGATGGATGTAAAATAGAAAACACTTTGCATATTTTTGAAATCCCTTCATATAGTGAAATAGATAGTACTAGGAGGGAAATAAATGATTAATAAAAAAAATTTGTGGTTTTTGACTTTGTTTAGTTTGATATTAGTGCTTAGTGTATACTATATTACCATGCCATCAGAATTACTGTTAACCAGTAATGGCAATTATATTGATACCAATAAAAAGGAAGAAACAGAACCAACTGTTTCAATAGAAGAAAGTGAACTCATAACAGCACTTCGTGTTTCGGCAGACGAAGAATTGATGCAAGAATTGGATGCTTTAAAGGAAGTTTTGACTAATACAGAATCCTCTGTGGAAGAAAAAAATAATGCCTTTGAAAAAATGAAAACTTTAAATATTAATAAAGGCGAAGAAACCAAATTAGAAAAAAAATTGGCAGATGAAATGCAGTTAAAAACATTTATTAAAATCAATGGTGATCAAATTAAAGTAGTAGTGGATAGTAAAAAACATGATACAACCGTTGCCAATGATATTATGCGAAGTATTCAAAGTAACTTTGATAAAAAAATGTATATAACTGTACAATTTAAAGGATAGAAAATGCTATTCTTTTTTCTTTTTGGGCGAATGACTTCACGCAAATAAGAGAGTGACATAAAATAATATGAGTAAACATAAAACCACCCAGCTTAGGAAGTGAGGGAAAGCATGAGTAAAAGTATTCTTACTAAAAGAGAAAAGGAAGTATTTGAATTATTAATTGTCAATCAAACAACTGCTGAAATTGCAGAAAAATTAGGAATTAGTGAAAAAACAGTACGAAACCATATATCCAATGCGATGCAGAAGCTAGGCGTAAAAGGTAGAGCAAGTGCTGTTGTTGAACTTTTAAAACTTGGAGAACTAACATTCTAAAAAATCGCATGAAAATGCGTTTTTTTTCATACATTTAAATAGAGGTGGATTCATGGTAAAACGTGTTTGTCAAAAGAGAATGATTTTATCATCAGCTGTATTATTTGCGTTGTTTCTTTTGTATTTGATTCCAAAACAGCAAATCAATCAATTAGAAAATATTCCTAGTAAAGTAGAGTATGTAGATCAAATGGCAGAGAAATCGACTATCTATTTATTGGATCCAAATGATATGGTCGCACGTACAAAAGTGGTAATGGATGCGAATGCTGATATTGAAACAAAGGCAAGAAATTTATTAAATGTATTAATACAAAATGGAGAAGGGGAAAGTAAGGTACCCAATGGCTTCCGTGCCATCATTCCAAGCGATACCAAAATACGCAGTATTCATTATGAAGATAGTTTGATCAAGGTTGACTTTTCAAAAGATATATTGGAAATGAAAAAAGAAAATGAAGAAAAGGTAATTGAAGCGATTGTTTATACCTTAACAAGTATTGAAGGGGTAAACCATGTCATTATTTATGTAGAAGGAGATATATTAACAAAATTACCACATTCAGGTATTAATTTGCCAAGTACATTAGATCGAAGTTATGGAATTAATAAGGAATATGATTTACAATCATATAAAGATATTAATCAAGTAACTATATATTATGTTGGAAAATATAATGAGGAAACATATTATGTACCTGTTACAAAATATGTAAATGACAATCGTGATAAAATTAAAATTATTGTAGATGAATTGTCAAGTTCTAATCTATACACCACTAATTTGATGAGCTTTTTAAATAGTAATACCAAGTTATTGGCAACTGAACAGGAAGTGGATTCTTTATTTTTAACATTTAATTCTTATATTTTCAATGATATGAATGAACGAAATATATTAGAGGAAGTAATTTATACCATTAGTTTATCGGTAGGAGATAATTACAATGTAAGAGAGGTTGTATTCAATGTAGAAGACCAAGAAATTTATAAAAGTGTAATTAAAACTATTGAATAAATAAATATTTTATTATATAATGAATATGTTCTTAAAAGAACGTATTTGTCCTGGTAGCTCAGCTGGATAGAGCAATGCCCTTCTAAGGCATCGGTCGGGGGTTCGAATCTCTCCCAGGACACCACTTATAAAAAAATAAGCCTTTCAAAATAAAGGCTTTTTTAATGTTTAAATATAATAAAACTCCTAATAAATTATGTTGTATAACGATTAATATCATGTGCTATTTGATGAGCCTCTCCATAAAAGGCAGCACGAGAATGCCTTAAATCCTTTCATGTAATATGTTTTAGTCATACTTTATTTTCGTAAAAATTTATGTATCTGATGGCTTCTTGACAATATATCTTATTATTTAATGGATTTGTAAAAATAGAATCATTATAAAAAATATATAAATTTCCAACTATATATGTTATACTAATTATAGTAAGGAGGTAAATAAAATGAACATTGGAAATGTTGTTGGAATTACTTTAGGAGTCAATTTAGTCAATGGAAAAATTAAACCTAGATTTGGAAAGGGTGCAATTATTGTTATAATCATTATGTTCTTATTATTAATTGCATTTTCGATAGGTTTCATTTATGGATTGTTAAATTTTAATCTAGAATTTATATTAATGTGTGCTTGCGGCTTATTTGGATTTGGATACCTGTTATTAATAAGTCCATATACTCAAAGTTCAAAAAATTATTATATTGAGTTTGAATCAGAAAATTCATTAAATAATTTCAAATTAAATTATAAGAACAAATTAGTAGATATCCAATATAAAATTGACAATAGTGGAAAAATAGCGTTTTTAAATAACAAAAGCAAAATAAGTTGTGTTTCATATGCAGATGGTTCAAAAATGAGCAACTTGACAAAGTATAAAATAATTAATTATTTTATTAAGTGGCTGAATGATAATGGGTTGATGTCAAACGAAATCACATCAACGTTTGAAGAACTTTAGAACCAAAAATATTATGAAATAGTAAAACTATTGATATCATTTACAGTAGTTTTTTTTCAACAATTATATTATTTTCAACTTTAAAAAATGTTGATATAAAGCTTGAACATAGCATTTTTCTTTATGTTGCTAAATAAAAATAAAATACTGAAAAAATTATTTTGGTGGTGAAAATATGAAATTAAGTGAAATGAAGCAAGCAGTTAGTTTATTGGCAAATGAATGGGACTTGGGTAAAGTTTTCTCTAAAGCGAAAGGTAACGTGTGCGCTTGGATTTATTTACTTGAAATATTGGAAGAAACAGAAACTATGGTTATAGAAAAAGATAACGGTAAGTTAATAGGTTTTTGTGGTTATGCCAAATGGAACTCAAACAAGCATATTATAAAGAAGAAATTTTATCATATCATTAAAATAATTTTACTGCATAGTCCACTAATAAAAGATAAAAAAGCTATAATGAAATATTATAGTGATTACGATTATACTCCTGCAGAGTTACAGGAAAGATTTGATGGAGAAATAAGTATCATTATTCTTAATAAAAACTATCGTGGTAAAGGATTAGGAAAAAAGATGCTTCAACAGATATTTGAATATGCAAAAGAAGATAATGTCAAATGTTTACAAATATTAACTGATGAAGCTTGCAATTTTAAATTTTATGAAAGTCTTAATTGTAAGAAAGTGTACGAGAAAACTATCCCAAATGGTGAACCAAATAAATGTGGAGATATCATTCCAGAACAAGGATATATATATGAAAAGAAATTAAACTCTTAAAAAATTTAACATATTATACAGTTCGATATTGAACTGTTTTTTATAATTTAGATATATGCTAATCCAAGATTACTATGATTATTATCTTTGAAAATCCAAAGATATCAGGGTGACTATTATGGCTTTCAATTGGCTCTCCCCATATAATATAATAAAAGAAATTATATTTCTTTTGAAGGAGGAGAGGAATGGAAGTTTTAGAACAAGCACGTGTAACTAGCCCATATGGAAATCGTGAAGGTGGATTTCATAGAGGTGTTGATTTGATTTCAAAAGTGGGTAATCGAGAAGTGCGTGCAAACTCAAAAGGAAAAGTAATCAAAGTAATTAACCAATATCCAGATTCAGAAATTATAAATCCAACCACAGATCCTTCTACCCAAAAATGGGGTGGAAACCGTGTATGGATTGAACATAATGATGGATATCAATCCAGATATAATCATCTAAAATATAATTCCATTGACATCAAAGAAGGAGATATTGTAGAAGAAGGACAAGTATTTGCAAGCGAAGGAGAAAGTGGATATGCAACAGGCGTGCACTTGGATTTTGAGGTTTTAAAAAATGGAAACTTTATTGATCCAACTGCCTATGCACTTGGTAAAGAAAAACTACCAGAATATAGTATTCCATCTAAAGAAACAAAATATGTTAATTTACCACCAACCAATCAAGGTGAAAATATTACAAGTTGGAGAGTGTATCCACTAAATAAAGCAGCTCGTTATGGCACTAATTTTGATAATTCTATAGGAAAACTAAATCCATCCAAATTTGGTGGAGTTTCCTATGAACTAAAAGGATATACCAAATGGAATACACCAATCATTGAAACAAGAGATTTTGGGAAAGTCCATTTAGCTTTGGTTGGCATCGGAACTGTCACAGATACTCCACAATTTGGGGTATATCAAAAAACTGTTGGTTAAACCGACAGTTTTTTGAGTCATAAACTATTCATTCCTTTCGATTTATTATATAATAACTTTGGTGATGTAGATGGAATTTTATAGAGAAGTCGAAAAAAGTATCATAAAAAAATATCGGAAAGAAATATGGAGTAAATTTATAAAAGCTGTAAAAGAATACCAACTCATTCAAGCAGGCGATAAGATTGCAGTTTGTATCAGTGGTGGTAAAGATTCATTTATTTTAGCCAAATGTATGCAAGAATTAAACCGGCATGGACAAATACCTTTTGAGGTAATTTATCTGGTAATGGATCCTGGATATCATCCACAAAATCGAAAACTCATCGAAGAAAATGCCAAAAAATTAAATATTCCAATTCAAATTTTTGAAAGTAATATCTTTGAAGTAACAGACCATATCGAAGGGAATCCTTGCTACTTGTGCGCTCGTATGCGTAGGGGATGCCTTTATAGTAAAGCACAAGAAATGGGTTGTAATAAAATTGCGCTAGGACATCATTTTGATGATGTAGTAGAAACCATTCTTATCAGTCTATTTTACGGTGCTGAGTTTAAAACAATGCTCCCTAAATTACATAGTACCAATTTTAATGATATGGAACTGATTCGACCTTTATACTTTGTGAAAGAACAGGACATCATCAGTTGGAAAAACACTCATCAGTTACAATTTTTAAACTGTGCTTGTCGATTGACGGAAAATACAGAAAATTTGTCCTCTAAAAGAAAAGAGATAAAAGAATTTATAAAAGATTATAAAAAAATCAATCCCAATATAGATATTAATCTTTTTAGAAGTGTGGAAAATGTAAATTTAAATACAATCATAGGCTATCATAATGAAAAAGAAAAATACCATTTTTTAGACGATTATGATATAAAACTGTAAAAATACATTTCATCGGTGAAAAATTGACAAACGGAAAAAAGGGACTATAATAAATAAGCAAATGAATGGAGCAATGAAATGAATCGAATATTAGAAGAATGCAGTACCAGTCAGACTATTCCTAGCTGGATGATAGAGTATCAGCAAAAAATTGCGATAGGAATATCTCCTGATGAATTAATGGAATCTTTAGAAGAAGAATTAAATACAACAGAATATCAAATGGTTTGGAATCATTCGGAACTTGAAAATTTATCTTCCGTAGTTGAAATGTCCAAACCGAGCATTCATTATGAAGAACGATATGCTTATTTACAAAATCTTAAAAATAAAGAATATCACAAATAGAAGTCTTACATATCCATAGACTTCTATTCTTTTTTTTGGTAAAATATGTATATGAAGGTGGTTTCAATGAAACGTAGTGAAGTAGATATGAATAAGGTTACCCCTGCGATGAAGCAATATTTAGAATTGAAAGAACAAAATGAAGATGTCATCATTTTTTTCCGCTTGGGGGATTTCTATGAAATGTTTTTTGAAGATGCCATTCAAATTTCAAGAGAATTAGAACTTACCTTAACAAGTAAAAATGCAGGATTAGAAGAAAAAATACCTATGTGTGGAATTCCACATCATGCCGCTAATGTATATATTGAAAAATTGGTGGAAAAAGGATATAAAGTAGGGATTGTAGAACAATTAGAAGATGCGAAAAAAGTAAAAGGGATTGTCAAACGAGATATCATTCAAATCATCAGTAAAGGAACGATGATGGATTATGAATTCTTAAAAGAATATGAAAATAACTATATTGGAAATATTTTGGATTTTCAACATGCATATACCATATCATATACTGATATTACAACAGGCGAATTATTTGTGACTATGGTAGAACATAATATATCTACATTAATCAGCCAGGTAGTTAGTTTCGGTTTAAAAGAAGTGATTGTATCAAGTAAAGTGGATAAAACCATTCTATCTATTTTAAAAAATCAATTTAAGATTACAGTAACTGTTACAGATGAAGTAGAAAAAGAAGGATACCAGTCTATTTATCAAGAACTGAATGATGTAAGGTATATAGAAACCATCCAACATTTATTAACATATATTACCCATACGCAAAAAAGAAGTTTAGCGCATCTTATGAAACCAATTATTTTAGAACATAAAAATTATTTGAAAATGGATATCCATACCAAACGAAATTTAGAATTAACAGAAACTTTGCGACTCAAACAACGTAATTATTCTTTGATTTGGCTTCTGGATCGAACCAAAACTGCAATGGGATCAAGAATGTTAAGACAAATGATTGAAAGTCCATTGATTCATAAAGAAGATATTAATAGACGCTATGACATGGTAGAAACATTACTGAAAGAATTTATTGTAAAAGATGATTTGTGTAAATTACTATTTGAAGTATATGATTTAGAACGTTTGAGTGGACGTATTGCTTTTGGGAATGCCAATGCCAAAGATTTATTACAATTGAAAATATCATTAAAAGTCTTACCACAAATCAAGGAGATTTTATCCAAAATTCATTTTTATAAAACTTTTGAGCCCATGAATGAGTTATACGAATTACTGGAAAAAAGTATTTATGAAAATCCACCATTGTCCATCAAAGAAGGTTATCTCATCAAAGAAGGTTATCATCAAGAATTGGATGAATTAAAAGATTTGCGTAAGGGTGGGAAAGAATTTATTGCCCGATTTGAGGCAGAAGAAAAAGAACGAACAGGAATTAAAAACTTAAAAGTAGGATACAATCGTGTGTTTGGATACTATATTGAAGTATCCAAGGGAAATACCAACTTCATCAAAGAGGAATATGGTTATGAAAGAAGACAAACATTAAGTAATTGTGAACGATATATCAGCCCTATTTTAAAAGAAAAAGAAGCTTTGATATTGAATGCAGAAGAAAAAATTATTGATTTAGAATATGAATTGTTTACACAGATTCGAGAACAAATTCAGGTTTATATTCCTAAACTACAAGAAATTGCTAAAATCATTAGTGAAATTGACGTATTACAAGCTTTTGCAACAGTTACAGAAGAAAACAACTATGTGAGACCTGAATTAAATGATACTAGTTGTGTTCGTATTATCGAAGGAAGGCATCCCGTTGTGGAAAAAGTTTTGCAAACGGAATTCGTTTCCAATGATATTGTAATGGATGAAAATACCAATATTTTATTGATTACAGGTCCGAATATGGCAGGGAAATCTACTTACATGCGACAAATTGCCATCACAGTCATTATGGCTCAAATTGGTTGTTTTGTTCCTGCCAAAGAAGCACATTTACCAATATTTGATGCCATTTTTACCAGAATTGGCGCCAGTGATGATTTGGTAAGTGGTGAATCTACGTTTATGGTAGAAATGAATGAAGCCAATTATGCGCTTCAGAATGCCACAGAACATAGTTTGATTTTATTTGATGAACTTGGACGTGGGACTGCAACCTTTGATGGCATGGCTTTGGCACAGTCCATTATTGAATATATTCATGAAAAAATTGGTTGTAAAACATTCTTTTCTACCCACTATCATGAATTGACGGATTTGGACACTACATTGAGCCATTTAAAAAATGTGCATGTTAGTGCGCATGAAGAAAATGGATCGCTGACTTTTTTACATAAAATAAAAGAAGGAAGTATTGATAAAAGTTATGGAATTCATGTTGCATCTTTAGCGGGGTTACCCAAAACTTTAATTGAAAGAGCGGATCAAATTTTAAGTATCTATGAAACCAAAGAACAAAAAAGGGAAGTTAAAATACAGGAATCCTTGCCATTAGAATCCCTGATGGCACCAACTTCCAAAATAGAAGAAGAATTAAAACAACTGAATGTTTTAGAAATGACGCCATTAGAAGCGTTAAATCAATTGTATGAATGGAAAAATCAACAAAAATAGGAGGAAATAATGAGCTTATTAAAACGTGAAAATTGGTTTGTTAATTTAGTATTATTATTGATAACACAAGGCTTTTATGGATTTGCACTTGCCCACTTCTTAAATTTATATAAAAAGTCTGCATGGTATCGTAATTATCTTTATTGGATGGTAGCAGCCCTTTGTTTCTTTTTCCCAGTCTTTCTATTATTAATAATCTTTATGGTACAAATGCTTTGTAGTGTAGCACTTAAGTTAAATGCCCCTGGAAAAGAAATCTATGGGTATCCTTATGCATGGATTTTGTGTTTGATTGTCCCAATTGTTGGATGGGCTTTACTCATTGTCATGTGGATTTATTTACTTATTTGGATCATTGTTGCGATTGCCCATGGTGAGGGAGAAGCTTATATAGAACCGTAAAGGAGATTCGATTTTATGAAAACAAATACACTTATTATTATGGCTGCTGGATTTGGAAGTAGATACAAAGGTGGCACCAAGCAAATGACAGGTGTTGGACCATCTTTAGAGTGGATTATGGATTATTCTATTTATGATGCATATCAAGCAGGAATTCGCAAGGTAGTGATTATCATTCGTGAAGAATTGACTGATTTGATGCAAGCGCATTTTCAGAACCTACCTACAGATTTAGAATTACAATTTGTTTATCAGGATGTCAAAATGATTCCTGCTGGCTTTTCTTTCCCTGAAAGAACCAAACCATGGGGGACAGGACACGCTATTTTATGTTGTAAAGATGTTGTAAAAGAACCTTTTATTGTTGTGAACGCTGATGACTATTATGGTAGTGAAATTTTTAGCAAAATCAATTCTTTTACTCAACAAGGACACAAGGATTATTGTATGGCAGGTTTTTTTCTCAAAAATACATTAAGTGAAAATGGAGGAGTCAATCGTGGGATTTGTCAAGTGGATTCTAATATGCATTTATTAGAAATTAAAGAAACTTTTCAAATTGAACGAAAAGATGATCAAGCAGTCGGAACACTTTTGAATGGCGAAATACTGCATTTGGATTTAGATGCATATTGTTCATTAAATTTATGGGGATTTATGCCAACTATTTTTGAAGAATTAGAGTTACAATTTGGAAACTTTTTACAGAATTTAAAAGAAATCGAAAAAGAGGAATTTTTATTACCTGATATTGTAGAAAGTATGATAAAAGAAAATAAAATAAATGTAAAAGTATTGCCAACTCATGATGAATGGTTTGGAATGACATATCAAGAAGATAGGGCATTTGTCGAGACAAAACTTGCAACCTATTGTAAGGATTTGAAATATCCAGTTCCATTATGGAAAGGCAATATTTAAGCAAAATGGATATTATGTTACCATGGAATAGAAAAAGAATCATAGTATGGTTTACAGGTAGAAAAAAGAATATTTGCAAATTGTAAACGGGGGGGGGGTAAGCCCTCTTTTTAGTGGTTGAATGAAGAAAGAAAAATGGGTATAATAATAAAAAAGAATAGGAGATGTAGAAATGAAACAAAAAGGATTTACATTGATTGAATTACTCGCAGTCATAGTAATATTA
>CARSXK010000006.1:0-52712 GCA_949065595.1 uncultured Bacilli bacterium
ATATTTATACACCATGGATTACTCCAGAGGAAGATGAGAAAATGATACTCAATACGGAAAAACATATTTCTTATCATCAAGGGATTGAACAAGGAAAATTGGAAACTGCAAAGAAAATGTTAGAAGAAAAATTACCAATTGAAACAATCACGCGTATTACAAACTTAACCAAAGAACAATTATATCATCTTGGTTGTTCTACATAAAAACAGTATCTATTTGAAAAAATAAGAACTATCTTATAGAACAAAAACAGTATATATTGGTATGCCGTAGCAGACATACTAAAATAGATAGTATGTAAATTTAGGATGGATCAAAAATAGAAAAGCCTCTTAAAATATATTTGAAAAAATATATTTTTATTTTATAATAAACTTATAAGGTGATACTATGAAAAAAATAAAGCAAATGATAATCGCTTTTTGCCTTCCAATTACTCTATTTATTTTAGGTTATTATTTTCTGGGATATCAAATACAAGAAGAAAATTTTGTCATATCAGATATGAAAGCACAATATGTTTCTTTGTTTTCTTATTTACAAGATGTTTTCTTGGGAAAAGAAACAATTTTATACTCTTTTCATAAAGGAATAGGTGGTAGTATGATTGCAACATTTGCATATTACCTTTCCAGTCCTTTAAATCTTGTGGTAATGTTTTTCTCGAAAGGAAATCTCCCATTTGCTATATTCGGCTTAATTCTTCTTAAAATAGGGCTTTCTGGTGGAACCATGTATATTTATTTGCAAAAACATATCCCAGAAAATCAAAGAATCAATTACTTATTTTCAACAGCTTATGCATTAATGGGTTATACTGTACAATACTATTTTCATCCCATGTGGTTAGATGCTATTTATTTACTCCCCCTTGTTTTACTTGGAATAGATTATTTCGTGAAAGAAAACAAAAAGGGAGCCTATTTTGGATTTCTTCTGCTTACAATTACCAGTAATTTTTATACTGGATATATGGTTTGTCTTTTTGTACCAATTTATTATTTCATTCAAATACGATTACAGCAGCAAAAAGTGTTGTCTAAAAAGACGGCTCATTTTCTTCTGATTTCTCTTTTGGCAACTGGAATTGCTATGGGATTATTGCTTCCAACCCTATTAGAATTACAAAATGTATATCGCTATCCATTGCCCTCTTTTTGGAATATCCATTCGATTGTAAATTATTTCAATGAATTAGTTGCAAAATTATATATTGGAGCACATAATTGTAAAAATGTATTGAATGTGAATGGAACAAATTTATATTGTGGCATGTTTTCGCTTGTTTTGGTGTATTTTTATTTTATTAACACAACAAGAAAAGAAAAAAAGACAACATTTTTTCTCTTGCTATTCCTCTTGATTAGTTCCATTTTCCCTATTTTAATTTACATTTGGCATGGTTTTTCAATGCCCAATTATTTTCAAAATCGGCATTCTTTTTTATTCACTTTTGTTCTCATCGTCATTGCCGCCAATACTTATCACCATTTAAAAACAATTTCATTACAATCCATTCTCTATTTTTTTATTGGTTATACAATTATTAGTGTGTTTTTATACTTTCGAGGATACCAATACCTACGGTTAGAAGAAATTTTCTTAACAGGAATTTTTGCCTTACTATATTTTATTTTACTATATGTAAAATCAAGAACAAAGCAACAAACAATTTTTTCTTTTTTATTCATAATACTTTCCTTTTTGGAATTATTACTTCATATTCAACTTACTTTTCAGGGGGCAAAGGCAAATCAAAAATTTACATATTTACTTTCTAATTGTGAAACGTTTGCCACACATTCTAATTATCGAACTGGTAGCATACAGTATTATAGTGGATTGGATGGTTTGGTTTGCAAAAAACAAACGCTTACTAGTTTTATTTCCACCAACAAAAAATCAATTCATCAATTTATGTATCATGCAGGATACCCAACAACAGGAGTTACCATTAAAGACAATAATACCAATACCATTGTCATTGATTCCCTCTTGGGAATTGGAACGTATTTGTCAAAAAGAGAAAGTATTGGATATCATCCAGTTTTAACAACTCAAAAATTGGAAGAAATCATTGTTTACGAAAATCCAAATGTTTTACCAATTGGCTACGCTATTGAAGAAATTCCTTATGATTTGAATCGTCAAAATGCTTTTGTTTATCAAAACGACCTCATGATGACGTTTTCTGGCATCAAAGAAGAACCACTAAAACAAATATATGAAATAAAGGATAAAAAAACAAAATATGTATTACCTGTAACAGATGGTGACTACTATATCCAAATTCACTATGAGGATGGAAATCATTTGCGTGGTGATATCGCAGAAGTTACTGTGAATGGGAGAAAAATAGAAAGTGAAACATGGGAAGAAATTGGTGTATTTCAAGCAAGAAATGTCAAAAATCAAATTGAAATAATAATTGATCATATAAAAGATGGAATAACAGCAACAGGAGTATCTATATATCAATTAGATGAAAAAGTATTTCAAAGACAGATTGCTCAACTGAAAAATAATACATTAGAAAATATAGATATCCATAAAAATCAATTTTCGGGTAGCCTATATATAGACAAACCAAAAATTCTATTTTTATCCATTCCATACGACAAAGGTTGGCAATTAACAGTAGATGGAAAAAGAAAAGAATTCATTTCGATTGCGGATACATTTATTGGAGTAGAATTGGAAAAGGGAATGCATGAAATCAATTTAAAATATGTGCCAACGGGCTTTTATCTAGGAATTGTGATAACCTTTATGAGCAGTTTTCTATCCATCCTCTATTTTAGAGTGTGTAAAAAAACGTAAATGATAAGGGAAATATTTGATAATTCAAATAAAACGTGTTATACTAAAATTATAGAAAGTGTAAGGTGGTGATAGAATGAAGGAAGTAACTGGGGAAGCAAACATGACGGTTGTTACAATCATATTAATAGGAGTCATTGTTGCAATCGCTACGCCAATCATTACAAATATGATGAATAATACAAAGGCAAGAAGTGAATGTCATAACAATGGTGGGATATGGACCAATAATTCATGCCAACCATAACAATTATATGATTTTAGGATGGTGTAAACTATATGAGACAGGCAATCGGAAGTACATTTCTGTATAATATTATCATTGTTTTTATTGTAATTACTTTCGGTTTCTTGGCGGCAACCTTAAGTTATACAAAGGCGTTTAAAATTAATGGTAAAATCGCCAATTCTCTTGAAAAGTTTGAAGGGTATAATACGCTATCATTAGGGGAAATTGAACGTGCGATGCAAACACTGGGATATCGAATCAGTCCAACAGGTAATTTGAATTGTCCTGAACGAAAACATAAAGGAAGAAACTATATGCCAATCCAAGAGTTTGGAACAAACTATAAATATTGCATCTATGAATACCCCAAAGAGAATGGTTATTTTACTTATGGAATATTGACCTATATTTATATGGATATTCCTATTGTAGGTGGAACTTTTACACTCCCTGTTTATTCAGAAACAGAGCGTATATATGAATTTAGTCAAAGATAGTTGGTGATCAAATGAAAGAAGCAATTGCAAATGCATATATTGTGAATATTGTTATTGTTTTTGTAATTATATTTATATTCTTTTTTGCAAGTTCTTTGACTTATACAAAGGCTTTTAAAGTAAAAAATAGAATTATAGATATTATTGAAAAATATGAAGTCTATAATAAAGATGCGATAGATGAAATTGCGTCTTCCCTTTCTGAAATGGGATATCGTATTAATACATCTCATAATGGTTGTCCAAAACGAAATGGAAAAGAATCCATTTCAACTACCAATAATACATATCGTTATTGTGTTTATGAGTATGATACACCAAAAGGAAAATATTATAGTGTTTCTGCTTTTATGTATTTTGATTTTCCAATTATAGGTCAGTCTTTAGAGTTACCTGTACATGGGGAAACCAAAATTATGGGCATATTGAAATAAAAAGGAGGTAAATCTAATGAACGTTATTATTGCAAATAAACAAAAATCTATGTTACAAGAATTGGAGATTGATGTAATTAAAACGTTAGAGGGAGAATTTGACGTTGATGATATTATCGCACAATTTCATAATTTTTTCTTTCAAAGAATGATTTTAGATGTTACCGCATTAAAAAATTATAAAGATATTAAAGTATTACAAAAATTATCAATCACATTGGATATGGATAAAGTAATATTACTGTTAGATGACTCTGAAGAAAGTGGTTCTAACGAATACTTATCTAAATTGATTTCTATGGGGATTTATAATTTTACAAAAAATGTTGAAGGAATTCTATATTTATATAACAATCCAAATACATATCGTGATGTTGCTCATATTCATCAGTTGGATGGAAGTAAACCACAAGATGTTGTGGTAGAGAAATATGTAGAAGCAGAACCTGTGGTAAGCAATAAAATTATTGGTGTCAAAAATATAACCAAGCAGTCAGGTGCGACGACATTAATTTATATGATGGTAAAACAATTAGAAAAAAATTATTCTGTTATCGCATTTGAAGTCAATAAAAGCGATTTCCGCTACTTTAATGATAAGAAATTAATCTCTATACCCAATACAGATATTGGAAATGCGATTGCAAAATATAGGGATTATAATGTCATTTTAATAGATGTAAATGATAGTAAAGAGGCAGAAAGTTTGTGTGATGAAGTTCTTTATTTAGTGGAGCCTTCTATTATCAAATTAAATAAATTGATGCTAGTGAATAGTAATACCTTTAGAGAATTGAAAAATAAAAAAATTATTTTAAATCAGAGTTTATTAAATGCAAAGGATGTACTCGATTTTGAATATGAATCTGGGGCTAAAATCTATTATAATATGCCACCACTAGATGAAAGGGAAAAAAGTATTCATGCACTTAATCTATTGTTGGTAAGATTGGGATTTGTACGACAAAAAACTGACAATCAAGAGAAAAAAAATAGTATTTTGGGGTTATTTAGTAAGTAAAGATTGACAAATCAAGGAAAAAAAGGTATAGTTAGTTATGTGAGACAGTATGTCTTATCGGTAAACAAGAATTATAGGAGGTTTTAGAATGTTAGAAGTGTTAGATTTAGTTACGTGCACAGATTTAGGAGGTAACATAGACAAAATAGTTCCTGATACAGTGAGTACGGTTGTGACTTTAATTAAGATTGCAGTTCCAATTTTGTTAGTTATCTTTGGTATGGTAGATTTGGGAAAAGCTGTTATGTCCAATGACGAAAAGGAAATGAAAAGTGCACAAACAAGATTGATTAAAAGAATTTTATACGCAGTATTGATATTTTTCATTATCGCAATTGTACAATGGATTTTTGGAGTTTTAGATAATAATGGTAATTCTACTAAAACTGCTAGTTGCTTTAACTGCTTTATTAACGGTAAGTGTTCTTCACCAGACGGCGTAGAAGAATAAAGTAATTGATAATGATTAAAAGTAATAAGAATTTATTTCCTATTATTTTTTTTTATGTTATAATGTATATGTGAAAATTTAGATATAGGTGATAATATGCAAAAAAAGATTAAAATAAGTTTATTTATTATACTTACCCTTTTTATTTGTAATGCAAATCAGGTAGAGGGGAAAAACTTAAATGGAATTTTAGATGATATGATTGAAAAAAAATGTGAATATGTAACACCAGGTGATACAATACCTGCTCAACAAACTAGTGTGTTATGTGATGTTTTTGATGATGGTGCTCATCAATGTTGGATGCAAGTAGGTGGAGGCCAAGCTAGTTCGTCATCAAACAAGGAAAAAATCCTCAATTGGAATCAAGGGGTCATTGGAGTTCCTAAATTTGAATATGCAGGAAAATGCCCAATGTATTTAGTTGCTACTATTGATGTTGCTATTGGCGGATACAGTATATGGGGATTTAATAATATCACTGATGCAGAAAAATGGAGAATCGATCGCCAACAATATAATACAACAGTAACCTTAAGTCTAATAAAAGAAAATATAATAAATGAAAAGCCAGAGGAAGATGGCGCTGAAGAAGAAATTAATAAATGTGTTGTATTTGGGCAAAATACAGATAAAATTTTAAAATGGGTCATTAATTTTATATATATTGCGGTTCCTGTTATCATCATTATTATGTCGATAATCGAATTTGCTGGTATTGCCCTTTCTGGGGATGAAAAAAACTTTAAAGCAGTCGGAACTAAATTAATAAAAAGACTGATTATCGGTGCTGTTATTATTTTTTTACCAATACTAATTATTTTTTTAGTAGATTTAAGTGGTGTTTTAATACCATATGGAATAGAGCCAAATCAAATATTTTGTTCATTATTTTAGAAAGGAGTGGTGAAAATGAATTGGGGAACAGATACTTTTCGAAATCTATTTGCTGCTATTGATAGTATTGTTTACTCACTAGTTTCAATTATATATGAAATTCTAATGCAAATTTCAAAATTCAATCTATTTGGTAATGATGCATTTGAAGGAGTTGCAGGAAAAATATATACGCTACTGGGTGTATTTATGCTATTTAAAGTTACATTTTCGTTTATTTCCTATTTAGTACATCCAGATGATTTATCCGATAAAGCGAAAGGCGCTCAAAAAATAATATTAAATATACTTTTAGTATTTGCAATGATTATTCTTGCACCAACTGCTTTTGAAAAGTTATATGAAGCACAAAGTGCCATAGTACAAGATAATGTAATTGCCAAATTGATTTTAGGACAGGAAAATGCAAATCTTTCGAATAGGCATTATCAAATGTCGGATGTATGTCCTGCTGATAAAACATCTGCAGCTACAGATGGGGATTATATCGCGATAATGATATTTCGCCCCTTTTATCAAATAATAGATGGGGCTTCTGATGATATTAAAAATGCTTACTGTGGTGAAGGTAATGATATGACAGTATCTAAATATCTTGATCTTGCACAGGTAGATGCTTCTTCAGGTGTTTCAAGCATTTTTAAAAAATTAGTAAATGCTGCGCAACAAATTATGATACCTGGTATTCAAGGAGCTCAACCTCAAACAACTATTACATACACCATTGACTACAAATTCTTAATGTCAACGATTGTTGGAATTGTTGTACTGTTGGTTCTAATATCATTTTGTTTTGATGTTGCAATACGTAGTATTAAGCTTGGCTTTTTACAAATTATAGCTCCAATTCCAATTATTTCTTATGTGGATCCTAAATCAGGAAAAGATGGAATGTTTAAAAAATGGTTAAAAGAAGTGGGAAAAACATGGGCAGATTTATTTGTTAGATTGGTTGCTCTATACTTTGCAGTTTATATTATTCAGCTAATGGATTTTACTACAATGGATGAGAGTATAGAAAAATATAAATTTTGGGTTATGCTATTTATTATTATAGGTGCCTTGATGTTTGCTAAAAAACTTCCTAAATTGGTAGAAGATATATTAGGTATTAAGCTAGATAGTGGTTTTACATTGAATCCAATGAAGAAAATTAGAGATAATGCCCTAGGCGGAAAGCTAATTGCTGATATGCCAAAAAAGACGGTAGGATTAGGTGCTGGTTTAGCTGGAGGTATGATTGCTGGTGCAATGGCTGGAAAACAGGTTGGTGCAACCGGAAAAGGTTTAGTTTTAGGTGCATTAGGTGGAGCTAAAAATGGTTTTAAAAATCCCAAAGAAGCATTCTCAAAAGGTATGCGAGAGGAATTTAAAAACTTGACAGGAAATGAGATGGCCAGATTATCAGTTAGCAAAATAATGCTGTCATCCAGTGGTGCAGCAGCAGTTAAGGAAACAAAAGACGCACTTTCAATTGCATACTCCAATTTGAATGACAAGCAAACGGAATTAAATGTATCAGAACATACGACAGCGTCATTAGCAGAAAGTCTTCGTTCGCAGGGGTATGATGTATCTAGAATGGCTGATTCCAAGAAACTGGTAGAAGAAAGAAAAAATGCTCAACTGAAAAAGCTGAACGAAATGAAATCAAACTCTACTAAATATAGCGAATCGTATAAAGCAGCTCAAGAGGAATATCAAAAAATATCACGGGGCGTAGCAAGTGGAATCGTTGGTGTAGATGGCAACCCTGTTTACTCGCAAGAACATTTATCTGCAGCTAAAGCAAAAATGGAACAATCAGAAAAAGAATATAATAATTACCTAAAACAAGTTCAAGAGGGAGAAATTTTATTTAGACAATATCAACAATCAGAAAACGCTCTTAATACCTACCAAGATAATAAGGTCAAAGAGGCTGGATTGCGTGATGAAATTTCAAAAATTCAGAAGAATATAGAAACAATAAAAGCAGAAAAAGCACAAAGAGAGCGTTTCTATCAAGTTGATAAATCACCACAGAAGGATTATAAAGATGCAATTAATCAAGAGATGGAACGTCATAATAAACTAAAGGGGATGGATGAATGAATTTTTTGATACCAGCAAATTCAAAAAAATCAATGATGATATTTGGGCTATTTTACCCATTTGATCTTATTTTATTTGGAAGTGGAATCGGAGTGACATTATTCTTAATGATGCTACTTCCAGTTGGCAATACCGTAATGGCATTTATTTCCATTGCGCCTGCTGTGATAACAGGATTTCTGGTGTTTCCAGTTCCAAATTATCACAATGTGTTAACAGTAATAATAGGGGTTTGGAATTTCTTTACAACAAGACAAAAATTTGTATGGAAAGGTTGGTGTGTAGAAGATGGGCAAGAAGAAAACAAGGAGTAAATATACAGAACAATTTGTACCGATAAAAAGTATTACCAATGGGATGATTATATTAGATAATAATGAAAAGGTTAGTGGTGTAAAAATAATGCCACGCAATATCTTTATTGCAGATTACGAAACACAAAATGCTATCATTAATAATTTAAAAAATGTATATAACTTAATCGATTATGAGTTTTGGATTATTGCAGCAGATAGACCAGTAGATATTAATGTTTACTTATCACAATTGCAATTACTATTTAATTCAGTAAATGATCAGATTAGACGCAAATTAATCATGGAGGATATCAATAAGGCCAATATATTTATGAACAATAATATTGTGGATACAGAATACTTCTTATTATTTAAAGAAGCTAACAATGAAGTTATCGCAAAAAGGATTCGTGGTTTGATTAATTCCTTTGCAAGTGCAGGGTTAAATACACATCAAGTTACAAATGATGATTTGAGAATTATATTGGATAATTTCTTAAATGGTGGAGTAACAACCACATTTGGAACGGTGGCGGCATAATGAATGTAAAAAGTCAAATTGCACCAAAAGGCCTTGAATTCAAATCCAATTCTTTTATGATTAGCGATAAATATGCAACAATACTAACAGTAATATCCTATCCAAAATACATTCAACCAGGGTATCTGTCTTCTTTGACTAGTATGTCTGGAATTAAAGTAGTCATCAAACATATTCCATTACCATTTAGCGTAATCAGCAAAATGTTAAATAGGGAAATTGTAGATTTAAAACAAAGACATCAAGATACAACTGATCGTACATTACAAGAACGAATTCGTCAAGACTATGAATCGTTAGAACAATTTATCTCACAACTTGCTGCAACACAAGCTAAAATTTATGATTTTCAAATGCATGTAATGATTACTGCAGATAGTGAAGATGAACTAACAAGTAAAAAATTACAAGTACGTAGCTATTTAGAAGCAATGGAAATGCGTGCTTTTCCACTTCGTTTTGAACAGGAAAAAGTACTCAAATCCATCTTACCAATTTTTCCAAAACAGGATATTGAATCTCGAATTGGAACACCAATTCCAGCACCAACCATTGCAGCAATGTATCCATTTATCTTTGATAGTATCAAGGATCCAGGTTTATCTACATTGCTTGGTGTCGATTTTTCTGGTGGGGTAATTTTATTCAATCAATTTCTATATCAAATCCGAAAAGAACATAATCGAAACAATGCCAACTTAATTATTTTAGGTACTTCTGGTAGTGGAAAATCAACTGCTGCTAAAATTATGTTAAGAACACATATCCGTAATAACTGTCAACTGGTGATTATTGACCCTGAAGGTGAGCTAGAAGACATGGCCCGTCGGTATGATGGTGATTTTATTGACCTTGGAAAAGGTGGAGAATTTGGAATGGTAAATCCTCTTGAAGTAATCATTGATGCTGATGATGAAGAGATAGAGGGGGGACTTGGCTATACTGTTCTTACGAGAACATTACAAAGCATCAAAGCTTTCATGAAATACTATGATCCAAGAATCGAAGAAGATGTTTTGAATATGTTTAGCGAAGTAGTACAAGAAACATATAGACGTTTTGAAATTGATTTTGAATCTGATTTTACCCGTTTAACATCAGAAGATTATCCAACATTTAAAGATGTGTACGCAACCATCAAAGGTCGTTTGGCTTCTATGACAGAACCAACACATGAAAAAGATATTATGGAAAAATTAGAACTTAAAATAAGACCAATTGTGAAAGAATTGAAATACTATTTTGATGGGCACACAACGATTGCCTCTCAAAGTAATTTCATTGTATTCAATATTCGTGAATTAATGAATGCAGATACCAATATTAGAAATGCCTTATTTTTTAACATATTAAAATATGCTTGGGGTCTTACATTGGATAAAAGAGTGAACACAGTATTGATGGTAGATGAAGCCCACGTATTATTATCTGGAAATAATACATTAGGAGCAGATTTTCTAGCACAAATTCAAAGACGTTCTAGAAAATATAACACAGGAACAATTATCATTACCCAACAACCAAGTGATTTTAGTGATCCAAGTGTTATTACACAAGGTAAAGCAATATTTGATAATGCTTCTTACTATTTAGTAATGGGCCTCAAAAAACAAGCGGTGGAAGATTTATCAAGATTAATTGACTTAAATGATAATGAAAAAGAAAATATCAAAAGATACAATCAAGGGGATGCCCTATTTGTATGTGGCAGTCGAAGAATGCAAATTAATGTTATTGCTACCGAGCAGGAGTTAGATTCCTTCGGTAGTGGCGGCGGATTTTAAAAAATATAGTTTGGTGGTGGTACCATGAAAGAGGAAAATCAAAATAGAGAAAAGGAGCTACAAGAAAATGTAGCTTTTAGGCTTTCTTCTAAAGAAAAAGAGGAACAAAGGATAGTACTACCCAAAAATACCGTCTTTCAAAATTTACACAATCCATCTGATGGAACACAGGAGCATCTTCGAAATGTTGTAAATCAACATAAAAATGTTTTACCTCAAAGTAGTAATTTTATAGAAGAACAGGAACAGGAAAAAGAAAATGCTTTTGAACAAGTAGCGGATCAAGTAGCTGCGAAAGGAATTTCTGCTGCCACTGGTGGCGCGATTCCAAAAGAAGAAGCGGAAAAAGTGGTAAATGTATTAAAAATGATGAAAATCAAAACAATCCCTCAACGTATTTTAGAGTTTTTGGGCTTCATTTCAAAAAAAATTACTGATAGCCCCATACTATCTAAAATTGTTCTTAGCTTTGGAATTTCTCTATTTGTATTTATTCTATTTATGTCTTCCAGTATGATAAGTATTGGTAGAGAAAGCATTGGAAAAGATAAATTGGTATCCTATCTTTCTGTGGGACTAGACGATGAACATAATTCACTTAATGTGATAGAGTACTTACAACAAGGAGGTTGGTGTTCAAGTCGTTTGGATTGTATGAATTCGCAAGGGTATTATTTTTTATCTACATTTCGAAGAAAAATTAAAGACCAATTAGAAAAATATGAAGAATTAAATGAGGAAAATGATTGTTTAAATCAATTAACAATGACAGAAGAGTTTACCTCATTGTTATTAGGAACTATTTTTTTCAATCGTTCCAATGATGAATTACTGTCTACAGACTCACTTTTCAATTCTAAAATGAGCCAATATGAACAAGAAATGGATTATATCATAAATGCCTTGTATGAAGCGGATGAACCATGGAAAGAAAATACCTGTTATCGTATTTCAAAAGATGCATATCAGGATGCGATTATAGGTCAAAATGGATATATAGACCGATTTCGTGGGGATTTAGGAAGTAATTTGTCTTCGGAATTAAAATTGCAAATATATCAGTCGATTCTTTCTGATATCAATTACTTTATGAAAAATCCAATAATAGCATCACAAGGAAGTTATGTAGAGTGCTCTGGTGTTACCGTTGTAGATGACAATAATAATATCATTGGAACCTATACTTTAGAAGATTATGTTGCTGGTGTGTTGTCAAAAGAAACATATGACTACTTTCCTTTGGAATCCAAAAAAGCGCTTGCCGTTGCAGCTAGAACTTATGTACTTTCGCGTACCAACTCTTGTAAAACGTCAATCGAGAGCAGTTCTAATCTGCAAAACTTCAACAAGGATATTCGCGATTCCAATAGAGAAGTTGCCAAAGCAACGGAAGGGCAGATATTAGTAGATAGTGCTGGAAAGATATTTGACTCTGAATATGACTCTTGGAATTGTATTGGGCAAAATACATGTACTTATGAAAAAAAACCATATGGTGAAATTCATCAAGTAACAATTTCGGATAAATATTTACATCACGCAGCTGGGGGACATGGCTGTGGAATGAGCCAAATTGCGGCAGCGGATTTAGCGGATCAGGGAATGAACTATGAACAAATTTTAAAATTCTTTTATTCGGATGGGGTACAATTATCAAGCCTAACCAGAAATATGGGATTTGCTAGTGGTGGAAAATATATAAGTACCGCTCCACTTCATAAAGATGTAGCAAGCTTACAAAATAGTAAATGGTATCCGAATATCGGACATTTAACAGGACAGTGTGTTTGGTATGCAAAAAATAGAGCCCAAGAAATTCTATATTATTCCAATATGCCTGAAGAATTAAAACAAAGAGCAATTACTTCTATTCAGAATACTTCTGGAAACGGAGAAGCATGGTATCGTAATCCAGATGGAAACCTATTTGCCAAGTCTGCCGATGCAACACAACCACGTGCTGGCGCTATTGTATCCTGGTCTGGTGGTAAAAGGCAAGAGAATACCAATTATTATTACGGCCATGTTGCAATTATAGAATCTGTGAATGCAAATGGGACAGTCACCATTTCAGAGGGATGGAAAGAAGGCAGTTGGGATAGTGCTTCTTGGTCTACTGTACGATATCGTAAGTTTAATGTTACAATAGATTATATCAAGCAGCATTCTTATAGTGGAAAAACATACTATTTTAATGGATATGTATATTTACTAGGTTAGGAGGTCCTATGAAAAAAATAATGATATTGGTTTTACTATTTTTTGTAACAGGATGTTCTGCTGAATATAATTTGGAGTTTCATGACAAAATATTATCCGAAACCATCAATATCAGTGCATTCAATGAAAGTATAACAGAAGAGCAGATTAAAAACTTAATCGAATCTTATATTCCAACCGATAATGAAAATCCTCCTATATATCAAGTAAAGCAAAACCATAAAGAAGTACAACTATTTGCGAAATATAATATACAATCATATCAAAAGTCCAAATTACTATCACAATGTTATCTTGCCCATAACCTGATTGATAGTGGGGATTATTATGATCTTACAACCAGTGAAACATTTACTTGTAACCCATTTGACTATATGCTAATTGATGAATTGAAAATTAAAATAAAAACCAATCATAAAGTACTTTCTCATAATGCCGATTTGGTTGAAAAAAATACATACATTTGGAATATAACAGTTGAAAACTCACAAAATAAACCGATTCAAATTCGTTTTTCAAAAGAAACAAAAGAAGATAATAAAGTCTTGATTATTTTAGGAATAACTGCTATTATAGCTATAATCATTTTGATGATTGTGTTTATTGTATCAATCATATCTAAAAAGAATAACAAAATCTAGGGAGGTTAAGGTATGAAATTAAAATTTAGAGCCGATTCAAAAGATTTATTAATATTTATAATGTTCTCACTTGCATTACTATATTTTATTGCAATTGCAGTTTTGAATGTTGTCTCACTCTTGAATGAATCGACCATACATGGACTCAACCCGTTTCCAGCGTTCACTGGTGAATATTTAGCGCCAACTATGGTATTTTATATTGCCTTTATGATTGCTATTATAACAGGGGTATCTTCTTCCTTTTTCGAAAGAGAAAAAGGAATTGGAATTACAACAAAAGAAAAAAAAGAAAAAGGGTACTCTAGATGGGCCAAAGACAAGGAGATACAAAAAGAATTGAAATTGGTTCATCCTCATGATGAAAAAAGCGACGCTGCAGGAATTCCGCTTATGAATAATGGGCATGAATTATGGGTTGATAATGGAGAATATCACAATTTGGTAATTGGTAGTACAGGTTCTGGTAAAACAGAAATGCTAGTACAGCCAATGGTTAAAATATTATCCAAAAAAGGAGAATCGATGATTATCACCGATCCTAAAGGTGAAATTTATGAAAACAATGCCAATGAATTACGTGAACGAGGATACAATATTGTTCTTTTGAATTTCCGTGATCCCCAAAAAGGTAATTGTTGGAATCCATTGACATTACCATACACATTATACAAAAATGGTGATTCTGATAAAGCCAATGAATTATTAGACGATTTGGCTAAAAATATCTTATATGATGAATCTTCTAAAAACAATGATCCTTTCTGGGAAAATACTTCTGCTGACTATTTTGCAGGACTTGCGCTCGCATTATTTGATGATACAACCGAAGATAAAATTAACTTAAATAGTATTAACTTAATGACAACTGTTGGAGAAGAAAAAATAGGTGGAACTACTTACATGAAAGAATATTTCAGTGATAAAGATCAAAGTTCTTCAGCCTATGTCAATGTCGCAAGTACTTTACTTGCACCATCCGATACCAAAGGAAGTATTTTATCGGTATTTAAACAAAAAATTAAATTATTTTCATCCAGAGAAAATTTATCAGAAATGCTATCCTATAGTGATTTTGATATGGAAGAAATTGGACGTAAAAAAACAGCTGTATTTATAGTAATTCAAGATGAAAAGAAAACATACCATTCTTTGGTAACTATATTCTTAAAACAATGCTATGAAACTTTAATTCGTGTAGCACAAGAAACTGGTGGGAAATTGCCATACCGTACTAATTTTATATTGGACGAATTTGCTAACATGCCACCACTCAAAGATGTTACAACCATGGTTACAGCAGCACGTAGTCGCTCTATCCGCTTTACATTCATTATTCAAAACTTTGCTCAACTTTATCAAGTATATGGAAAAGAAAATGGTGAAACGATCAAGGGAAACTGTGGTAATATCATATACTTAATTAGTAGTGAACTTGCAGCATTGGAAGAAATTAGTAAAATGTGTGGCGAAGTAAAATCGGGTAAGGATGACAAAACAGCAAGTACGCCACTGGTTACAGTAAGTGATTTGCAACGTATGAAATTTGGGTCAATGATTGTATTACGTACGAGATGTATGCCATTTAAAACTACACTGACACCAAACTATAAAATGGTTCAAGAAGGTTTATGGGGCCATGAATATGGCAAATCAGAATATCCACAAAGAGAAAAACGCGAAGTAAAATTGTTTGACTTGAAAAAAATTGTGGATGAAAAAAGACAAAAAAAGATTAATGATATGTTAAATGGGAATGGTGGAATGAACATGGGAATGCCACCAATGCCTGGTATGCCTTCTATTCCAGGAATGAATATGGGCAGCATGCCTTCCATGCCTGGAATGAACATGGGAATGCCTTCTATGCCCGGAATGAATATGCCACCAATGCCTGGCATAGGAACACCAAGGGGCAGCCAACCTGGGAATAACCAACCATTTAATGTGGACGATTTAGTCAAAAGAATTGATGCTAAAATTGCAGAGTTGGAAGAAGAAGAACGAAAAGAAAAAGAAGAACAGGCAAGAAAAGAAAAACAAGAAAAAATGAAAGAAGACATTAAAGAAATTCCAAAGCCAAAGACAATTGAAACACGTGAAATTACAGACGACCAATTTTTCGATGACTTCTTTTCAGAAGATGAATAATGACAGGAATCCTACAAATGATTCCTTTTTAATTTATAATGCCTTCAGCAGATTCAAAAGAGATAGTCAAATTCCATCTGTGGAATACGACCTTGTGCATATACTGTATTAGGGTGGTTGATATGATATCTAGTATTTCCATATCAGATTTATTAAATATAAAAGATACTGTACATGTTATTGATGTTCGTAGTCCACAAAGTTACAACAACAATCATATGGATGGTGCAATTAATATACCATATGAAAAACTAATTGCGAATCCGAGCGAATATTTAAACCCCAACATACGATATTACATTTATTGTCAAAAAGGGTTAACCAGTGGAAATGTATGCCAAATCTTAAATAGAATGGGCTACAAAGCGACCAATATCATAGGTGGATATGAAGAGTGGATATTACTAAGTTAGATAGAGAAATCTCTATCTTTTTTAGGTATTTACCTTTCCAAATCTTACCATTTTTCCATAACCTATAGTGGGGGAGATAGATATGGAAAGGGAAATAATACCCACATTTATTTCAATTGCAATTTGCCCTCAAATTTCTAAAATGACAGTAAGTAAAATTTTTTTTCACCGATTGACAGCAGGAAGAAAGTATGCACTCACCAAAAAAGAATATCAAATTTTAACAGATCCAGAGGATGCACAAATGTTCATTTTTTATCAATATCTCAAATATATTATTTATAGAAGAAAAATACCTTGTACTTCTTATCATTTTAAATATATGAATTGTATGTTAACACAGATTGAAAATCGTGTTAAAAAAATAGAAACAGAAGAACAAAAGGTAAAAAAGATTACAAAGCAAAAGAATATATAATTTTAAAAATATGGTTGTGAAAATGGTGTATCATGTATTATAATAGAATAGGATGGATAATCGTGGAAACATTGATTCAAAACATGATAGAAGTATTACAAAATGCTGTTCAAAATGGAAATTACATCTTAAGTATATTGATAGGGGTGTCTATCATTATTTTAGAATCGATGATTCCAATGTTACCACTTGCTTTATTTATTGCGATTAATCTGTTGGTATTTGGAAATATAATGGGCTTTTTTCTTTCATGGATTGCGACTATCATAGGCTGTTCTATCAGTTTTTTCTTGTTTCGCTTGATTCAGAAAAAATGGCAAAAAAAAGTAACATACAATTGGATGCAGCAGATTGGAACTATGTCTTTTTCCAGTCTGGTCATTCTGCTTTCTATTCCATTTACACCTGCTTTTTCCATTAATATTGGGGCAGGATTATCGGGTATGAGATTTTCAAAGTACTTATTGGCGCTTTTGGTATCCAAGCTGTTTTTAATTTACTTTTGGGGTTTTATTGGGACAACCCTAATGGAAAGTATTACCGATATTGGTGTACTTTTCAAATTAGGAAGTATGATTATTCTCGCTTTTGGATTATCCAAATGGGTTACGCATCAGTTTGATATACAGTAGGAGGTTATTATGGAGTATGTAATAATTGGGGTTTTGATTGTAATCTTAATATTGGTTGTAATTTTGCTCGTTCAAAATGGAAATGAATCCAATATTACAGAACGACTTGGTAAACTAGAAACCATAGTGGTCAAAGAATTAGGAGAATTTCAAAATCATATATCCAAAAATTTGAATGACGATTTTCAAGCCATGAATGAAAGAATAGATACACGACTTCGGCTTATGAACGATCATGTCAATGAACGTTTGGACCAAAGTTTTGAAAAAACCAATCAAACATTTACCTCTGTTTTAGAAAGATTATCTAAAATTGATGAAGCCCAGAAAAAGATTGATCATCTATCAGGAGATATTGTATCTTTGCAAAGTGTGCTAACGGATAAAAAGACAAGGGGAATTTTTGGAGAAGTCAATTTAAAACATATACTTACAAATGTATTTGGCGAAAACAGTCCCAAAGTATATCAATTACAATATCCACTGGGAAATGGAACCATTGTAGATTGTGCTTTATTTGCTCCATCCCCACTAGGATTGATTGGTATTGACTCTAAATTTCCATTGGAAAATTATCGTACTATGGTAGATAAAAATGAAACAAATACAATCAGAGAACAAGCTGAAAAATTATTTAAAATGGATATGAAAAAACATATCGATGCGATTGCGTCGAAATATATCATACCAGGAGTTACTTCAGATCAAGCTATTTTGTTCTTACCAGCAGAAGCGATTTTTGCAGAACTAAATGCCTATCATGTCGATATTATAGAATACGCATATAAAAAAAGAGTATGGATCACAAGTCCTACTACCTTAATTAGTACACTTACTACCATTCAAATGATTATAAAAAATATGGAACGTGATGCTTATGCATCTATCATTCATCGCGAATTAAAACTATTAGACGAGGAATTTAAGCGTTATAAAGATAGATGGGACAAGCTTTCCAGAAGCATTGAAACCGTAGGAAGGGATGTGAAAGATATTCACACAACGACCGAAAAAATAACAAAAAGGTTTGAATCAATTAATGAGGTAGAAGTAGAAACAATTGAACATAAAGAATAGAGGGTGAAAAATGGAATCTTCATTAAAAAAACAATATTATAATTATTATCTAGAGGTACATAATCTCATGTTAGAACTTTCCAATCATCCACCATTATTACAAGATTCTAATTTACAACAAAGACTTACCCAATTACAAGCATGCCTCAATCTTCCCATTACAGAAGGAAGTATTCATTTTTTAGCTCATACTATATCGAATTTAAAACAGTGTATGGAAAAAGAATCCAACGAAAATAAGATAGAAGTGGATGAGTGGAAAGAATCAGGATATACAAAGGTGAAAAAATCTGGGAATGCTTTTATCCCAGTCGAAGAAAAATCGAAAGAAATAGAAGTACCCAATTACAGTATTCCTATTGTCAATACACGAAAATCATTAAGACAGGAACCAGATTACATTTTTCATGATAAACCAGTACGCCTCTCTCCTTTGTCCAACTATTATAATCGTGGTAGTTCTCATGTATTTATGCTTGCCTTTCTTACCTTTTTATTCGAATCCATCTTTTTAGTACTTGCCTTCTTTTTATATCAATAGTAAGCAATAAAGTTGGTAGTTATCAAGAAGAGATTACTTCACAAAGATTCCTATTGATGAAATTGTGATATGAAACTATCATTTTAAAGTGATAGTTTTTGTGATATATAAAATACCATATTTCTTAAAACAAAAATCCAATTTATCTTTTCCCTAAAAAGGAATGGACTTTTCCATTGATTTGTACTATAATAAATATCAATTTATTTGGAGGTGTATCAATGTGAAGACAAATTTACCAGTCATAGTACTTAAAGGAATCGCATTACTTCCAAATAACGACATTCGTCTTGAATTTGAAAACAACGGAAGTAAAAATATTATCGATACATCAGAACTATTTCATGAAAATAAAATACTACTCATAAATCAAAAAAATTCATTGGAAGAAAATATAAAAATCCAAGACTTACCGACAATTGGTGTAGTATGTAAAATCAGTCATAAAATCGAATTACCAAATGGAAAAATTCGGGTCTTATTGACAGGACTTTATCGGGCAAATGTAGTGGAATATATGAATGTCAATCAACCAGAAGAAATACTAGAATCTATTATTTCCAAAATAGAAGTACCAACTTTAGAGGAAAAAGAAGAAAAAATTTATATTAATAAACTCTATAAAGAAATAGAAACTTATACCAAAAAAGTACCTTATATAGGAAATAGTATGTTATCTTCGATTCAAAATATAGAATCGCTAAACAAGATGACCGATATCATTGTTCCTTTTTTGAATATCCCTTTAGAAAGACATATGGATTATTTATACTGTATTGACCCAAAAGAACGACTCGAAATGATATTAAATGATGTTCATGAAGATGAAGAAATGTTTGAAGTAGAACATCAGATTGATTTAAAAGTAAAAAAAACATTAGATGATAGTCAAAAAGAATATTTACTTCGCGAAAAATTGAAATTAATCAAAGAAGAATTAGGGGATGCGGTTATTAAAGATGACGAAATAGATGAACTAAAAAAACAAATTGAAGCATTAAAAGCACCTGAAAAAATCAAAGATAAACTGTATGCAGAAGTCCAAAAATATGAAGCCCTATCCCCAATGTCACCAGAAATCAATGTCGTAAGAGATTACATTGACTGGCTTTTATTCCTACCATGGAATACCTATACCATTGACAATGATGATTTAGAAAATGTTCGTTTTAAATTAGATACTTCTCATAATGGACTTGAAAAAGTAAAAACGCGTATTATCGAGTATTTAGCTGTAAAACAAATGACCAACAGTTTAAGAGGACCTATTATTTGTCTAGTAGGCCCACCTGGCGTTGGAAAAACTTCTCTCGCCTTTAGTATTGCTGAATCTATGAACCGCAAATTTGTAAAAATTTCTGTGGGAGGAATTAGTGACGAAGCAGAACTCATTGGTCATAGAAGAACTTATGTTGGAGCAAGTCCTGGACGTATTATTTCAGCTTTGAAAAAGGCCAAGAGTAGTAATCCTGTTTTTCTCATTGATGAAATTGATAAAATGACCAAAAACTATAAAGGAGATCCTGCGAGTGTTCTACTAGAAATCCTAGATCCAGAACAAAATAAGTTTTTTAGTGATCATTATATTGAAGAAGAATATGATTTATCCAAAGTTATGTTTATCGCAACAGCAAACTATATAGAAGATATTCCAGAAGCATTAAAGGATAGATTAGAAATTGTAAATCTTTCCAGTTATACTGAATATGAAAAAATGGATATCGCTTTCAAGTATGCGATTCCTAAAATATGTAAAGAACATGGGGTAAATCCAAAAGGGATTGAATTCAAACAAGATGCGATGGAAAAAATCATTCGCAATTATACCAAAGAAGCTGGTGTTCGTGAACTGGAAAGATGTATCGCAACTATTTTACGAAAAATTATTACTACGATGGTTACCAAACGTATTATTGTGAATAAATATATCATTGATGCCAAAAAAGTAACTGAATATTTGGGAAAAGAAAAATATTCCAATACTACCATCAAAATAGGAGAAGTTGGTGTGGTAAATGGATTGGCCTATACATCCTTTGGCGGAGATACTTTGCCAATTGAAGTCAATTATTTTGAAGGAAAAGGCAATTTGATACTAACCGGTTCTTTGGGAGATGTTATGAAAGAAAGCGCTATGATTGCCCTTAACTATGTCAAATCCAATTATAAAATGTTTGGAATTCATTATGAGAAATTAGTAAATAATGATATTCATATCAATGTGCCAGAAGCAGCCATTCCCAAAGATGGCCCAAGTGCAGGTATTACCTTAACAACCGCTATTATTAGTGCTTTTACAGGGAAAAAAATAGATAGAAAAGTTGCAATGACAGGAGAGATTACACTACGAGGGAAAGTGCTAGAAATTGGTGGTTTAAAAGAAAAAAGTATTGGGGCGCACCGAAATGGAATTCAAACCATTTTTATTCCAGAAGAGAATAAAAAAGATTTAGAGGAAATTCCAGAAGAAATTAAAAAAGATATTACCTATATTCCTGTTAAAACTTACAAAGAGGTTTATACTCATTTGTTTCAAAAAAATGAAAAATAAACCTTTCAAATGAGAGATAGTCATAAACTATTTCTTTTTTCATAAGCTTAAGTGAATAGGAAAGGGGAAATAGAAATGAAAAAAATAATTCCTTTTAAAAAAGACATTATTTTTAAAACCAATGTATCAGAAATTACCAGTATTTCATTGGAACATACATTACATTTTGAAGAAAATAACACAGTTAGTGGAGATTTTACAGTCAGTGGAGAATATAAAATCACTGATACCAGTGTCAATGTAGAAGCCTTCTCATATAATCTACCATTTGATATTAGTTTAGATGATAAATATATGATAGAGAAAGCCAATATTGATATCAATGATTTTTATTATGAAATCATGAATGAAAATGTCCTTTTTGTCAATATTGAAGTAGTGATGGATGGATTAGAAGAACGATTGCTTCCAGTCGAAGAGATGGTAGAAGAAGTATCCAAAGAACCTGTAAGGGAAGATTTAAAAGAAGAAATCAACCCCATTGTAATAGATCAATCCTTTGATCGTGAAATGGAAGAAATAGAGGGAGAATCGGAAGTGTTTGAAGAACAAGAAGTGTTAAAAGAAGTTGAGGAAATCGAACAACAGACACAAAGATGTATTGAACCAGAAGAAGGAAAAATGGTTTCTTTATTCGATCATATGGATGATTCGGTTGAAACCTACCAAAGTTACAAAGTATATATTGTAAGAGATGGTGACACATTAGAAACCATTTTAGAAAAATATAGTATGACAAAAGAAGAAATAGAGTCTTACAATGATGTAAAAGAAATTCATATAGGCGATAAAATTATTATTCCTACTGTACATGCGTGAGCTCAATGATATTTTAAAAAAATATGATTTAAAACCATATCGTTATCAAAAATTGGGAAAGGCAAATTTGGTTGAGACCAATCAAGGAAAGTATGTGATAAAAGCTAAAAATAGGGAATATAATCATGAGATTTTTACCTATTTAGATGCCCGTAGTTTCCCTTATTACCCTAAAAATGTAAGTGATATAAACGATGATTATACGATTACAGAATATCAAGAATCTATCGATATGCCTGAAGAACAGAAAATGATGGATATGATGGATTTGGTTACCCTATTACACAGTAAAACCACTCATTATAAAGAGGTAGATGAAGCGGATTATAAGAAAATATACGAAGATATTCAAAATAATATTGAATATCTAAATAGTTATTATATTGATATCATTACAGTCATTGAAAGTAGGGTCTATATGAGTCCATCAGAATATTTGTTGGCTCGTAATATTTCCAAGATATTTTCTGCTATTAATTATTGCCGTCATGAATTAGAAAAATGGTTAGAGATGGTTAAAACAAAAAGAAAACAACGCTTTGTTGTTCTCCACAATCATTTAGAATTAGATCATTTTATTAGGAATCGGAATTCTTATCTCATTAGTTGGGATAAGGCAAAAATTGATTTACCCATTTTTGATTTATATAAGTTATACAAAAAACATGGATTGGATTATGATTTTGAAAGCATTTTAAGGTATTATGAGAAAAATTATCCATTATTAGAAGAAGAAAGAAAATTACTGTTCATTTTAATATCATTGCCAGATAAAATAGAGTTTAATGAGCGTGAATATGAAATGTGTAGACGCATTAGTCGACAAGTTGATTTATTGTATAAAACAGAACTTCTCTTGTCACCATATTATGCGAAAGATAAAAAATAGTAAGCAAAAGATAAAAAAACAAAGTAAAAAGAGATTAAAGCGAGTAATAATGAAAAATGTTAAAATCAGCTGATAAAAAATAAGAACAGAACAGATAAAAAGACCAATGAACCATCTTCCACGACATCCCCACCAATTATTACGACCATTTGGCATATTATCACCTAATATATCATATGTAGGATGATAAAAATGTATAGGATAACAACCCAAAAAGAGTCATCTCTTTTTATTTTGTATGAATAATAAATTCTGGTATAATAACAGTTATATGAATTTGAGGTGGGCATATGAATCGTTTAGATGATTTATATCAATTATTATTAAACAAAAAACAAAAAGAAAACATTGCATGCAAAAAATAGCGAAAATAAATTCTTTATTGAGTTAGTACATAATACTTTATTATGCCAATGATTTTATCATGGAAAATTTTAGAAAAATAAATTGAAATTAATAGGGTTATATGCTAAAATGGAAACAATGGAAGTAGGAGGAACTATATGGAAAAGTATATTCCCGATGTATATCAAAAAAGTATATATACAATAGATTATTCAAAACTAAAAGAAAAAGGTATCAAATGTTTATTATTTGATTTGGATAATACATTAGCGCCATACCACATCAAAATGGTGGATGAGAAATTAATAGAATTATTTTCCAATTTAAAAGAAATGGGCTTTCAACTGATTATCTTTTCCAATAGTTATAAAAAAAGGGTCAAACCATTCAAAGAAGAATTAGAAGTAGATTGTTGTTGCAATGCCAGAAAACCACATAGCAATCGGTTTTATCAAATATTAAAGGAATATCGCCTAGCAGAAGATGAAGTTGCAATCATTGGAGATCAAATTATGACAGACGTGGTAGGGGGAAATCGAGTTGGAATTACGACTATTTTGGTCAATCCAATTAGTGTAAGAGATCCTTTTTGGACACGCCCAAATCGTTTTATGGAAAAAAGAGTTATGAAAAAACTAAAAAATCATGATTTGTTTTTCAAAGGAAGATACTATGAATAAATGTAGTGGATGTGGTGCTCTTTTACAGATTCAAAATGAAAATGAAGTAGGGTACATTCAAAAAAACGCTAAAAATAAAAACTTATGTAATCGTTGCTTCCGCATTCAAAATTATAATGAATACAAAAGAGTGACCAAAGTAAATACAGAGTTTATAGACAATCTAGAAAAAATAAAGCAAACAGGTGATTTGACACTTTTAATCGTCGATTTACTACATATGAATCAAAACCTGATAGAAATCACAAAACACTGTTCTAAAAATATAATCGTGGTATTTACCAAAAGAGATTTATTGCCACTATCCGTATCGGATGAAAAATTAAAACAATACAGTCAAATTTTAGGACTAAATCCCTTGGAAACTTTGGTGATTAGTGCAACCAAAAATAAAAATTTAGATGCTTTATATGAAGCAATTCGCACCTATCAAACAAGTAAGTATGTGTATCTAGTAGGATATACAAATGCTGGTAAATCAACATTAATGAATCACTTTATTTCTCACTATTCAGATTTGAAACAAACAATTACCACCAGCATGCTTTCCTCTACTACGTTAGGGAATTTAGAAATTCCTTTGCAAGAAAATTTGATATTGCTAGATACTCCTGGTATTTTAGAAGAAGGAAATATTGGGGAACAAGTAGATTTAGCGACATTAAAACGGATTTTACCGAAAAAAGAAATCAAACCACTTACCTATCAGGTGAAATCCAAGCAAAGTATAAGGATTGAAGATTTGGTGAGAATTGATACAGAAAAGAACAATTTAACACTTTATTTTTCCAATCAACTGAAAATAGATCGTACGTTTAAAATACAAGAAGAAACAAACTTAATTCCTCATGTTATTTCAGTCAAAAAAGATGAGGATATTGTGATTTTAGGACTTGGTTTTATCAAAGCTACAAAGGCAGAAACGATTACTATCTATACCTTACCAAATGTGCATGTTTTTACACGAAAGAGTTTAATTTAAAATACTCTTTTTTTTTATACATAAAACAGGTATAATGAAAATAATTGAGGAGGTAATTATATGTTAGGACGCATGATTGGAATGGAAGAAAATTTGGTATCAGTTGCATTAAACCCAGAACAAGTACAACAAGAAATGATGAATAGGCATGTCGTTTTAGATGATGGAAGACAGCTAATTGGTGAAATTGTGGATGTCAAAGATGGTATTGCTTATGTGATGTTATTAGGAGAATTAAAAGAGAAAAATTTTGTTTTTGGTGTAGTGAAAAAACCATCTTTTCAAGCTAAAATCTCATTTGTTCCAAGAGAAAAAATAGGATATATTATTGGTATTTCTGATTATAAAGAAGAAAAAGATTTATATATTGGGAAAAGTCCAATCTATGAAAATGTTTCAATTGGGGTCCATATCAATGATTTTTTTAGTAGCCATTTTGCGATTTTTGGTTCCACAGGAAGTGGGAAATCTTGTAGTATTGCACGTATTGTTCAGAATTTATTTGAAAAGAAAGAAAAAATTGCTTACCGCTCTAGCCTTTTTATATTTGATGCTTACGGCGAATATCATAATGCCTTTCAAAAATTACATGAAGTGGTTCCAGAGATTCAGTTTAAGTCCTATACAACAGATATAAAATCAAATCAAGAATTGGTAAGAATTCCGCTATGGTTACTCGGAGTTGATGATATTGCACTATTACTAGGTGCTGAAAAACATTCTCAATTATTACTCATTGAAAAAGCGCTTAAATTAGTCACAGTCTTTGCTCGGAATGAAGATGAAGTATTGAAAATCAAAAATGATATCATCGCAAGAGCTATTTTAGATATTTTATCCAGTGGACGAGCACCTGCCCAAATTCGTGACCAAATTTTTTCAGTTTTATCGTATTATAATACCAAAGAATTGAATTTAGAAACTCCAATTTTTCAACCGGGATATACAAGACCACTAAAACAATGTATTATGATTGATTCCAGTGGGAAAATTCGGGAAATGGAAATGATTGTCGATTTCATGGAAACCTATTTAACGGATGATTATGATCTTTCGTTACCAGATGGAAGTTTCCCATATTCATTGAAAGATTTACAAGATGCTTTTGACTTCGCTTTGATTTCAGAAGGTGTATTGAAAAGTGATAAAGTTTATGATGAGGCCAATATATTAAAGGTTCGTCTGCATGCCTTGGTTTCAAGTGATGATAGTCAGTATTTTTCTTATCCTAAATTTATTGATAGAACGAGTTATGTAAGGCAATTATTGACCGCTGATGACGGAAAAAAAGCGCAGATTATCAATTTTGATATTAATTATGTAGATGATCGCTTTGCTAAAAACTTAACCAAGATTTATTCTAAATTGCTGTTTGATTTTTCAAAAAGTGCTGTAAAACGTGCCACGATGCCATTTCATATCATATTAGAAGAAGCACATCGATATGTTCAAAATGATAATGATAAATTTTTACTTGGATATAATATTTTTGAACGGATTACAAAGGAAGGAAGAAAATATGGTGTTCTTTTGGGATTGATCTCTCAAAGACCCTCTGAATTATCGGAAACTTCCTTATCCCAATGTAGTAATTTCCTAATTTTTAAGATGCTACATCCAACAGATGTCGATTATATTAAAAAGATGGTCCCTAATGTAACACAGGAAGTCATCAAACGATTACGTATTTTACAACCAGGAACTTGTGTTGCCTTTGGTTCTGCTTTTAAAGTACCTGTACTGGTAAAAATAGACATGCCATCTCCTGCCCCTTCTAGTAGCAGCTGTGATATATCTGCATCTTGGTTTGTAGATAAAGATTGAGATATTACTGAAATATAGAATCATTTTGATTAAAAAAGTTTCTAAATTCCTAGGAGTATCTATAAATAAAACTATAATAAAACATACTCAAAATAGAAACCTAGCGAATAACCTATAGAATTTTAATTCTATAGGTTAGAACAAAAAGGACAACGTTCAAATATTATTTTTTAAATCATTGCTTTTAAACACAAAATATGATAGAATAAGTATGTAAGCAAGAAACTTGCATATAATAAAAAAGGGAATACCTAGTTTTGACGAGTTAGGTACTATTCCAAATTTAATTGTTCAAGTACCGACTTATGCAGTTGGTACTATTTTTATTAACATGATAATAATCACGATAATAAGGAGTATTATGATAGTACAAAGATATTTCTCTGATTTTCTCATAATTTCACCCCCTTTCACTTAAAAAAGTAAAAAGGGAATAGCACCTAAACTAACTAGTTATTCCTATCATAATTATACTATTTTTTGGTATATAAGTAAAGATTTTTCCTTTTAAAATAAAAGGAAAATAGGTATATTACAGATTTTCAAAATCTGTAATAAATACACCACAGAAATGTGTTTTTATTTTGCTCCCTATTGGCTTGCAGATATTCAAACCTTTTACCATTTCTCTTATTCACATAAACTATGGTAAAAGGTTTGAATATAACAGGCAATGCCTGTACAATTTTAGTGCATAGTGGAAATTCTTAATTTAAAAGAGTTCTGCCCTAGTTTGCACGTGATTATTTATTTCTATACTTATAATTAAATTAATGATAGAATATCACGTATAAACTAGGACAGAATGTTTAAAATTGCAATAGACTTGTCTGTAAACAATAATTTTTTTAAGTATTAACATAATAAAAATTGTAATAGAAAAGTGTTTATAGACAGGTCTTTTGATAAAATTTCCACAGGTGTTTTCAACACAACCTTTCATTTTATAGTATGATGTCGTTATTTTCATAGGTGGTTTATCTAATCTATATTACTTACTAAAATTTTAGTTTAATTTCACATGCAAAGCCACCTATCAAATAACGACTTGCGGATTATATATTTATCTAATTTTTGAAATATAGTTTTTTTTAATAAAAGGTATCACATCGAGCTTAACGCTACATTTTGTCATATAAGTACTAGATAATGCGAATATATCTATGGTATACTATAAATATTTGAGGTGATTGCATGCGTTCTAAAATAGTAACAATCGAAGATGTGACAAAAATTGTAGGAATTTCTAATTATATTCAAGCATTAAATCTAGATAAAGATAAATTAGCTTATGATTCATATGAAAAATTAAACAATCGCATCAAAGTACATTTTCATTATGAACAACTGCCTATCACTATTATAATTAATAAAGAATACCAAATGTTTGGTATGGATTGTGGCTGTAAACCAGGGCTTGAATATTGCCCTCATATCGCTCTTGCGATTATGTATTTAATTGAACATGAAGATGAAGTAAATCAAATGATTGCCGAGTTAAATAGTGAATATGATAGTGACTTCAATCAAAAACTATTGGGACTATTTGAAACAAAAAAGAAAAAGAAAATTACGCTTGATATCAACTTAAAATTAATGGATTATAGAAATCCAGATACTTATGAATTACAGGTCAGAATTGGCGAAGAAAAAAAATATATCATAAAGAAAAATTTAGAACATTTTATTCAAGCTTATCAAACACAAGAAGGAGAAGTGGGGTTTGGACAAAAGTTTACCTATCGCTACACAGATTATGTGTTTGATGAAACGGATAAAAAAATAATTGAATTTCTTGCTTTTTATGTAGATAGTCAAAATCCCTCATATCGCAGTTTCTATGGGTACCATGTCATGGAAAAACAGCTAGAATGGATTCGTTTAACCAACGAAAGTTTATTACAATTTATGAAACTATTGTATGAAAAGCCATTTACGGTACAAATAGGTTATTATACTTATCATTTTTCTGGAATTCAGGAAGAATTTCCATTGACGATGGCTTTAGAGTCATTGGGAGAAAACATTCACTTTCAAATCCACAAAGAACAAATCACTCCTTTTATTTCTAATTACGAATATGTTATGATGAGAGAAAAAATGTATCATGTCAAAGAAGCTGCTATGCTAAAATTATTACAAGAAAATCAAAAACAAGATATCATTATCAAACAAGAAGAAATAAAATCATTTACCAAAAATGTGTTGCCTAAAATTATTTCCAATACGAAATTAGATCAAACATTACAAGAAAAAATAAAATTAGAATTGCCCAATGTTAAATATTATTTTGAAAAGAATAAAACAAAAATCCATGGAAAAATTATGTTATGTTATCAAGACATAGAAAAACAAATATTCGAAGAAGACAATGATTGGGATGGCACTTATTTAAAAAGAGATGAAAAAATAGAAGCTATATACCAAGAAGAATTGTATGCGATGGGTTTTAGGTTACATGAAAAAGAATTTATTTTAGAAGACAATCATGCAATCATTGCCTTTTTGGAAGGTGGCTTACAAGCATTTTCAAAAAAATACGATGTGTATGTATCCCAAGAGTTAAGAGAAATGAAAGTATTCCATCATGTAGGGGTACAAAGCAGTTTTTCGCTTGGAAAGGACAACATACTATCTTATCAATTTGATGTAGAACATATAGAGGAAGAAGAACTAGAATCTCTCATAAAATCTTTAAAAATGAAGAAAAAATTTTATCGTTTGAGCAATGGAAGTTACATGGACTTAACTGCTGATTCGATGCAACAATTTTTAAAACTTACAGATACTTTAGAACTAGAACAAGGAAAAGGAACTATGCCACTTTATAAAAGCTTATCTTTAGAAGAAAATCAATATATCAAGTTGGATGATAGTTTACATCAATTTCTAGAACAATTCAAACAATATAAGGATACCAATATTTCTTTTGAAAGTGACAATATGTCTATTTTAAGAGATTATCAAAAAGTAGGAATCAAATGGATGCTTACACTTTCCAAATGTGGCTTTAGTGGCATTTTAGCAGATGAGATGGGACTTGGAAAATCATTACAAACCATTGAATATATCAAACAAAAAAGAAAAGAAAATAAAAATACCATATTATTAATTGTTCCTACTTCGTTAATCTATAACTGGGAACATGAATTCAAACAATTTGCTCCTGAATTAAGCTATATTATTATGAATGAATCAAAACAAAAACGGGTAAAAGCATTTCAAAAATTAGAAACCTATGACGTAGTATTGACAAGCTATGGACTATTTAGACAAGATATCGCGTATTACCAATCTTATACATTTGATACTTGTATTATTGATGAAGCCCAAAATATTAAAAATATCAATGCCGAAATTACTAAAATGATTAAAACCATTCATGCCAAAACAAGATTTGCCCTTACTGGAACTCCAATTGAAAATTCTTTATTAGAATTATTCAGTATCTTTGATTTTCTGATGCCAGGATTTTTATCCACATATTCTCAATTCAAGGTAAAATATAGTATCAAGGCCATTCAAGAATCCCCACAATTATTAGAAAAATTAAATGTTCAAATTTCTCCTTTTATTTTAAGAAGAAAGAAAAAAGATGTGTTAAAAGAATTACCAGATAAAATTGAAACCAACATTTATGTGGATATGGCAGAAGAACAAAAGAAACTCTATTTAGCACAATTAGAAAAAACCAAAAAAGAGCTGCATCATACCCTTCAAACAGAAGGATTTTCGAAAAGTCAAATTCTAATTTTATCATTACTGACGAGGTTGAGACAAATTTGTATTGACCCGAAACTTTATATGGATACTGATATTCGAAGTGGAAAATTGGATGCATTGATACAGATTCTTCAAGAATCAATTCAAAACGGACATAAAATATTACTGTTTTCTCAATTTCCATCTGCTTTAAAATTAGTAGAACAAGAATTGAAAGAAAACAGAATTACTTCTTATTACTTGGATGGAAGTACCCCAAGTAAAACAAGAATACAACTAGTAGATGCCTTTAACCAAGATGGGACCAATGTTTTTCTTATTTCCTTAAAGGCAGGAGGAACAGGACTCAATTTAACAAGTGCGGATGTGGTAATCCATTTAGATTTGTGGTGGAATCCCCAAGTAGAAAATCAAGCAACCGACCGTTCTCATCGTATTGGACAAAAACATGTGGTGGAAGTGATTCGTTTGATTGCAAAAGGTACCATTGAAGAAAAAATACTAAAGTTACAAGAGAAAAAACGTCATTTGAGTGAGCAAGTCATTGAAGGTGATACAAGAGATCAAATTATACTATCCAAATTGACGGAAGAAGAACTACTTTCTTTACTAGAAAATAAAGAATAACTAGGCATTAATAATGGTTGCTTATACTCAAGTTGAATATCCTGAAACAATAGGGATGTTTTGGTTGCATTCTAACAAAACATATGATAAAATGAATTCTGTTCGGCAAAATTAGAAGAGGTGTATGTATGAAAAAAACAAAAATTATATGTAGTATTGGGCCATCGACCCAAACTTGGGAAGCCTTTAAAGGACTTGTAGAAGCAGGGATGAATGTTGCGCGTATCAACTTTTCACATGCAACATTGGAAGAACGTGCAATTGATGAAGCATTGGTCAAAAGAGCCAATGAAGAACTGAAAACGGATATTGCTATTTTATATGATACCAAAGGACCTGATTTAAGAACATGTGCTTTTCAAGATGATAAAATTGAATTGATTGCGGGGAATACCATTCGCATCGTTGAAGAAGAAATCGAAGGAACAAAGGATGCCATCTGTTTTAATTATAGAGGAATTTTAAAAAGCATTGAAATAGGAATGGAAATTTTAATTGATGATGGTTTTTACAGATTAGTAGTAGAAGATATAGATGATGCTAACGGAGGAATTACATGTCGTATCTTGAATGGTGGAATCATTAAAAGTAGACGTGGTGTTTGTATTCCTGGTATCAAATTAGATATTCCATATATCAGTGAGCAGGATGAAGCGGACATTCAGTATGCATGTGAGCATGATGGAGACTTTTTAGCAATTTCCTTTGTCAATAGTAAAGAGGACATAGAAGCTGTTAGAGCTTTATGTAAAAAATATGGAAAAGAAACGATGCAAATTATCTCGAAAGTGGAAACACAATATGCAATGGATCATTTAGATGAAATTGTTGAGGCATCTGATGTGATTATGATTGCCCGTGGCGATTTGGGAACAGAAACAGGTGTTGAAAAATTACCACTTTATCAACAAATGATGATTGATAAATGTCATGCCAAAGGAAAAAGAGTCATTATGGCAACTCAAATGATGTATAGCATGAAAACCAATATTAGACCAACCAATGCAGAAGTAACTGATGTTGCCAATGCAGTCATTACTGGGTGTGATGCCATTATGACTAGTGATGAAACAACAATCGGTAATTATCCAGTAGAAACAATTAAAACAATGGCACAAATATGTGAAACAGTGGAAAGCTATAATGTATATAAAGATGAATACAAAGTATCTCGCACCAAAGACATTACATCTGTTATTGCAAATAGTGTAGTAACCGCAAGCAAAGAGCTGAATGCCAAGGTTATTGTTGCTGCAACCATGAGTGGTTATACAGCAAAACAGATGAGCAATTTAAGACCTAATGCTTTTGTACTAGCGGCTTGTCCAACCCATGAAACAGCCCGTTCACTCGCATTAAGTTATGGTGTTTATACTACCATTGTACCTATTTATAATAGTACCGATGAAGTGGTTGCTGATGCCAAAATTCAAGCACAAAAATTAATGGATTTGCAAAAAGGAGATGCCATTATTGTAACAGGTGGTTTTCCAAATAATACACAAAATAGAACAACCAATTTTATGAAAATAGAAGAAATCTAAATCTTCTTTTTTATTTCTGATATTCTATGGTATACTAAATAATAGAGGAGGTTTTATTATGGAATTTATTGAAAATATAGATTATGAAACCTATGAAACATTTGTGAAAAATAATCCTTATAAATCCCATTACTTACAAAGTTATGCCTGGGGAACATTTGCGCGTAAAGCCAAAAATTTTATTCCTCATTATGTAGGATTAAAGAATAAAGAAGGTACATTAGTTGCAGCTACCCTAATGTTGCAAAAAAAACTACCTTTCCATTACTGTTATTTTTATATTCCTCGTGGGTTTGTGATGAATATGGATGATACAGAGCAATTAACCACATTTGTAAAATATATCAAACAATATGGGAAAAAAAAGAAAGCAATTTTTATCAAGCTCGATTCTGATATTATTCTAAAACAAGAAGATTGCAATGGGAAGCTTGTGAAATTGCCGTATGATGGTAAGAAAATATTAAATGATTTTAAAAATCTAGGATTTCGTCATTTGGGTTTTACTCAAAACTTTAATTTGAGTCAACCTCGCTATACATTCCGAATCAATTTCAAAAAAACGTTAGAAGAAATCAAAGATAATTTTTCGAAAACAACAAAACAACGTATTAAAAAAGCAGAAGAATTGGGAATTGAAGTAAAAATCGCAACCCCAAAAGATATTCCAACTTTTTATGAACTAATGCGTATTACAGAAAATCGAAAAGAATTCATTACCCATGGAATGACTTATTATCAAGATTTATATGAGATATGGAAAGAACACAACGCTTGTGAAATCTTTTTGGGAATTGCCAATATCAATAAAATCCAAAAAATATTGGAAAACCGCAAAGAAATGATAAAAAAAGAACAAGATCCACTTATGCGATTAGAAAAATGTAGTAAAAGCCAAAATTCCAAAAAGAAAGAACTTGAAAAACAATTAGAAAAAATAGAATCTGATATAGAAAAATATCAGAAATATCAACGAGAATATGGAGACGAAATTACGTTAAGCGCTCATTTTATTATTGAATATGGAAATAAAGCCTGGGTCTTATATGCTGGAAATCATAATATTTTATCGGAAACATATGCCAACTATAAAACATATCAATCTCATATAGAATATTATTATAAAAAAGGAATCGAAATTTATGATCAATTTGGAACAATTGGTGATTTAAGAAAGGAAAATCCTTTATATGGACTTCATGAATTTAAAAAAAAATTTGGTGGAGATTACGTAGAAATGATTGGAGAATTTGATTTGGTTTTAAAGAAAGCAATGTATTTTATTTTCCGGTATTTGGTTCCTATTTATCGAAAAATAAACTTTATGAAGGCAAAAAAAAGACAAATAAAATAAGTTTATAAATTTTGCTTGTTTTAGATGATTTGAATTTAAACCAATATGAATGGTATAATAAATAGCTAAAGTAAGGAAGAAAAAGAACAATGGATGCAAAAATGAAAAGCTAGGCAAAGCCCTATTTCAATCATTTTTTTTTGATAAATACCCTATAGAAACAATGAAAGAAATCAAAAATAGTGTCTACAAAAACACTATTTTATAATGGGGGAATTTTTATATTCACTTTCTATTAACTTTATTTTTTGCTTTTCCTCAAAGATACTGGCATATACACAAGTAGCCCTAAATTCCATCTCTAACATCGGATGCTCAATAGAAGAGAAATTTGTTACAATAGGAATAGGGACTTCCCCTTTCAGCTTTTTTAATAACTCCCTTCCTTTTTTATTAAATCCAAGAATACGAATGTATTCTATTTTTTGAAATTGCATCATCTCTTTTTTGGTTAGATTACATAAAATATGGGTAAACATTCGATTTAATTTATTGTAAGTATATCGTTTGGTTTTCATTTTTAGAATAAATTCATTTAGACTCGTTGAAGTTATAATAAATTTACGAATTCTGTTTTCTATTCCTTCATCTACTGTTTGAAACTGTTCCAAATGCTGGAAATCTGTTAATATTTTATACTTTAACAAAGGAAAATAATCATCCGAAAAACATGGATGATGAATATAGTCTAATGTTTTTGCGGGAACATATAATCCCACATCCAATCCATTTTGCACAGCATGACGAATGCTTGTCGCACTACTCATTGGACCTTCTAAATCTATCGCATTATAGTCGTTCATTCTTGGAATACACATTGGCTTTATTTTACTGTTTGCTTTTAGAATTTCTCTAATATAAGTCATTCCCAATATATCATTCGGTTGTTGTATTCTTTTTCCAGATAGATTATATAAAGCTTTCGATAAGGCGGTTGGATAATTGATTCCTTCATCCAAATACTGTTTGACTAATCTATTGTATTTCTTGTTCTCTAATTGAATTTTTGCACATTCGATTAATTTATCAATTTGATTGCATTCGCTACCAAATACCAAGTATTCGACTTGAAGCATATCTAGAAGTTCAATACATGCGTGTGCAAAAATATCTGCACTTTGTACTGCGAATACAAAAGGGAGTTCTACAACCAAATCAACACCATAATAAAGTGCGATTTCAGTTTTATCCCATTTGTTTATCATACTAACATCGCCTCTTTGTGTAAAATTACCACTCATAACAAGAACAATTTTATGATTAGAAAATCGCTTTTTGATTTGCTCTAAATGGAACAAATGTCCATTATGGAATGGATTATATTCACAAATAATACCAACACTACACATACCATCACCAAAATCATCATATCATAAATAGATTGAAAAATACAGTATGGTGTGCTATAATGTGGCAGGTGACTTTATATGAAAATAGATATCACAAGGTTAAAAAGTGGAGTCGATTCAGAGATTCCGATTCATGAAATTAGAACATTTTCCAAAGAGGAATTAAATGGTACTTCTCTCATAGAATTAAATGATGTAGATATAGAAGGATTGATTACAAAGAATAATATGGAAGATTATGTCCTAGATTGTAATGTGAGTGGAAGTATGGTATTATCATGTGCGATTACATTAAAGCCAGTTGTTTATCCTTTTTTCATTCATATTCAAGGTAATATTCAAGAATTGTTAGAAGAACTTGCTGAAAATGATAAAAAAATAGAAAATACTATTGATATTTTTCCAATTATATGGGAAAATATATTGGTAGAAATTCCTTCACGTGTGGTAAGTGAAGATGCAGAAGGCCTTTCTTTAGAAGGAAATGGTTGGAAACTTTGCACGGAGGAACCAAATGAAAAAATAAATCCTGAACTTCAAAAATTAAGTGATTTGTTAAATGAAAAGCGAGGTGTAGACTAAAATGAAATTAGAATTACAATTGTTTGCAGTACCTTTTAGAAAAGTAAGTAAAACAAGAGGTAGAAAACGTCGTACGCATTATAAAATAAGCGAAAATGCAACCGTAACTTGTCCAAAGTGTGGAGCTGCAGTAAGAGGGCATAGAGTATGCGCAAATTGTGGAACATATAAAGGAAAAGAAGTTGTAAAAGAAAAAGAAGCAACCAAATAAAGTAAGTTTTACTTATAAAAGAAAAAGCCATTCTAAAATCGGAATGGTTGTTTTTTTTGTAAGAAATGGTTATAATGTTATTATATGAGGATGTGAAGATATGAAAAGACAAGGTTTTACTTTAATTGAAATGATTGCGGTTGTATTAATTATGGCTTTATTGACATTGGTTGTTTTACCGCCCATAGTAAATCAAATTCAGTCTCAAAAGAAAAATATCAGTGATGCCTCACTTCAGTTAATTGCGAGCGCAACAGAACTGTATTTACAAGAAAGGGAAAACGAATATCCAATGGTTTCTGGGGCAACCTATTGTATTTTATTAGAAACATTAACCAATGATGGAAAATTGAAAAAACCATTAAAAGATGTTACAACAGGCAAAGAAATTCCATTGAATAAAGTAGTAAAAGCGGATATAAATGAATATGCGAATGGCCAATATTCTCTTGTAAATATAGACGAATGCCAAACCGTGCAACCAGATGTTGAGTATCCATTGCCAGATGATGATAAAGAACCATATAAAGAATTGTTATTAAATGGAGCAGATCCTGTACTAAAAGAAAAACTGGTTCCAGTTACAATTTCTAGCGATGGGGTAGTAAGAAAAGCGGATATTACCAAAAGATGGTATCGATATGAAAGTAAAGAATGGGCCAATGCAGTTATATTAAAAGATGAAACTGCTGCCTATAACCCTGGAAATGTAATAGCCGAAGAAAATATCGAAAGTTATTTTGTATGGATCCCCAAATATAGTTACCAACTGTGGGATTTGGGAGAATATAATGGTCTAACAGGTTTAGATAACAGTAAAGTACATAGTATTTCCATCAAATTTGGACTAGAAAATACGATAGATACCCAAGAAGGAGAATGTACAACACCAGGGGTATCAGGAGAATCTGGCAATTGCCAAGTTGGAGATTATATGACACACCCTGCCTTTTTATCATTTCATACGAATGGAATATGGGTAGGAAAATTTGAAACAGGTTATGAAGGAGCAACAACCAAAGAAGAAGCACAAATTAACCAGGCAGATGCTTCCAAAGTCATCATCAAACCGAATACTTATAGTTGGGGGACGACAGTGTTAGGAAATATGTTTCAAACCAGCTATGAATATCAAAGAGAATTAGAAAGTCATATGATGAAAAATACAGAATGGGGAGCCGTTGTTTATTTATCTCACTCTCATTATGGGACGAATGGAGAAATTACACAAAATGGTCAATTTATCACTGGGTATGCCAATAGCGGTAGTGCCTATAATACAGAGATAGGATATACAGCCTCTACCACTGGAAACATTACAGGAATATATGATATGAGTGGAGGCTCATGGGATCTTGTAATGGGATATACAAAGACATCTACAGTCGAAGGAAGTGCAAGTGAAATTACAAACAAATATCCAGATTTTTTTACAAATCCGAATTGGAGTAAATATTATGATAGTTATAATTCAACTTCTTATACTAGCTATTCTAATCGTATATTAGGGGATGCGACAGGAGAAATGGGACCATTTGGTGAAAATTTATTATCGAGTTGGAATACTACAAGTTATTTTGCGAGTAGTGAGTCACCTTGGTTTAATCGTGGAGGGCTTGCTGGAACTTCAAGGACAGGAATCGCATTCTTTAGTTGTTACACCGGTAATCAATTAGATAGCAGTGCCTTTCGACTTGTTTTAGCCCCATAAATGAATTATTAGAAATACCTTGACTTATCAGCAGATATTCTTTAAAATGAGTATAGGCGAAATAATCATTTTGCTTATCAATCAAATGAATATTGGAATGGAGGAACAATTATGAATCAAGTAATTCTCTCCATTTTACTCATCTTAATAGGACTTTTTGTTGGAATTATAATTATGTTTTTAATCAACTATTTCAAAGGGAATCAAGCTGCTTTAAAAGCAGAAAAGTTAATTGAAAATGCAAAAAAAGAAGCAGACAAATTTAAAAGAGATAGTATTTTAGAAGCCAAAGAAGAAGCACATAAATTAAAAGTAGATTTTGAAAAAGAAGTAAAAGAAAAAAAGAATGAATTAAAGGCGTCAGAAGATCGTCTATTACAACGTGAAGGAAATATGGATCGCAGAGATCAAACATTACAAAATCGTGAACAAATGCTAGAAGAAAAAGAAAATAATTTAATTAATAAACAAAAAGACATCCAAAAAGAACAAGTAAAAGTAGAGGAACTGAAGAAACAGCAAATCGATTTATTAGAAAGGATTGCTGGATATTCCAAAGAAGAAGCCAAAGATTTGGTACTTAAAAAAGTAGAAGAGATGATGAGTTTAGAAATTGCAGCTTATATCAAAGACCGAGAATCAGAGGCAAAACTAGAAGCAGATAAAAAGGCAAAATCCATGTTAGTAAGTTGTATGCAAAAATATGCAGGGGATGTTGCGAATGAGCAAACAGTGACAGTTGTTACTTTGCCAAACGATGAAATGAAAGGTAGAATTATAGGCCGTGAAGGTAGAAACATTCGTACCATTGAAGCCGTAACAGGAGTCGATTTAATTATTGATGATACACCAGAGGCTATTGTCTTATCGAGTTTTGATCCATTTCGAAGAGAAATTGCTCGTGTAACTATTGAAACATTGATTAAAGATGGACGAATTCATCCAACCAGAATAGAAGAAATATATGATAAAGTATCCAAAGAAATGAATGTGAAAGTTCGTGAAATAGGAGAAGCGGCTATATTTGAACTAGGTATTACAAAAGTAGAACCAGAGCTGGTGGAATTATTGGGAAAATTACACTTCCGTACTAGCTATGGGCAAAATGCATTACAGCATTCCATTGAAGTGGCACACCTTTGTGGGTTGTTAGCATCAGAAATGGGTGAAAATGTGGCTTTGGCCAAACGGGCTGGATTACTGCATGATATTGGAAAAGCAATCGATCATGAAGTAGAAGGTAGCCATGTAACTTTAGGAAGTGAAATCGCAAACAAATTCAAAGAAAATAACATCATCATTAATGCGATTGAGTCTCATCACGGAGATACAGATGCAACAAGTGTCATTTCTGTTTTAGTGGCAATTGCAGATACTTTGTCTGCATCTAGACCAGGAGCAAGAAATGATTCACTTGAAAACTACATCAAACGGTTACAAGAGTTAGAAAATATTGCAAACAGTATAGAAGGTGTAGAAAAAACATTTGCGGTACAAGCTGGACGTGAAATCCGCGTTATTGTAAAACCAGAAGAAATAGATGATTTGGGTAGTTATAAAGTAGCACGTGATATTAAAACCAGAATTGAAAATGAGTTGCAATATCCTGGAACAATTAAAGTGACTGTCATTCGTGAAACGCGGGCAACCGAAGAAGCAAAATAGCTTCTTTTTTGTTACAGAATCGTAATTTAATTTTTGCAAATTTGTGGTATACTAAAAAAGAGGTGTGAACATGAGAGAAGAAAAATGGATATCAGATTCTAATCTAGGTTTAACAGAAGAACAAATAAAGAGTAGAATAAAACAAAATTTAATCAATCATGATACCACCATTCCAACCAAAACAATAGGGCAAATTATTTGGGGTAATATCATTACTCCCTTCAATCTTTTAAATATATTTCTTGCAAGTGCGGTTGTATTTACTGGTTCTATCAAAAATCTACTTTTTATGGGAGTAGTAATTTCTAATAGCTTTATTAGTATCATCCAAGAAATTCGTTCTAAAAAAATTGTGGATCAATTATCTGTACTTGCAAGTAAAAAAGTAACCACCATTCGGAGCGGATTAAAACAGCATATTGGCATTAATGATATCGTATTAGATGACGTCATTGTTTATGAAACAGGAAATCAAGTTGTGACTGATTGTACCATTCTAGAAGGAGAATGTGAAGTAAGTGAAGCTTTCATTACCGGTGAAAGTGACTTAATTCAGAAGAAAAAAGGCGATACCATTCTTTCTAGTAGTTTTGTGATGAGTGGAAAATGTAGTGTCCAAGTGAAACATATTGGATTGGATAATTATACTGCCAAAATTACACATGATGCCAAATATATGAAAAAAGTACGTTCCGAAATTATGCAGGTCATCAACCGCATTGTCAAAATAATCTCATTTCTGATTATACCAATTGGATGCCTCCTTTTTTATAGGCAAATGTCTATTTCAGGAAGTACAATCCAAGATTCTATTTTGCACACAGTTGCAGCCTTGATTGTGATGATACCAGAAGGATTGGTATTACTTACTAGTATGGTTTTTGCTGTTAGTATTATTAGACTTGCTAAATATAAAGTTTTAGTACAAGACCTTTATTGTATGGAGATGTTGGCTCGTACTGATATCATTTGTTTAGATAAAACAGGAACCATTACAGAAGGAACGATGGAAGTAGTAGATTTATTACCATATGGCAACTATACAGCTAACAAAATACAGTCAATTCTAGCAGACTATGGCAATAATATCACAGATCACAATGCAACCATAGAAGCAATTCGCAATCAATACCAAAAGGGGAAAAATTTGATTAGTAAGTATTTTATTCCGTTTTCGTCTCAAAGAAAATGGTCTGCAGTATACTTTGAAAAAGAAGGAAGTTATATTTTAGGAGCACCTGAATTTGTAAGAAATAGTATGAGTGCTTCTTTAAAAGAGACAATTAATTTTTATAGTGAAGAACATCGAGTTGTTGGGTTATTTCATAGTAACGAGCCTGTGACCAAAGAATCTTTGCCTTCAGAATTAGAATTGATTGCTCTTTTATTTATCAAGGATAAAATTCGTAAAGAAGCCAAACAAACCCTTGACTATTTTAAAAAACAGGGTGTTCAAGTAAAAATGATATCAGGTGACCATATAAAAACCCTTTCCAATATTGCCAAATATCTACAAATAGAAGGGTATGAAAGGGCCATCGATGTGAGTCAATTATCCGATGATGAAATAGAAGAGGTGGCAGAACAATATACAATCTTTGGACGAGTATCACCTGAACAAAAAAAGAAATTAATTGTGGCACTAAAAAAACAAAATCATACAGTTGCGATGATAGGAGATGGAATTAATGATGTACTAGCATTGAAAGAAGCTGATTGTAGTATTGCAGTGGCCTCTGGAAGTGATGGCGCTAGAAACGTAGCTGAACTAGTACTATTAGATTCTAATTTTGATGCGATGCCAAAGGTGGTAGAAGAAGGTAGAAGATCAATCAATAATATTGAGCGTTCTTCCTCTTTATTTTTGAGTAAAACCATTTATGCAACTTTAATGGCCATGATTTTTCTATTCATTCATTTACCTTATCCCTTTGAACCAATTCAACTGACGTTAATCAGTGTAACAACCATTGGTATTCCATCATTTGTATTGGCCCTCGAACCCAATTATGAACGAATCAAAGGTAAATTTTTTGAAAACATATTAAAAAATTCGGTTCCAACTGCTCTGACAGTTATCTTTCATATGATAAGCTTAAGTATATTGTCCCATATGCATGTATTTTCGCTGGAACAAGTGTCTAGTCTTTCTGTTTTATTAACTGCTTTTACAGGGTTATTATTATTATATAAACTATGCCTTCCATTTGATAAGATGCGAAAAGGATTATGGATTGGAATGATTGTTTTATTTGGCCTCCAATTTTATTTTCTAAAAGAATTCTATTCTATCTGTTCTTTTTCCGTTCAAATGATAGGAATTACTCTTATCCTAATGGGAGTTGGTCTTTTCTTCTTTACCATATTAGAAAGATGGATTGCCAAACAGTTGATACATTCCAAAATATTGAAACGCATTCTAAAAACAGATTAAAACGATAAAAAACAGTCCATAGGTGAACTGTCTTTTTTTGTATATTAACGATAATATGGTCCATAATATGGATATGGATAAGGATAATAAGGTCTAGGATAGAAAGCAGGAGCAAGTAACCCACCTGTAATACCTCCTAAAATAAATGGCCCTAAAAATCCACCAGCAATTATACGGTCGTCATTTGATGATACCATTTGATTATTGGAATATGGATTTATAGAATTAGAAGACATCACTGGATTGCTTGTGAATTCATGTGACGTTTGTGGAAAACTAGGCATAGTTCCATAATTAGAATACATAGTATTCCTCCTTTCATAATATAGTATGAAAGGGATAGAAAAGAGTGAAAAAATGGACGAAAGATTACAAAAATTAAGTAAAACAATTGTGAATTATTCTTTAAAAATCAAAGAAAATGATAGAGTGTTAATTACCACTCAAACAGATCAACCCAAAGAACTAATCAAATGTTTGATTCGCGAAATTACACAACAAAAAGGGATTCCTTTTGTAAGAATTAAAGAACCAGAGGTGCAGGCATTATTACAAGAATTAACAACAGAAAAGCGCATACAGGAACTTCAAAAAAGAGCTACATTTGATGTAGAAAATATCGATTGTTTTATTAATATTCGTTATACAACCAATGATTTTGAAAATAGTAAAATGAACGCTGATATTAGAAAAAAATTAGGGGAAGCTACCAAGGAAAGCGATTATATTAGAATCAATGAAAGAAGATGGGTGCTTTTGAATTATCCATCTAAATTAGATGCTTATAAAGCTGGTATGACAACCGATGATTTCAATCATTATGCAATAGAAGTTATGAATGTCGATTATGAAAAAATGTATCAAGCCATCCAACCGTTGGAAAAATTGATGCGTGAAACAGATCAGGTACGAATTTTAGGACCTAATACAGATATTACATTTTCAATAAAAGGAATGAATGTGGTTCCATGTTGTGGAGAAAGCAATATTCCTGATGGAGAGATTTTTACCGCACCTATTAAAGAAAGTGTGAATGGAATCATTACATACAATACGCCAAGTCCATATCATGGGGATGTATTCCGTAATGTTTGTTTAAAATTTAAAAATGGTCAAATAATAGAAGCAACATGTGACGGAAATCAAGAAAAATTAAATGAAATTTTTAATACCGATGAAGGTGCAAGATATATAGGTGAGTTTTCCCTTGGACTCAATCCTAAAATTTTAAATCCTATGGGAGATATTTTATTTGATGAAAAAATTATTGGTAGTATTCATTTTACACCTGGGCAAGCTTATGATGATGCTTTTAATGGAAATCAATCAGCCATTCATTGGGATATGGTTTTGATTCAAAGAAAAGAATATGGTGGTGGGGAGATTTATTTCGATCACAGATTGATTCGAAAAGATGGACTTTTTGTTTTACCAGAATTATTTCACTTAAATTATGATTTGAAGTAGCAAGTTTTCGTTCTTCTTTTCATATACTTCATTAAGGTGAGTTGATGAAAAAGGTATTCGAAGGCATTGGTCTTTTATCACTTGTTTGTTTGAGTTTTTTATACACAGAAAAAACAGTCAATGTAGTCAAAGAATATGATGAAATTATGATTGCCATTAAAAATGAAAATGAAAATTATAAAATAGAAGCCAAAGATGCAACCATTATAGAGGATACGATTATTCCAGGCATCAATGGCAAAGAAGTAAATATAAATGACAGTTATAATAAAATGAAACGATATGGAAAGTTTAACAATAACCTTTTAGTTTATCAAGAAACAAGTCCAACGGTGAGTATAAAAAATACGTTTGATAAATATATTATTAGTGGAAATACAGAAAAAAATATGGTAAGTCTTATTTTTCTTGTAGAAGAAAATGATCAGATTGATACTATATTAAAAATATTAGATGAAAAAGATGTAAAAGGTAATTTTTTTGTAGATGGTAAATGGTTAGAAAAAAACAACGATATTTTAGTACAATTAATGCATCAAGGACACAATGTTGGAAACTTAAGCTATAATAGAGACTATAGTGATAGCTCTTATGCTTGGATGGATACTTTTATTAAAAAAGTAGGGAAGCAAAAGATAGGCTATTGTTACAATGAAGTTGCCGATTTAACCACTTTAAAATTGTGTTCTTTATCCAAAAATTATACCATTAGACCTAATATCATTGTAAAAAATTATCCATTGAAAGAAATCAAAGAACAATTATCTGCAGGAAGTATAATTTCTATGCCAATTCATAAAACAGTAGAAAAAGAATTGCCAACCATTATTTCCTATATGATAAGTAAAGGATATAAAATAGAAAGCCTACAAAATCATTTGGATGAATCACCAATCAATAGCGATTTCTAAAATCGTTTTTTTTTGAATGATTTTGTCAAAAATAATAGAATTATGATATGATATAAATAGAAAAACCAATGAGAAAAGTAGGTGTCATATGCAGTATCGTTTTTATTATAGAATAGAAGGACAAGCTGAAATAAAAAAAGCCAATACTTTACCAGAAGAATTGGTAGATTTGATGGTAAAAGAGTGCTTCATAGATGATTCTGTTATTTTTTATATTGTAGCACATGATGAAGTACAGGATATGGACATCCCATATTTTTATGGAACTAGAAGTCAATATGATGAATTTCAAGAAAAACAAAAAACAAAAAACAAAAAAGCACTTTATCGACAAAGGAGAAACCACATGAAAAAACCAGAACTGTTAAGTCCCGTAGGAAATATGGAATGCCTCAAAGCCGCAATTGAAGGTGGCTGTGATGCGGTTTATTTGGGTGGTTATGCTTTTGGTGCACGTAGCTTTGCAGGTAATTTTTCAAACGAAGAATTAATAGAGGCTATCTCCTATGCACATTTATATGGAGTCAAAGTATACATAACAGTCAATACATTGGTTTACGAAAGTGAAATTGAACTTTTTTTGGATTATATTGATTTTTTATATAAACATAGTGTAGATGCAATTATTATACAAGACTTGGGAATGATGGATTTGGTGAGGCAAACCTATCCACAATTAGAAATACATGCTTCAACCCAAATGCATATTCATAATATTGAGGGCGTGAAAACACTAGAACAACTTGGCTTAACAAGGGTAGTCTTGGCGCGTGAAACTGATGTAGATACCATTCGTACTATTAAAAAAAATTGTAACATAGAACTTGAGATTTTTATTCATGGGGCCTTATGCTTTTGTTACTCTGGCCAATGTCTTATGAGTAGTATGATAGGTGGTAGGAGTGGAAACAGAGGTACTTGTAGTCAATGCTGTAGAATGCCTTATACATTGTACAATCAAAACAAACCAATCAATGAAGGATCTTATATTTTAAGCCCAAAAGATTTGAATGGATTAGAACATTTAGAAGAATTAATGGAGATCGGTGTTGATAGTCTTAAAATTGAAGGGCGTATGAAAAGACCAGAATATGTATATTATGTAACCCATCTTTATCGAAACGCAATTGACAATATTAGCAATGGAAAAAAAGTAATAATAACAGAACAGGAACAAAATACTTTAAAAAAACTATTTCACAGAGAATTTACCAAAGGATATCTTTTCCATGAAAAAGATCAAGATTGGTTAAACCCCAAAAGACCCAATCATATTGGAATAAAAATAGGAGAAGTAATCGCTTATGACAAAGGAATGGTTACTTGTAAACTAATTTCCCCAGTTCACCAAAATGATGGAATTCGTATTTTAGGTCATTATGAAGATAATGGATGTATACTAAATAAAATTTACCATAATAAAAAATTAACCAAGCAAGGAAATTGTGGGGATATCATTTCCTTTGCATTAAAAGGAAAATTTATACCCAAAGATGAACTGGTATTGACCAGCGACTCTCATGATCTAGAATGGATTCAAAATCAGATTCAGAAAAAAACGAGAAAAGTTTCTATTCATGGAAAAATAAAATGTAAAAAAGGGAAATGCATCCATTATCAAATCAGCGATGGAATGCATACAGTAACTACCATTGGAACAATACCTGTAATGGCATCTCAAAATGCACCCCTTACACCAAAAAGAATCAAAGAACAATTACAAAAATTGGGGGATACAGTATATACATTGCAAACATTAGAAATGGAAATAGAAGATTCCATTTTTGTCCCCATACAAGAGTTGAATCAAATTCGCAGACAAGCGATTGAAGCATTAAATCAAAAAAGACAATATCAAAAACCGTATCTGAAACAATCTTATCATCGTGATGTACCTACCATAGAAGAACCACAAGGATATACCATTCGGATTCATGATGAACAAAATTATTGGAATGTGAAAGAAAAACCGTTCAAACAAATTTATATTGAAGATAAAAATTTATATGAAAAATTAAAAGAAGATGAACGGGTGGTACTACATTTGCCTAGAGTCATGAATGCATTGGTTCCTTGTAGGGGTAAAAAAATGGCAGGTGAGCTTGGAAGTATTGATTATTATCATCCTTTGTACTCTGATACTTCTTTGAATGTAACCAATTCATATACAGTTGCTTTTTTACACGCAAAAGGAGTCAAACGAGTTACACTTTCTTTAGAACTCAGTATAGAAGAAATTTCTCTTCTCATTACCGCTTATCAACATCGATATCACAAAAATCCCAATTTGGAATATTTTCTTACATCCAATCCAGAAGTTATGATTAGCAAATTTAAACTTCCCGTTTACCATCATGCACCTTCTAAACTTATCATGAAAGATAAAAAAGGACACCAATTCTATATTCATCAGTGGAATGATTTTACAAGAATTTATTATCAAAAAGAAACCATAGAAATGAAAGCAGACATCTTATTTTCCCATTCAATCCATACCATTTGTGTTACGGATTTTGATGATCATTATGAAAAGTATCTAGTATAAATGTAATCAAATATGCAGACACTAATAATGGGTGATTTTTATGATACTAGTTTTGATTGAAAATCGATGGTATTTGACAAAGGTATTATCATATTTGGATGAATTAAAATTACCTTATACAACAGATATAGAAAGAGAATTTGAAATTTTAATTGTCGCAGAATGTTCCAACAAAATAAAATCATACATCCAAGAACATCCTCTTAAAAAAATTATCTTTTTAGCAGAATTGGAAGAACCAAAATGGATAAAAAATTATAAAAAACAAAATAAAACAGGTAAATCCTATCAGATACGCTTTCAACAATTTTGTAATATGTGTACCCGAATCGTTGTAACAATGCCTGCATTTAAAAATATTTTAAAAAAGAAAACGAAAAGAGAAATCTATGTTTTACCAAAGGAATTACCCATTGTTCCTTTGGTAAAAACCAATAGGGAAATTTTACAAAAATACCATATATCTAAAAAAAATAAATGCATTTTAATTTTAGATATCAAATATGAACATTTGTCTATGGTATCAGCACTTGCACATACATATCCCAAATTTCAATTTTTATTGATTGGATATCAAGCTGAATATTTACTCACCAAAAGAGAAAAAAAGTTATTATACACATTACCCAGTAATGTAATCAAACAAAAATATATAGATGCAAACATATACAGTGATTTATGTTATATTGCATGGATGATTGTTCATTTCTACCAAGAAGAAATGGATTTTCCTTATCTCAATATTCCATTATTGCTGAAAAGGCAACTACTGATAGAATATCATTTTTCTTATCAGGATTATTTCATTAATAGTAAAAATACATACTTATTTCAAACAATCGATGAACTACAATTACGATTTAAAAAACTGGTCGAGGAAAGGGTTGCGAATTTAACAGACAATGGATATGATTTAATTTTGCAAAGTACACATAAAGAAATTTTGAAAAAATGGGTGCAAATTCTTACAATTTAGTTTACACATTCCTATAGTATTGCTTTCAAATACTATATTTTTTTAATAAATTAGATTATAATGATACTAGAGGTGGAATCATGAGAGAACAAATATTAGAATTCCTGAAGCAAGAAAAAAAAGCACTATCAGTGACAGAAATCAATGATGCATTGGGTTTTCAGACCGTAGAAGAATTTAAAGATCTTCTAAAAGAACTCAATGCGATGGAAGATGAATTATTACTATATCGTACCCATAAAGATAACTATATGTTATTTCATAATAGTCATTTAAAATTAGGCCGTATGATGGCAACCAAAAAGGGCTATGGATTTGTAGATATTGAAGGTGACGAAGACGTTTTTATTCCACCATCTTGTATGAATAGTGCAATCCATGGCGATAAAGTGATTGTAGAAATCACATCCAAAAAGGGAACCAGTTTAGAAGGGCGCATTGTAAAAATAGTAGAAAGAAAACTCAAACTTATGGTTGGGGAATATACGATAAAAAAGGGAGTTGGAACGATCCTTTTAGATGATGAAAAGGTAAAACTAAATATTGTGATTCCAAAAGAACACCGTATGGGAGCTATGGAAGGACATAAGGTACTGGTAAAAGTTACCAATAAGTTAAAGAATAATAATTATAATGGAGAAATTGTAAAAATAATTGGTCATAAAAACGATCCAGGGGTAGATATTTTATCCATTGTCAATCAATACGGAATTCCTGATACATTTTCCAAAGAGGTTATGGAAGAATTGAATCAAATTCCAGATGAAGTGGCAAAGGAAGAAATGATTGGAAGAAGAGATTTACGCGGAGAAGAGATTTTTACAATTGATGGTGATGATACCAAAGATATAGATGATGCAGTGTCCATTCAAATATTAGACAATGGGAATTATTGTTTAGGGGTTCATATTGCAGATGTTAGTTATTATGTAAAAGAAGGAACTAAACTAAACGAAGAAGCTTACGAAAGAGGCACTAGTGTTTATTTGGCAGATCGTGTGATTCCGATGTTACCACATAAATTATCGAATGGAATTTGTTCACTCAATCCTTTAGAAGACCGACTTGCGGTATCTTGTGTAATGGAAATTAATTCCAAAGGAGAAGTTGTTTCATATGACATATTTGAAAGTGTGATTTGTTCTCGCAAGCAAATGACTTATAAAAAAGTAAACCAAATCTTGGAAGAAAATATCGTTCCAGAGGGGTATGAACCATATCAAGATTCATTGCGCAAAATGAAAGAATTGGCACTGATTTTAAGAAAAAATAAAGAGGAAAAAGGTTATATCGATTTTGATTTAGATGAATCCAAAATAATTGTAAATGACCAAGGAGAAGCTATTGATGTGGTTTTAAGAAACCGTGGTATAGGTGAAAAATTAATTGAAGATTTTATGATAGCTGCAAATGAGACAGTTGCAACCTGTATCTATTTTATGGAACTTCCATTTGTTTATCGTGTACATGGTGAGCCAAATGAAGAAAAAATTACCAATTTCTTGAATTTCGTAGGTAGTTTAGGGTATTCTGTAAAAGGGGATATGAAGAAAATGCATCCAAGAATGATGCAAGATATATTAAGACAATTAAGTGATAAAAAAGAATTTCATATTTTATCGTCTTTACTACTTAGAAGTATGCAAAAAGCCGTTTATGATTCTACGAATATTGGTCACTTTGGTTTAGCAAGTAAGTGTTATACTCATTTTACTTCTCCCATTCGTAGATATCCTGATACGACAGTTCACCGGTTACTTCGAAAATATTTATTCAATCATCAAGTCGATAAAGATACCGTTGCTTTTTGGGAAAAAGAACTTCCTGTTTTATGTGAACACACTTCAGAAATGGAAAGAAATGCGATTGACTGTGAACGAGAAGTTGATGATATGAAAAAAGCCGAATATATGTTAAAACATATTGGAGAAGAATATGAGGGTATGATTAGTAGTATCATGAGTTTTGGAATGTTTATTGAACTTCCTAATTTAGTAGAGGGATTAATCCGTGTAGAAGATTTAACAGATGACCATTATGCATTTGATGAATCTACGCTTACTTTACGTGGGGTTAAAAATAAACGAGGATATCGTTTAGGAGACCAGATTACGGTGATTGTAAAAGCTGCCAATAAGGAATTAAGAACAGTTGATTTTGTGGTTGCGGATGCACAAAACAGAAAAAAGTATGGAAAAAGTGAATGACGATGGGGTGATTTTATGTTAGAAATTAACAATCGTAAAGCCAAATATGATTATGAAATACTGGAAACTTATGAAGTAGGCATTGTTTTAACTGGAACAGAGATTAAATCCATTCGTAATGGGAATGCGAATTTAAAAGATAGTTATGCGATTTATAAAAATGGTGAGGTCTTTTTGTTAGGAATGCATATTAGTCCTTATAAAGAGGGAAATCAGTTCAATCATGATGAATTACGAACAAGAAAATTGTTATTACATAAGAAAGAAATTCTAAAAATTAAGAATTATTTGGAATTAGATGGATATACTTTGGTCCCTATAAAGCTGTATATGAACCGAAATAGAGCAAAAATATTGTTAGGAATTGCAAAAGGGAAAAAAATGTATGATAAAAGAGAGAGCATTAAAAAAAGAGATATAGAAAGGGAAATTAGAAAGCAATATAAAACTTTCTAATTTTTAATTGACAAATAATAGATTATTACTATAATAAGAAAACAAGGGGATGATTTTGAATGGACAAACAGCTTTATAAGGAAAAATTAGATACAACTCAAGCAACTGTTATTTTATATTATAAATTAGCGTCATTAGAATATGAAAATAAACAGAATTCAGAAGAATATAATGATATGATAGATTTATTAAAAAAAATGATATCCATTGAACATCAAATGTATAATCAAGGTAACTATATACCTAATGCAATGGCTTTTTATCAAGATATGATGTTCAGCCAATCTTTTGAAAATTGTTATTTTTTACAACCTAATATTGATAATGTAACAAAGATTCGTTTTTTAAATCGTAGTAGAATCAACCAATTGTATACATTGAATGGCATTGTAAACAATCAAATGGCACAACATTTACAAAGAAGCCAAGACGTTAGCTTTTTTAATGAATTGACCGCTTATCTACAACATGAAAATGTAACTGAATTGGAAAGAAAACGTCTCATAGATTTTAAATATGCTCTTTTAGCAATTTCTAATGTGGTAGAAAAACAGTTTTTAACCAATAAATTATTCATACCTGTAACAAGTAAGAATATGACGAAAGAAGAGCTTTGTATGTCTGAAATATACATATATGGGAAGGTTAATTTAATAATAAACCTAATTGATTCTTCTACTGATTCTGAATTGTCAGAACAATTACTGCCTATGATTTTGTATGTCAAATCTTGTTTATGTATGCTAAAGACAAATTTGGTGGAATCAATACTGTCAAAGTTAGAAGATATGATTGAATTGGATAGAATAATGGGTTATATTGACCAACAAAACAGGCATCAAGGATTGGATATGTTATACAGTATAATTCATCCAAAGGGATACGGAAAAGCAATTGCGAAACCGAATAAAGTATGATATAATCATCAATATGGGGCTGCTTTGGTTTCGACGGAAGTGTTCCGCTTTCAGTTGCAAGTGGGAGGTACACCTTACGTACAAACAAAAATTAAACGGAAATAAATTAAAAAATGCATTTGCTACATTATTCAATAAGAATACTGTAGCCTTCGCTTAATCGAATTTAAGGAATGCAGCTTTCTTTTATTCTTTTCCTACGAGAATTTAAGAAGGCACGATTGAGTAGGATATATTGTTATTGTGCTCAACAGTAGCAATGAAACTTATGAGCTTACTAAATTATGGGTTGTTGGTTACTAACATATTTTAGGAAATAAAATAATCAACTAAACTTGTAGACACTGTTGGTAGGATACTTTCGGACAGGAGTTCAATTCTCCTCAGCTCCACCAGAGAAGAATCTGCTCGAACTTTTATAGTTAGAGCTTAATGATAAATATCAATTCTAGAAATGGAATTGATTTTTTTTTGTGTAAAAGAAAGTGAGGAGATTCTTTAATGGTTAATATTATTAAACAAGAAATTGAAATGGAAACAGCTTTGAAAAATAAGATTGAGTTTATATGTAGTTTTTGTAATACTACACCAACAATTCATAATGGAAGTGTTAGAACAATAGAACATACAAATATCTCTTATGTAGAACCTCATAGAATTGTAATAAAAGGAATTACTTATTTAGCATTTAATTATGAATCAAATATTTATATTGAAAGTTTAAGTAAATGTGGATTTATGTCAAGTTTTTAGACACGAAAATCTTTAGTAATTTAAAATTTA
>CARSXK010000007.1:0-16528 GCA_949065595.1 uncultured Bacilli bacterium
ATCATATTTTGAATGATTTTTCTATTTTTTATCTTTAACTAGCACAACGGGTTAAATTAGTATTAAAATTACTTCAAACTCTCGTACTTGTACCTTAAAATAAGGACTTTTCATCAAAAACTTTTACATCAAAAAGCAGTATGGTGTGCATACTACTCTTCTGGTTCATTCCTATCAAGTTCCTCTAAACATTTTTTATTTTTTTGCAATCGTTTGTCTGTTGGATTGATATCAAGTGCAAAATGAATATATTTGATTGCATTTTTGTAATCTTTCTTATAATAATATGCCATTGACATTACATCATAGATGGTTGCATCCCAACTGAATGTTTCGTTGATATAGCTTTTGGTATGGGTTTGAATTTGTAGTGCTTGTTTTCCGTAATCAATCACGTCATCAAATTCCTGTAATTGATAACTAAGCAAAGCACGTTCTACATAAGGATCCCTCAAATAAGGAGCTTCCTCTATTGCCTTTGCCAACCACATTTTGGCTTCATCATAACGCTCTAAAGCTCGATATGAACGCGCAATAAAACGCATAGATGCGCATCGCTCATCTCGCCAAACAGATTTTTTTAAATGTAAATGTCTTATTAATGTATCAATACATTCATTCCATTTTCCATAATACATATATTCTCTACCCAAATAATGCATATTACGATCATCTTCAGGATCTTCTTCTACTGACAATTCTAAAAGTGGTAAATAACTCGATCTTGATTTGGTAGAATCTGGGTAATGATTTAACGTAATCCCATCAATTGTAATAAATTTTTCAGGATTACTTCCTGTATAAGTTAATACTTCATGCACAGGATGAGTCCAACGATATCCTTCTCGCTTATGAATTTTTTCAATATAAAAATTAACCGCTGGTTTTCCCTCTGCATCAAAACTCCAATTGTAGTTATATCTAGCGTGAGTCACACCTGATTGCCATGCTTCTTCTAATTTTTTGCGCCAACCAGATTCAAATACTTCATCTAAATCAGTGCAAACACAAATATCAGTATCTTCAGGAACCAAATCCAATGAATGATTTCTTGCAATATCAAATCGCCAAGGATTAATTACCTTTGTTTCAACATGAACATTTCTTTGTTTTAATTTTTCTACTGTTTGATCTTCTGATCCAGTATCCAATACATATATCGCATCTGCTTCTTGCATAGAATCCACCCAACGATCCACAAATTGTTCCTCATTTTTACAAATGGCATATACCACTACTTTATATTGATTCATAATTCACCTCATTATCTTCCTAAATATTGAATATTAATGGTAATGACTGGATTTAGAAAATAAGAATGTAGCGTCAAATCTTGAATTTTTGGACTATTCAAATAGATACGTCGTCCTGAAAAATTATAAAGTTCATATGGTGTAGTTGTACTTGCTACATTAAAAATACCTGACGCTATCACTTGATGCGGTTGTTCATCCGCAATCCATTCACTTGCTCCAGCATATATCACAGAATCGTCTACTTGACGAAAACCAAGAGATACAAAATCTACCAAAGGATCAAAGGTTGTATTAAAAAATGGAACGTAAGCACTTACAATAAATTCTACTCGATAAGTCCCTCTTCGATTAAATTGTATAGTATAGTCAGGATTAAGTACACAAATGTTGGCTTGATCAGTTTCAATTCGGTCAATGGGAAGTCGTTCACAGTCCAGTACTTCATATCCTGTATCTGGAAAATTACGATTAAAAGTTGCTAAAAATACACTATCAATTTGATAAGGACCTGCTGGCCCTGTTGGCCCTTGTGGAATGGCAAAATCCAATAAAACATGGTCTCCCACTGTTTGTTGCATAACAGCGGCCATTGTTCCTGGTTGTAAAGTTGCTACATTCCCAACTTGAAATTGAAAACTCACCCCTGTTGGTCCTATTGGTCCTGGAATACCTTGTGGTCCTGGTGGCCCTTGAATATGACCAACATTTTCCCAATTATTGCTGGTATCTGACCATACATATAAATCTCCACCCACTAAATAAGCATCTGATACATTCCCAACTGGATGAGCATTTATCAAATCAGCAAATGTATCATAAGATCCTAAAATATTTACTCCGGTTCCTGCTGGCCCTGTTGGCCCTGTGGGTCCTGTTGGTCCTGTTACACCAGTTGGCCCAATCAAACCTGGAACACCTTGTGGTCCTTGAAGCCCTTGGGGTCCTGTCGGTCCTGTCGGTCCTGTAGCGCCATCCAGCCCATTGTCTCCTGGAAGTCCTGGGATGCCTTGAAGTCCTTGTGGACCCGTGGGTCCTATTGATCCTGGGATGCCTTGTGGTCCCTGAAGCCCTTGAGGTCCAGCAACCCCTTCTGGTCCCGTTGGCCCTGTGGGTCCAGTCGGTCCTGTTATCCCCGTTGGCCCTGTTGGTCCTGTTGGTCCGCCAGATGGTCCTGTTGGCCCCGTTGGGCCTGGTATGGCAATTACATTAGAAATATTTCCGCAAACATTTTGATCCGCTTCAATTTTGGCAAGTGCTTCTCTATATATATTACTCGATGGATTTCCACAATTATTACAAGAATTCATAATGATTCCTCCTTTTCTATTATAAAATATGCAGCTTTTAACTTTATTGCTAATACATATGTAGATAAAAAAATGTAGATTTCATTTTTATCTACATTTTCATGAATATATCATTTGAATCAAAAAGAGTCCATTTAGACTCTTTTACTACATCATATTTTCTAGCTTTTTATTTGCTTTTTTCATAGTTGCATCTACTGCTTTTTCTACACTTTTTTTGACAGGCTTATTATACTTTTGATACGCCAAAACAGCTCCCGCACCTAAGCCCATAAGTGCCATATCTTTTACAAATTTCATATTATCACCTTCTCGCCAAAAAATATGAACCGTATGTATACTATACATACATTCATAGTTTGCAACAAAAAGACTAATTTATACATATTTTTTTTAATTTCTGACATAAACTCGTTTTACGAATTCTTTCATTGTTATTTGAAACACTATAAACAAATGCCTGTGGTTCTCCAATTAAAATCAACTTTCGTTTGGCTCTGGTTATTCCAGTATAAATGAGTTTACGATATAACATTCTATAATAAGACATACAAATAGGTAAAACAACCATTTCAAATTCGCTACCTTGAGATTTATGGATACTAATAATATAACCATGTTTTATTTTAGAAAAATCTTTGGGCAAATACTTCACTTCTAATCCATCATAATCCACATAGATTTCATTTTTTTTACTTTTGCTTTGTTGTGCAGGAATAATGTATTTAATGATCCCAATATCTCCGTTGAACACGTTTTCATCTGGCATATTGACTAGCTGCAATACTTTATCATTTTCTCTAAATATCACATCACCTACTTGGATTTCCCTTTTCCCTTCTTCCTTTGGATTCCATATCATCTGCAATATTTGATTGAAACGATCAATTCCGTTCATCCCAGCATACATAGGTGCCATGACTTGTACTCTTTTATAATCGTATCCTTTTTCAATTAACTGTTCTGTTAATTTTTGCAATGTTGGGCCAATTTGCTCTGATGAACAATTTAAAAATGTAAAATCATTGGTGGTATTCAAATACTGATTACTCAACTGATTATTTTTGATTTCTTCTGCCAAAACAGGAATATAAGAATCGGTACTTTGTCGATATAATAACTCCAAAGGAACTGTAGAAATACATTCACTTAATAATAAATCCTTTAGAACTTGACCAGGACCAACGCTTGCAAGTTGATTGGCATCCCCAACCAATACCAATTGAATATTGGAAGTGAGTCCTTTTAGCAAATGGCCAAATAATTCAACATCAATCATACTCACCTCATCAACTACAATTAAATGTTGCAAAGCAGGATTCCATTCATTGACTGCAAACTCATTGTTATCTTTATTCCATTTTAAAAATCGATGGATGGTTGTAGCTGGAAATAAGGTAGACTCCATCATCCGTTTACTCGCTCTTCCTGTAGGTGCCAACAAAGCAATTTGTTTCTCCGCTTCTTCTGCCGTCAAATGATTGAGACTCTGATACAATTCTACAATCGCCTTAATAATGGTCGTCTTACCTGTCCCTGGTCCTCCTGTAATAATGGTAATATGTTTTTGAAGTGCTTCTTTAATCGCCTTTTTTTGTGCTTCATTATATTCCATTTGTTGTGTATGTTCTAATATTTTTATTTTTTCATCCAAGGTTTGATTGATGGAATCTTTCTTTTGTAATAATGTTGAAATTCGCTTTACAATATATTGTTCTGCTTCATAAATGGCTTTTAAATAATAATATCCTTCTTCTTCTATCAATTTATGTTCCAAACACAAGTCCTTTATATTGGCTTGAAAGACATCTTTGTCCATTTCTGCATGAAAAAATTGATTACAGTTTTCATATATTTCCTCTAATGTAAAATAAGTATCTCCTGTTTCAAAAGAAAGTTTTTTACAAATATGTAATAATCCTGCTTTGATGCGTCTTTCATCCATTGCATCCATGTTTAATTTTAGAGCAATGGAATCCACTTTTGTAAACGTAATTTCCTCAACATCGTCAATGGTTCTATAAATATTATGCTCCAATTCTAGAACAGTATTACTCTTATAACAATGATAAATCGCCAAAGCATCTTTCATAGAAAAACCAAGTTCTGTTAAGTACACGATCGTTTTATGACTTTCTTCATATTGTGTTAAGTGATCATAAATCTGTTTTTGTTTTTGATAAGAAAGTTTAGGAACTAAATTTAAACATGCTGGTTCTTCTAAAATACGCTCTAAAGTTTGGTCACCTAAAACTTCTACAATTTTAGTTGCCATTTTCTCCCCAATTCCTGGAAATAAATCACTAGATAAAAAGGCAATAATACCATCTTTGTCTTCTGGCTTCATATGCTCACATTCTGTTACCTGAAATTGAAAACCATATTTAGGATGTTGAACAGTTTCACCATGTAATAAATAGATGTCATCTTCCTTTAAATCTGCAAAATATCCAGTAAAAGTCAATGTTTTTTCAATATAATCCTTTAATTCTTCATCGTTAGTTTCTTTGACCTTTAATATGCCAATTACAAAGCCTTTTTCAGAAGAAAAAATACTTCTTTTATAAATTCCTTTTACATATTTCTGCATCTTATCATTCCTATCATTTACATTATATCAAACATACGTTCTAATTACAAATAAATTTCAAAAAGAAAAAAGTCTTCTATGACTTTATTTTTTGAATTTTTGATGTCCTTCCAGTTCGGTTTCTAATTCTACCAAACCTTTTGTCCTAATGTCTTCCAATCTTTTTTGTTCCTGTTCCAACTGAATGTTTCGTTGATAATCAATTTCTGAATATATATTAGGAATGCAAGCACAACCACTTCCTAATAACACACTAAACAGAATCATCGTACCAATTGTTTGTTTGATTCTATCTTTTCCTTTTGATTCCTCACTGTTAGCTCTATGAAGAAGATTCACCAAAGTTTTTTCTAGATCTCCCCATTCTAAATCGAGACATTTTTTCGTATATATCTCTTTGCTGACTTTCAATATCAACCGTTTTGTTGGTGCAGATAAACATTTTGATTTTATATTTCCTTTTTTGGCGCAGAAAATAAAGTACATACCATCCTTATTCATACAAAGAAAGCCATCTATATTTTCAATCTTCACTCTCAATTCATGCAACAAATCAGAAACAATGATATCTGCTTGACCATTCTCTGGCGATATTTGTCTAAAGACAAATGCCTCCTGATTCACATCAATATATTGCAATCCATCCATATATGTTGCCGTATCATGCAATTCATAAACCAAACACTCATAATTTTTTGACATTTTCTCAACTCCACTCCCACTAGTATACTGTATTTTTAAAATATGTCAAATTATCAAATCTAATTCAAAAACGTCTAATTGGTATTTTTGGAATGAATGACAAGTACACTCCTATGTTCAAAATGAAAAGCATCTACTACTTTTCTAAAATCACTGTAATTTAAACTTTGATACTCGTCATATAAATTGCTCCTGACATGACCATATCTTACAAAATCGCTCACCAATCGATTATTAAGTCGATCTACACTATCACTCATAAAAATACAAGAACTTAAAATTGTCTTCTTTTTACGAATGAAATCTGCCTCTATCGTTTTTGTATTTTTGAGTTCTAAATCAATACGACTAATCAATTCATCTTGTCTTTCTGTTTCTCCTTCAATACTTAACAAAATATGACTTTCAATATCAGAAAAATCAAAATATAAATCTTCTGTTACCACCTTATCTTTTTTGAGTTGTTCTAAAAAAGATGAGGTTGCGCTCAATTTAATATCCAAATAAATCGAAACATATAAAGAAAGTAATGTATCTGGAATATCCTTCATTTCTCTTTTATTTAATTTATAATTGATGAATATTTTAGGAATCGTCACATTCATAGCAATACTTTCAAATTCCTTATTTACGGTATCTGGTTCTTGATATTCCTGAATTTTAATTGGTTCTGGTTTTGGAAATTGTTTTCTTGCCTGATTTTTTCGAATCCATTCCATTGTCATTTCAGGATCTACATTACCAGTAATCACAAGAGCCATATTAGAAGGATGGTAAAATGTTTCATAGCAAGTATATAAATCTTTTTCAGTGATGGATTCTACACTTTCTTTAGTACCACCTGTAGAAATCCGAAGTGGATGCACTTGTAGCAAATTCAAATTGCTTTTTTCAAATCCAACCCGATAAGGATTATCCATATACATTTCGATTTCTTGTATTATGATTCCCTTTTCTTTTTCTACATTTTTCTTTGTAAAATAGGGTGATTGAACAAAATCAAGTAAAAAATTCAAATTTTTTTCAAAATCCTGCGTCCCTGCAAACCAGTAATTTGTTTGCCAAGGATTGGTAGAAGCATTGCACTCACTTCCACTTTCATCAAAGAAAGAAAACGGATCAACCCCATCTTCTTGTTCAAACAATTTATGTTCCAAAAAATGGGCAACTCCATCTGGAACACGAATCATTTCTGTTTTTCCCATTGGAACAAATTCACTAACATTAGATCCATACTTGGTAACTAATGTAGCTCTTGCATTGTTACAATTTTCTTTTGGAACAATATAAACTTGTAGACCTTGTTCTAATGTTTCCTCATAAATGGTCAAATCCAAATGCTCAAAGGGTATCTTTTTCATTTTTGCCTCCTTCCAATAAATAAACGGTATCAACATGAATTTTTTTAGCAAGTTCTACAATCATGTCTTTTGTTACTTTTTTGATATTGTCTATTTTTTCTTCTAGCAAATCATTTCCCATATATTCATGTACCAAATAAATATTAGATAATAGTGTTGGGGAATCCTCTACTTCCTTACAACCACTTATGAAAGTTGCAACAGCTTTTTCCATCATTTTAGAATCAAATTCCCCTTGCTGCATACTTTCAATTTGTTCCTTGATTAAATTTAAGGTCTTTTTAAATGTTTTCGCATCAATTCCGGCAGAAATGACCAAAGTATGATACAAATAATTGTAGTTAGAATTAATAAAATAGCAAAGTGAATTTTTTTCACGAACCGTTTGAAATAATTTAGAGTCTCCGCCCCCACCTAAGATAAAAGAATAAATATTCATAACATATTGGCGTTCAAAAGGGGTCAGTTCTTCTACTTTACAACCAATCAATAGCTGACTTTGTGTAATATCCATCGGCTCTTTTACTACTTGTTCTTCTTCTGAAAAATTTGTATAGTTTAATATATGTTCCCCAGTTGCCATTTGATTTTTAGGCGCTACAATATATTTTTCTATGTAAGATTTTGCCTGTTGTGAATCAATATCACCAATGACAAAAACATCTACAATTGAATTATTTATCAGATTTTGATAATAAGTATATAAATTTTTTCTTGTAATTTTTTCTAAATCTTCTAAATACCCAGAAGGATGATAAGAAAGTTTAGAATCTGGTGCCATGACTTCATATAAACGAAGTAAACTATATCGTCTCGGATTATCCTTGGTACTACGAATGTCTTCCTCTAATCCTTTTTTTATAATATCAAATGAGGTTTCATCAAAACAACCATCTACTACATTTGGGTGATATAGTAAATTCATAAAAAAAGCAATTGATTTTTCATTCATACCTAATTCTGTATATTTTTCATTTAAAAACCGACATTTAAAAGATAAAATACTATATTTACCTGATCGAATATTCGCTCCATTAACAGAGATATTATATAAATCTTCTGTCGCGATAGAAAGTGCTTTACTGGTTGGATATTCCTTGCATGTAGAAAGTAACATATCATCTAAAAAATTGCGTATTGTTATTTCTTCTTTTTTGAGCTCATTTTTATAGTTGACAATGACTTGTATCGTTTTAAAGCGATCGGTTTTTATGATGTGCAAATTATAATTTTCTTGAGACAATTTTTGATAATTCATAGCGTTCACCTCTTGTTTAGTATATGAATATTTTTCATTTTTATAATATCGATTCTAAAGCCAATTCAATCATTTTTAAAAACGATGTTTGTCTTTCTTTACCAGTCGTTTCCTCATTTGTAATAAGATTATCAGATACAGTTAAAATACAAGCAGCCCTCTTATTACATACTTTTGCATTATGGAATAAAGCAAATGACTCCATTTCTACAGCCAAACAACCATATTGATGATATAACTCTAAATAATTATTTGTTTCATTATAAAACACATCACAACTATGTATATTGGCAATTGTAATAGGAAAGTTTAAAGCTTCAGCGGTTTGTTTAATGACTAAATTCATACTATCAGATGCATATAACATGTGATCTTCTGTTCCATTTTGGGTTTTGGCATAACTAGATTCAGAATAAGCCCCATTGACCAAAATTAAATCATATAAATTGAGATCTTTTGTATATGCCCCACAAGAGCCCACTCGAATAATTTTTTCGACACCATATACTTGAAATAACTCATAAGAATAAATTCCCATACTAGGCATTCCCATCCCTGATCCCATTATGGTAACTTCTTTTCCTTTATAATATCCTGTATATGCGTACATATTTCTAAGCTGATTCACCAATTTATAATCCTCTAAATAAGTTTCTGCAATCATTTTAGCGCGCAAAGGATCTCCTGGCATAATAACAGTTTTTGCAATTTCACCTATATTTGCTTCATTATGTGGTGTTGCCATTTTATCTACCTCCTTATTTATTATAGCACGCAAACGATTAATTCGATTATAATTTTTTCTGCAACATTTGTAATTCTGTCAACATATAATCGACTTGTAAAAAAGAAAGACATTTTTTCTTACATACTATCAACGAATAAGAATATTTATAATATCTCATTAATAAAAAATTTCTTTTCCACTGTTTTCTCTTTTTCAATAAATATAAATGTTGATGCCACATAATAAATTTTAAATAGTGCAAATTACTTTTAGAATACACTTGATAAAATTGCATCATCAGTATCAAATTTCTTTTGGTAAAACCAATTATAATCCCATACTGTTTCTGCAATTCCCATTCTAATACTTTAAGCATATGAATCGGAATGTTTTTACAAAGGTAACAGCCGATTTGATAGTAAAGGAATATCAAAATGCCATTATCAATAGGATGACTCAAAGCTTCTAAAATATACAAATTAATTTGTTTGATATCTTCTTTTTTCATAGTCCACTCCTTTATATTAACAATATAAAGAATGTTAGACCAATTGTCAAAGTATAAAAATAAAAGATCAGAAGATAAAAAAAGACAAATTAATAATTTGCGGTAATACATTATTTGAATTTAGAATAGTAAGAAACTGCAAACTGAAAAAGAACGTTTTTTTAAATATTTTACTCAAAAAAATCATCATTTAATTGTTGAACAACTAAATTTATTTTATGAAAACACTTTTTTACAAAAACAGATGTTAAGAGACATACAAAATTGCGTTGGAATTTCCTTCTTCCTCCAAATGGTTTATCTGTATAGAGTTTAAATATGTGAACCCTAATACAAATATCACAAAACCAATTAATACCTTACTATGTAACATTTCTTTCATTGTTTATCCTCCTCTGCTAATTTTAGTTTAACACGAACATACATTCGTGTCAATACAAAATTCGAACAAATGTTTGACTTATTGTCAACAGTGTGTTAAAATAAAGAGGAAAATAAAAAAGGAGGTCGTAATATGATTACATTAACCAAGCGACAAAATGAAATTTTAAGCTATATCAAAAAATATATTGCAACCCATGGTTATCCCCCTACCATTCGTGAAATTGGATCAGCGGTAGATGTTTCCTCCCCTGCAACCATCCATGCCCATTTGGCCAATCTAGAGAAAAAAGGATTCATTCGAAAACAAGAAACCAAAAATCGTGCTTTAGAATTGTTAGTTGAAAATGAATTTGAACCTAAAAATGACTTAATTATAGAAGTACCTTTGCTAGGAAAAATAACAGCTGGTTCTCCGATCGAAGCCATTGAACATCCCGATGAAACATTTGCGATACCATCCTACTTGGTTCCTAAAAATAAAGATGTCTTTACTCTAAACGTAAGTGGTACTAGTATGATAAATGCGGGAATTTTGGATGGAGATATTGTCATTGTGGAACGAAAAAATACAGCACGCAATGGACAAATCGTTGTTGCTATGACAGATGAAAATGAAGTGACATTGAAAACATTTTATAAAGAAGATGGCTACTTTAGATTACAACCAGAAAACGATTCCATGGAACCAATTATTTTAGACAATGTGACTATTTTAGGAATTGCGATTGGACTTTATCGAAAACTATAAAAGAGAATTCATTGGAATCCTCTTTTATTTTTCGTATTTTTCTTTTAGTCCTTGATACCAATTGCTTACTTTTTCTTTTCCAGATTGATACACATGAGAAGCGCCTTCTTGAATCATCCCAGCAGTATTTTGGAATGCTTCCACCATATCATCTTTGGCTTCTACAAAATTTTGATAATTGTCACTTCCCATTGTGGATTCTAGCTTTTCTGATATTTTATGTGTTAAATTAGCAGCTTCTGTTTTTACATACTGAAGTACAATTTGATACTTTTCTTTTAATGTATCTTTATACCCAGGTAATTTATTTTCAATCGCTTGATCCATGCGTGCTAAAACTGCACACACTTTTTCTTGTGCGCTTGCTGTCAAATCCTTGAAATAAAGATTTCCTATTGGTTGTTCATAATAGATAAAATCAACCAACATAATGAATTTTGTTGCAATGGTTTCTTTGGCTGATTCTATCTTTTCTGATGCAAGAAGTGTCGTAATTTCTTGTTCTAAAGAATCAATCTGTTGCATTGCTTGTTCCTCCTTTGTAATAACAGGAGTATTTTTTATTGATCCATCTTCTAATGATTCACTTACTGGTATAGTGGGTTCAACATCCAAACTAGAAGATTCTGGATTGGAGTCCGTTTCTTCTTTGATTCCCACATCTACTTTTTGATTGTTTTCATTTTGAACAATCCTTTTTTCATTACAACCAGTTACCAATATTAAACTTACTAATACAATCCATTTCATATTTCACACCTCTTTTTAGAAAACTCACAACCACAATAATCCTGTCTATATAAATGATATTGTTTGGATAATTCTATAGAACGTTTATACCCATTTCTTTTCTTAAAATCTGCATATAAGTAAGAAATTCCATATTGTTTTTCTAATATTTCTCCAATTTGATTTAATTTCTGACTGTCTTTATAAGGACTAATGGATAATGTAGTTGTAAAATAATCAAAAGCCAATTCCTTGGCCTTTTTTGCCGTTTCATTCATACGTAAATAGTAACATTTATTACAACGAGCACCTCCTTCAGGTTCCTCTTCGAGTCCCCTACTCATTTCAGTAAACAGATTAGGGGTATAAGTTCCTTCCAAAAAGTGTACATCTGGATGAATCAATTCAATCAATCGCTTTTGTTCTTCTACTCTATGTTGATATTCTATGCCATCAGTAATATTTGGATTATAATAAAAAACTGTAATTTCAAAATAATGTTTTAAATACTCTAATACATAACTGCTACAAGGTCCACAACAACTATGTAATAGCAATTTCGCTTTTCTTTCAATAGGTAAATGGTTCAAAATTTCATCTAATTTTAATTGATAATTGATTTTCATATTTCCACATCCCCTATCAGTTTAACATAAATCATAGAAAAAAGAAACTTACGTTCGTCTCTTTTTTCTTTTTTCATTATAACTTTTTAGTATTGCTTTGACATCTGGAAAAGCATTCATCAAGCGTTTTCCTAAAAAGGAACGATTGGATAAAACAGCTTTGACTTTTTTTGAAATTTCTTCTGTACTGTCTTTTCGAATATTAGTTGCAACTTTCTTAAAATTAAGAATAACTTTAAAGGAAACCAAATTATCAGTGATGAAAATTAAAAAGAAAAGAATAGCTGTTATTGTTAATATTTGACTAGGTATCAAGGACAAACTATATGTAATAAGAGGATTGGCTATATACAAAATCAAGCATCCACCAATTCCAAAAAGAATCATATTTACCAAACAAATACGACCATTGAGATTGAATTTACTACTGCTATAATCCCACCACCTTGCTTTGAATATTTTTTCCATAATATAGCTTGTTCCATATTCTAATACAGAACAAATAACAATTGTCATTAGAAATAAAACAAGGGGGTTGCTTATATAAGAATGTAAAAAATAAATAATAAATAAAGAGCCATATCCATAGATAGGACAATAAGGGCCGATTAAAAAACCACGGTTTATCCATTTTTTTGTAATCAAAAAAATATTAATTACTTCTATAATCCAACCAATAAAAGAATAAATCATAAATAACAAAAACCATGTTTTCAAATCATACATATTGTAGGCTCCATTTCAGATTTTAAAATTTCCCATTTAGTATATCATATTTTGTCAAAAAAAGAAACAATTTTAATTGGCAATCATAAAATTATATGGTATAATAAGTTTGTTTTTAAATTGCCGCCTTAGTTAAGTGGTATAACAGAGCCATGGTAAGGCTCAGTTGTAAGTTCGATTCTTACAGGTGGCACCAGATTGATAGGAAACTCGAACTTTCTATATTTTTGTAGAAATTCGAGTTTTAATATGCTTTAAATTATTGTATAATATATTTGTAGTAACCAAACTAAACTTATTTATCAGGAGGTTTTAATGAACAAAGAAATAGTTCAATCAGAAATAAATGTAAATGATAACAAAATAAAAGTAATAAGAATAGGATCTAAAGAATATATATCTTTAACCGATTTAGCAAGATATGCAAATCCAGAAGAGCCTAAAGTCCCTATACAAACTTGGATGAGAAATAAAGATGTAATAGCTTATTTAGGATTGTGGGAAAAATTAAATAACGAAAATTTCAAAGGTCACGAATTTACGACCTTTGAAAATTCTGCTGGTAGAAATAGTTTTTATATGTCACCACAAAAGTGGGTCAAGGAAACAAACGCAATAGGAATTGTATCAAAATCTGGAAATAATGGTGGTACATATGCTTGCAGTGATATTGCTTTGGAATTTGCAAGTTGGTTATCTCCAGAATTTAAATTATATGTTATTCAAGAATTTGAAAGATTAAAGAAAAATGAAGCGTACCAGTATAAGCTTGATTGGTCTGCTAACAGAATGCTTGCAAAAACTAACTATCATATCCATACAGATTCTATTAAAGAAAATATTGTACCTAAATTAACTGAAAAACAAAAACAATATATCTATGCAGAAGAAGCTGACGTGTTAAATGTAGCATTATTTGGTATGACTGCCAAAGAATGGAGAGAAGAAAATCCAAATTTAAAAGGCAATATTCGCGACTATACTGATTTAAAACATTTACTAATTTTATGTAACCTAGAAAATACTAATGCTGAACTCATTAACGATAATATTCCACAAAAAGAAAGATTGGTAAAATTAAATAATTCTGCAATTAGACAAATGAAAATTTTAGAAAATGATAAGAGTATAAAGGAACTTGAAACATTAAATAAAAATCTAATTGAAACGAAATAAAGTGTCAATTTAGTAAAACACACTTGTACATTGACATCATCAATGCACACACGGAACTTAAGTTTTTCGCCATTAAATCTTTTAGTAGTAGAAGTTGAGAAAATATGAAAAAAGTACTTGTTTTATATTCTAGTGGTAAAGATTCAACGTTAAGTGCCATGTTATTAATAAAGCAAGGATATCAAGTATTTTTAATATATTATGATAATTCATTAGAAATTGGTAATCACAATGTTAAAAATGATGCTAAAAGATTAGAAAAAAATACATAAGCGGTAAGGTAATATATTGATGCAGTAAAAAATCTAGAAGTAGAAAAAATATAACAGTATTGAGATAGGAGAAAACTATATATGACAGATAATAGGAGTGAATATTTTGTATTTGTTCCCTTTTGTTTATTGGCACAAGCGTATCAAGCTCAAGGAATTGTAAAATATGAATGGAAAAGTTCGATAAAACCATTCGTAAATCTTCTTATTGACAATGATATTAATATAATTCAAATGCCATGTGCTGAAAGTACCTTTCATAATAATCTAATAAGAGAAACAAAGGGACTAACAAAATATAATACAGTGGATTTTAACATACATTGTGAACATATAGCAAAAGAAGTTTCTAATCAGATAAAACAACTTATAGAATCAAATTATAAAGTAATAGCAGTTTTAGGAATAGAACAATCACCATCGTGCTGTGTAAACTATATATATACTAATCATGGAAACGAAAACCGAAAAGGTATATTTATAGAAAAATTGTATGAAAAAATTAAAGAATATGATATACCTATTATAGGTATTAACAGAAAATATATTAATAAATCTCTAAAACAATTAGAAAAAATAATTAATGCAACAAAAATCAAAAACTGAAAAGTTGTTGAACGTCCTTCCTTAGGGCACCAGATTGATAGATACTCCACTTTATTGTTGGAGTTTTAATATACTTAAAATTATGATAGAATATTTCTATAAATTAAATTGATTTTGTCAATATACATTTAAAGGAGGGACCAAAATGTATGGGGCTATTATAGGAGATTTAGCAGGATCGATATATGAATTCGGCCAAATAAAAAAAGTATCCCCTATTTCTGTTAATAAAATAATTGAAGATAATAGTTTTTACAGTGATGATACTATTTTAACAATTGCTATACTTGATGCCATATTAAATCATGACCAAAATTATGAACTGTATCTTAAAAAATACATAAAAGCATATTTGAATTATAAACCAAATTATAAACCATATTTTAAAACACCCTTTTCTCCCAAATTAATAAAATGGTATGAAGGCAGCATTGAAGGTCAAAGTAAGGGAAATGGAGCAATGATGCGAGTTTCATCAATTGGTTATTTATTTAACACTAAATATGAAATTCTAAATCAATCCATATTAGCGACTATACCATCTCATTATTCTTTAGAAGCGATAAACGCGTCTCAAATAGTATCATTAATTATTTACTATGGAAGATTAGGTATGTCAAAAAAAGAAATAATTAGTAAAATAAATAATCCCTTTGATTACCAACCGTTTCATCAATTTAATACAACATGTCGTGAGACTTTACCAAATTGTTTATACGCCTTATTCTCATCGAATCATTTTGAAGAAGCTATCAGAACAATAATATCATATGGTGGCGATACAGATACTAATGCTTGCATCGTAGGTTCTATGGCTGAAGCTTTATACGGTATAGATGAAAATCTTATTTTACTGGCGAAGAAAAAAATTCCTAGTGAGTTTAATGATATTCTAGAAAAAGGATATCGTAAAATTCAGAAGCCTATTTTATATTAAAAATCAGAAAGACTACATCACTATCAACCTACCAGATTGTCGCATGATATTGCTCTATACCATTGCTAATCATTTCATGTTTAATAAAGTTTCATTCTGATAAAACATTTTCAAATAATCTCTTAAAAAAAAAGATATTTAAATAGATACCAAAAATTTTATATAAAAAATACAATCTTTTTTGAAAATTAATTAATCCAAATACGAAACGCATTGCATTGTAGTTCATATCTCAAATAAAATAATTTATCATAGGAGGAAACAATAATGGCTTATATTCTATTTCATATTCCACATGCATCTTTAAAGATTCCAAAACAATATTGGAGTATCTGTATAAAAAATAAAGATTATATCAAAAAAACAAATCAATTTTAAGTGACTTCTTAACAGATAAATTGGTTCCCTATCGATGTCACAAATTGGTATTTCCATACTCTAGAATTTTTTGTGATGTTGAAAAATTTAAAATAAGATTCAGAAGAAACCATGTCCAAAAAAGGAATGGGTGCAATTTATACAAATGATTGTGATTATGTAATTGCTACTCCAACCAAAAAATATAAAAAGAAAGTATTACAATCCTATTATGATACCCATCATAATAAATTAGAT
>CARSXK010000007.1:16538-38691 GCA_949065595.1 uncultured Bacilli bacterium
CAATATTTTAAAAAAATATAACAAATGTATGATAATTGATTTTCATAGTTTTTCGGATGAAATGGTAAAAACATTATTTCATATTGATAATACTCCTGATATTTGTATTGGAACAGATGAATATTATACCAACCAGAAACTAATTCATTTTACAATAGAACATTTTAAAAAATATGGTTTTACAGTTGAAATAAATAACCCCTATATAGGGACAATCATTCCAAATAAATATTTCAAAAAAAAGAAGACCGACTATCTTCTATTATGCTAGAAATCAACAAAAGAATATACTTAAATGATAAAAATAGTTTTTATAAACTGAAAAAGTGCATCGATGAATACTATAATGAGCTTTTAAAAAAACAATAAGCTAATGCCAATTCCAAATGGATTCTTATATCCATTTTTTCTACTAGCTTTGAATATTTTATAACAAACAATCAAAACGATTGCTTTATCATAAAAACACCAATGATAATTAAAATACCTGCAATAATCTTTCTGAATATATTTTTTCGATTTTTCAAAAAAAGAAAAGCAAATAAAACATTTAAAATTACAGTAAGACTACACAATGGTGCAATTTTGGTAACTTCACCTAATTGATAAGTTCTCAATTTTGTAATCATCATAAAAGACCAACTAATACCAGTTAACCAAATAAATTTTTTAGAATGATGATTCCACTCCCCTATTACCTGTTTGATTTTTAATCTTTCTACAAGAAAAACTAAAATAGCTGGAATGATTAAAGTAATGGAAACATAAAAAGGTAAAGAAAACGAATTAGAAGTATTCACATCTAAAAAAAGGGCCATTCCCATACATAAATTAGCAATAATTCCCAACCAAAGATAACGATTATTTCTCCATGACCCTTTCTGATAAAAGATTAAGATATTGCTTCCTATCAAAAGAATGGAACCTATTATTTTTGGATATGTGATTTCCTCTTTTAAAAATAGAAATCCTAAAACCATAACAAATACAATGGAAATTTGTTTTACAATGCTATAAGTAGAGGCATCCATTCCGCTTCTTGCACTCGTTGCAAGTCTATTTTGAATCGTATAAAAAACAATCGCCAAACTCAAAAAAAGATATACTTTCCAATCAGTTGGAAATTTTATTTCAAAAAAAGGAATCCATAATAAACTAAAAATACCAGCAATCAATTCTACTAAAACAGTTAAAGATCCTGCATGTTTCATATTCTGTGACACAACTCTATAACTTTCATTAAAAATAACCGTCATAATCAAATAAGCAATTAAAAAGAAATAAACATTTTCTAACATATACTACCTTCTTTCTAAAATAGTATATGTATTTCTGTGTTTTATGCTTATTTAAAAAACTTCAAAATTTAAAGGATATATTATCATTATTCTTCATAAATGATCTTTAAAATGAAATAACGTCAACATAGAATCATAGTTTTTAAGATTTCTACCAACATAATTCACTTGAATCTATTTACCATTCGCTCTTCTTTATATCTTCTTTCCATATAACTTTAACAACCTTACATTCATAGTATAAAGGATATTCATTCAAAAGATAACGAATCAATTTATTGCCTTCTTTTTATTACATCATTTTCGTTTAAATCGCCAATCAACAAACTACTATTAGAATGATGTTGACTAAAATTAGACATAACTAATTTTTCATCATAATTAGCGTAACAATACTTACAAAAATGCCTACATGAATTATAAACACCAATATCAACCATTTCCACACATCCACATTTTCTGGCCTTCCAATTGGGGTACTTTTTTCCTGTCAATTGATAAGCAAGTGAATGAGAAAAACATTCCCCCTTCACAAAATCATATTCCGTCAAATCCTTTTTCTCAAAACATGTCTGCACGGTCATTCCATTCCTTTTAGCACTTTCACTAAATGAAATTCCAATTTTCTGGTAATCTTCTTCTGACAATTTTCTAACATTTAAAACAGATTTATTTTTTCTCACATTTTGATAATCATCTAAAAAGGAAACAATCACCGTTTTCACAAAACCATTTAATAAAGAGCACATATGATCAAAAGCCTTTTTATGATACGCAATCGTATATTTATCATTAAAAAAAATAGGGTCATAACGAATGAATAAATGATCAATGCCAACCATAGAAGATAACTGTTTGATTGCTTCAATGATTTTTCCCTTTGGGGGAACATTGGGTTCAATCTCTTTTAAATAAGGTGTTAATGTTACATGAAAAAGAATGGGTTTATCAATTGCTTTTAAATATTTTAAAATGGGAATGGGATTTTTGGTACAAAATAAAATCGCATCCACATCCTCAAAATAAATACGACTAATTTGTTTGGGATAAAAAGGATTTCTAACGTCTACAAATCCTTCATAGTATCGTTTCAAAAACCAATCAGAATAAAATGCCACAATATCTGTTCTACCACTCACATTTAAAATCATATCGCACACTCCTTATTATATTAGAAAAACAGATTTGGAAAATCTGTTTTATTTTTTCTTTGGTTTCAATTCCTTACAAGTATCTACAATTATATTTTTTAATCGTTCAGAGTCTTCTAAATCTTCTAGCCAATACATCAGCTTCGCACCTTTATAAGGAAGCGCCTCTTTTAAATTGTATTTTTCATTGCTGCTTGTTTCTTTGATTAAAAAACGATCCTCTTCATAAATTCCACCAAAATAGATATTCTGATAATAAAATAGATAACCACCCATCATAGGACGATGTGTAATAGAATCCAAACATTCTAATTTTTCTAATATATAGTCTTTATATTCTTTTGTAGTTGCCATGGATTCTCCTTATTTTGCAGAAAAAATGCTATTGATAGATGGGAATCTTTTTAAGACTTCATCTATGTTTGTTTCAATTTGGTTCATCATTGTTTCATTGTAATTTGATTTTCTTGTAAATGATATTTCATAAGGTTTAAATGTGATGGTAAATGCATTTTCATGTTCTGATCCTACATCTTCTCTGTCTCGTTTAAAATTCAAATTCATTTTAATCTCTAAACTACTCATTTCATTTAAACCTTTTTCCTCTATTGTTTCTTCAAATTCCTGTAAATTATGACAAGTAGTACTACTATACATTTTTCCTCTCAATGTGATTTCAAAAAATGTACTTCCCTTTTTAAAACTATAGTTATATTCTCCATGTTGTCCTTTATTTTTTTCTACTTCTTCTGTAAGCGCAATAAATTTATTGTACTCATCGCAACAATATTGTACTAAATATTGAATACATTCTCCTGTTGGCACAATTGTTGAATAATAATGTTGATTCTCAATTCCAAATGGTGTATTTTCATCCATATAGTTGTTCACTTTTCCACTCCTTCTTTCCATTATTCAACCTCTTTATATTCTTTTTCACTGACCAATTATATCACAATTCAATATCAATCAGTTTCATATTTCCATTATAACATAAATTTGTTTCATATAGAAATAATTTTCTATATAAAATCATTCCATTCCGATTAAAAGGCAGATATTATTTCAATCTGCCCTTTGTAGATGGTACTTGTATAGAAAATAATCTTTCTAATTGCGATTCTGTTATTAAGATAACCTTTCCACAACAAGGATGAAAATTTGGATTTCCATAAACTAACCAAATAATATTTTCATTTTTCAAATCTTCTTTTGGCATATTACCAGGTCCAGGAATTCCATCTGTAAACACAATTTTATTGATTTCTTTTTTTCTTGTAAAGGAACGAACGGCTAAATCCCAATCTTCTGTCTGTGCAGAACGTCCACGAGCTCCCGCAGGAATTTCAAAATGATCAATGTCTGAATTCGCTTTCACTTCTACCATTCCCCAAAACTTTTCATTAAAACATCCTACTTTTAGTTTTGAGTGTTTCAATAAAGGTTTTAACATTCTTAAAAATGCTTTTACTAAATCTAAATCTACAGATCCTGACACATCAATTAATACTTCTGTTTCTGCTTCATCTTCTATATCATTTTCTTCTAATCGATAAGCGTAGTTATTTTCCGCAATTGAACGTCTTTGGCTCCAAATGGTCTCTGTTTTTTCTACCTCTTTTCGAACCAAAATTCTCCAATCTATTTCATGTTTACTTTGGCCAACTTCTCCCAAAGAAATTTTTTCTGATAAATTATCACCTATATTTTTAAGTACCTGCTCTTTGGCATGTTCTAAGTTTTCTTTTGCTTTTTGAATTCGTTCTTTTCTATTTTCCGAAAATTCTACACTTTCATCTATTTCTTCATATGAAAAATCGTTGGAATCAAATGAATCTTGTTGTTTTTCAAATGCTTCTTCCCATAGACTATGATCATCACCTAAATGCTTTCCGTCTGTCTGTTCTCCTTTTTGATTATCATCTTTCTGTGATGTAGATTCTTGCGTATTCTTTTGTTGTTCCTTTTCCTTTAGTAAAATTTCATAAAATTCATTGGCAGAATAATGTAAAGCCTCTGGCCGATTGACATAACCTTCTTTTATATGAAAACCATCACGCTTTAAATTAGCGTTTATAATCGCATCGGTTGCCTCATTCCATACATCCAAGTCTTTCTTCTCACCGTTTTTATCATTTAATCGAAAAACATGGGCAAATTTAATATGCAAAAATTCATGTGCAACTAGAAAAATTCTGTCTTCCTCATTTAAGCTTGCAAAATACTCTGGATCCAAGTAGATTTCTTTTCCATCTGTTGCAGCAGTATGATATTTTAAGTCAGATTTATAAGATATATGAGTTTGAGCAATCTCACTTCCAAGACGGGAATAACGGATTAATAGAAGTCTTTTGATATCAGATATTAAATGTTCATTCATATGATAAACTCCTAAAATGCAACAACACAAAAGCGGTAAAGATCACTTACAATTTTTTGTACCGATGCTCTATCTTTAACAGTAAATACAATAATTACATTAGAAGGTAGAAAATAACCACCCATTTCCCTATCTTTTACAAGTCCAACATAACGTTTCTGCAATTCTTCTGAAATTACATCAATTCCTCTAATCACAAAATATGTAATTTTTCCATTTTGAGCTAACAAATTCATTTTTTCTTTAAAAATAGGTTCAGAATAACAAAATAAATATGCACTGTCCATTCCAGCATCCATCACTAGTGTTTGTCCTAAATTTCTATACGCCTCATCTAAAATGACACAACAAGTTGCTTTACATCCTCTTTGTAACTCTATTAACGCCTTATTCATCTTCTCTTTCCAACTCCTTCACTTTGTGTAGTATGATAAGCCATAGCTAGTTCCTTCAATTCATTAATCTTTACCATTTTATTTTCATCTGTACCAATCCAAAGCAAGTCATAAAGTTCCCGGTATTCTGGATCACAATATTGATTGATGAAAGTTCTACAGATTCCAACTTGGTTCTCATCAGCTAAAAGTAAAGAGATCATGCATGCGAATCGTTCATTGATATTTCTTGGTAAATCCGCCTGTGTATAAGTTTCCTTCACCACTTCTTCTACTGTAAGTGTAGGAATATTATAAAAGTTTAAAAATTCAGCTGCCCACCCCTCTCGGAGTTTTGTACCAATCGATATTTGCAATAAATTTTCTACGTTTTTTCCAATCAATTTTCCCGCGATTAAATCCTTTTCAAATGCATATAGTGTGTTGGAAATGGAAACCCAACCACGTGGATCATTGGTTCTACCATGACAATCATATCGATCCAAATGTTTCTCACCAACTTCAGGTTCTTCATAGAAATAATCCATATTACAAATTTTTTCACTTCTACCTTTTTCTATATATTTTGAAGCAATATACCCGATAACAGCAGGATGTACTTGGTTTGGAATTGCATATTCATAAATCCATTCTCCTACATGTGGTTCCATATCAAAAATATGATCAAATCTTTTTTCAAGCGGTTCTGCTACATCCTCTGCAACATTCGAATATTTCTTTTGGTTACCAGTGGCAACAATCACAGTATTCGCTGGCAATTTTAATCCCTTACCTGTTTCTACCAATCTATTTAATACCAAGGTATAAACCAAACATTGAACGGCAGGTTTTACATTCAATAATTCATCCAATAAAATGACAATTTTTTTAGTACTTGTCTTGGATCTTTCATAAATCGTATCCGCTATTTCATAAAGATTCTGTATATTGTCTTGTACCATTTTTCTTTCTGCATCAGTGGCACAAGACAAAAGTGCCTGTTTCGCAAAATCAGGAGGAATATTTTGACCTGTTTGGAAGTTCATAGATCCTACTACTTTTTCAGGAAGCATATTATTGGTTAACTTAATATAAATTAAATCTGGATAAAGTGTTTTAATACGTTCTGTTTTTCCAATTCCAGAAGGTCCTCTTAAAAGAACAGATTGTCCAGCTTCAATCCAATTATGGATGATTTCAGTATCCGTCATGTTACGCCTTTCTGATGGAACGGTCGTATCAGGATTCAGTTTTTGCAATCTAGTTTCTCGCTTCAATCCTGATGTATTTATATTTATGTTTTCAGATGACTTCGATAATCTTTGTATGGCTTCAAGTGCTTTTGCAAAACAGTTATCCAAATATTTTTTGATATCCGTTTGTTCAAAATTTCCTGTATAATTACTGACATGATTGAATTGTACACCTGCAAACAATATTTTTTTTGCCACTACTTCATGCTTTTGTTCATCCACCAACCATTTGATTGGTTCAACTGCTATCCAATAAGGTTTATTTATTTGTACTTTGCTGCCATCTGATAAGGTTTCTCCCTTTGCATTTTTGTCACCCAAAAAGCGAATATATTTCTTACCCCTATATTCGTACGCAATATGATTTCGTTTTTGAAATTCTATATCATAATCACTGATATCAACAGAATCAGTTGGAAACTCGATATCTGTTTCCTTTAGTGTTTTTCTTTGATATTCCGTTTCTAATTGTGTTGCAATCGCACTTTCTACCACAGTTTGTGGCCATTCAAAGCACTCAACTTCAAAAACTCCACTAGCCCCTCTCACTTCGTTCGAGGAGATAGAAGAGATGGATGAGTATGGTAAAGCTGGACGCGCCCCAACATTGCGCGTTACTAACAGTGTTTTAGTAACTATTACCGTAACTGTCAACGACGCGCGCGTCATTATCCCCATCTGAAGTTCTAGTCCACCACAAACCAGTACGGTCTTTTAATGTCCTTCCTTCACTTGTATATATATCATTTGCTACATAACCGCCTAATAAAATAGCAAAATCTGTAATAGCACATTTTGTTCCATATTGTTTAAAGATATCTAATTGTTTATCCCCAAATATTTCATTTTGTTCTAAAAATGTAAAATCAAGCATAGTTAATCACCACCTATATCATAACATAATTTTGCTAATTGTAGACATTTTTTTACAATTTTTTAACGATTTAACAATATATCTTTCCATTTCGAACAATCACTTGTCTTTTTAATATGATTATAAAATGCATTTTTTCGTACCAACACATAAGTATCATCAACCACACCCTTACGATATAACTTACCCAATGTTTTTAAATGTTTCTTCATTCTTTGTTTAGAAGAATATCTTAATTTCATGATAATTCTCCCACTAGAACTTACAATATGACGATATCCTAAAAAATCAATTCCATTTTTTACCATACCAATTTGTGTTTTTTGATTGAGCTGTAAATCTAAAACAGTATTACATAATCTATTTATTTCATTTTTACAATGTGATAAAAACTTTTTATCTCTATGGATTAGTATCATATCATCCATATACCTTACATAATGTTTTACTTGCAATACCTCTTTGATATAACGATCTACTACATTCAAGTAAAAAAGCGCAAACCATTGACTCGATTGATTTCCAAGCGGTAGTCCTCTATCTGCATAATCTGGCTGTTCCTGAACTAATTTTCGGATCAACCACATTTCATCTTCAGAAAAATCAATTTTTTCTAATAAATGAATTAAAATATCATGATGGATACTCGGAAAATATTTATGAATATCACATTTTAAAAAATAAATATGATTGTTATTTTCCTTGCGATATTCTTTTCTTAAAAATTGATGTAAGCGATTGATTGCAAATGTAGTACCTTTTCCCTTTCGGCAAGCACAGTTATCATAGATCAGTTTCTTTTCTATGTTTGGTTTTAAACAAACATCACAAAAACATCTAATGACTACTCTATCTTTAAAAGGTAAAGCTTCTATTAATCGTTCTTTTGGTTCATAAATATAAAATTTTTTGTATGATCCTAACTGGTATTGTTTAGTCCAAAGCGCATTCATTAAACGATATAAATTGATGGCTAAATCAGTTTCAAAACGAATGACCTCACCTTTATGTTGTTTTGATTTACGACAATTTTTATATGCCGTATATAAATTTTCAAACGTAAAGATTTCCTCTATTTGCATACGTTACTCCTCTCAAAAAAAAGAAACACCCCTGATAACGCCCAAAGAATGATTCCATTCGTTGTTTGTGTGAGTGTTCATGTATTTTTCCATCGCACTAAGAATTCTCTTTTAGCGGTTAGAAAAGAAGAAAATTCCTTCACCTTACAATACGGACCTATTTTACATAAAATAAATTTCTCTGATCTGTTTTCTAGATTTGATTTCAAATCTCTTCAAAAGTGAATCTGGACGCGCCCCAACATTGCGTTTTCTTACATTGTTTTAGTTACTATTACCGTTTTTGTTAACGACGCGCGCGAGCACACCAAAAGGGGCAAGAACAAAAACGCACAACTAAAAATTTTCTCCTTAATTAAAGATTTTTCAATCTAAAATCCTAATTTCTTTTACGCCATCTTTCATCATCACTCTTTTTCCAAGCAACAATTAAATTGATGGCTTCTGCTAATTGAATGGATATTTGCTTATATTGCTTTTTTAAAATACAATTAGAGTCTTCCGCAATCATCGCAACATACCCTAAAAGTTTTAACTTTACAATTGCTTCTTTTTGAAGCTGTTCTCGGCTTATTTTATTGGTTCCAGAGTCCATTCGAATCAAATTAGCTTCCAACAACAATTCTAATGTATCTAAACAATAATTCTGCATTCTATTCACAAATACGCCTCTAAACTTTTTAGGGGATTTTTCCGTCACCGCAATTACATAAGCACCCAACTTCTTTACAACCGTAATTACCATTAGATCATTTGCATTGAACGGAATCTTGGAAATTCTTTCCAATTCCTGATCTTCTATTTCTAATTTTTCTCTTAAAGTATTTATATTTATTTTTTGTTCATTTACACGGGCAAGCGCTTTTTTGATTGCAATGGCATCATCTATACTATTTGCACTTGTTTCATATTGTTCTACTTGCTTTGGTATTTTTAAACTACCATTTCTATTTACCTGCAGCACTACATCACAGCTCCTGATTGGTATTATATCACAAGATTTTATATTTTAAAATCATTACTTTCATTTTTGAAACATATATTAATAGAACAAAATACCCATTACTATCCATTTTATATTAAGGGAACTATTCGATAATTTTTAACCAACATCAAAAATAATGCTATATGCATATATAATATTTTATATCATTTTACGATATTTAAAAATAAGAAAAATGCCCTGAAGTTATTTAAAATCAAGACATTTTAATATCATCTGGTGTTCCCGACAGGACTCGAACCCGTATCGGTCCCTTAGGAGGGGACTGCTCTATCCTGCTGAGCTACGAGAACTTGTTAATATTGTACCACAATGAATTACAAAAAAAAATAGATTTGCATCTATTTCAAAATATTTAGCATTAATAATAAAGAAAAATTAAATCCATAAGTAAGTTGATACTTAAATTTACAACCAAATTCATAAAGACCTACCAGTTTATCAACTGTACATATAATCCAACTTTCAGCATATTTTGGAATATGATAGTCTACTGGAAACATATGTGTTTTAATCATATCCTCTTCCTTTTCTGTCAAAGAAAAGTACTTTTTTGCATTTATCGTTGCTACTTTAGGATGTCCAGTGGTAAACAATATTACCTTATCCTTTGTTTTTTCATAATTTGTTGTTCGATCTAGAAAAAAATCATGCAACAAACCAGCACGTGCTACTTGATCGTAATCCAAACACAATGCTTTTGCAATTTTATAAGAATAATAAGAAACACGAAGTGAATGATTCATTCGAGTAGTTCCATGATGCACGACTGTTTCTAATTGACTAAATTCTTTATTTGCTAAAATCGGATTTACTAATTTCATATAGCATTTATCCCGATGATAATTGACCATTTTTACTTTCACCTCAAGTACTATTACATTATATCATAAAATTAAGAATTTAATCATTATTTTTATAACAATTTTAAAATTTATTCTAAAAAAGATAACAAAATACTTGAAAAACCTATGTATTTGATACATAAAGTTTTAGGAAATAATGGCTGTTTGATAAGTTGGAAGCACTTGAATAAATGTATTTCCATCATTGACCGTAATTGGTGTTCCATCTAAATAAGAATATACCGTCTGTGCGGATCTAGAAGTTTTACTCCAAGTAATCGGTACTGCATACCCATTTGTAATATAGTAACCTGTTCCTGTTCCAACTGTATCCAAATTTTGTCTTCCATAAGAATCCATATTATAATTGTTGACACTTGCAATAATAATATTTTTAAAATGATATTGTTCATTTGTTACGGCATCTTTATGAATCTCATCATTGACAGAACGCAAATATACTTTTTGTTCTGGGTCATATTGGTATGAAGTTGTCACGTATGCAGAATATCTTAACGTAAGTGCACTTGCAACAATCGCATCTTCCCTTGTCTCTAAACCAAATTCATCAACACTATAATGAAGCAACAAGGGTTGATCTGAAGTCATACGATACCCTTTATTATTTGCTGTATGTTGGATACGGTCCATATCTGTAAACGCAGTGTGCTCATAATCCACACCTAACGTACGATCTCGATAAAAACCATCATCATATAAACCATTGATATTAGAAACGCCTAAAGCAGAAATATCGGTCTGTGCTTTTGGACTCCATCCAAAATGAACATAAATTGCGTCATGTTCTAATGCATAATCCAAAAAATTATGACGAGAACTACGCACAGATCCAATCCGAGCTGTTGACTGATCTTTAAAAATAGCCATTAACCGTGTCAAGCCACCTTCCACAATCATCTCATATACAATATAGGCATCCTGTAACCCCGCATGATTTCTTCTTGCCTGTGCATGATTATTAATCATAATCGCATATGGTCTACTGTTAGAATCCTCATTTATAATTTGCAATTTTGGAACAGGGATTTCTTCTACTGGTGGCTGTTCTACCTTTGGTATCTCTTGTTTCGGTTTCCATAAGGATACTCCAAATACAACTCCTCCTCCAATCAATAAAAGAAATAATATTATAACAACTACCTTTTTCATACGCTCACCTATCTAATTTCATTATAACAAAAAAAATAGGAATCATGAAAAAATATCATCCTATTTTACCTGCCCTTTACAGTACAATTCCATGAAATGCCATATAAATTAGAAATACTGTAAAAATAATAGTCAAAATCCATCCATTGATTTTTTCAATACGTGTAGATTTATAAGGAACACCAACTGCCATAGTAAGTAGATATCCCCCAATCAATCCTCCAATATGAGCTGCATTATCAATTCCAGAAATCGTAAAACCAATAATCAAATTAAGCGCAATTAAAGGAATAACTTGGGATTTTAAGACTGTTCCTAAATAGATACGGTAATGATACCCAAAGAACAACAATGCTCCAAATAATCCAAATATCGCTCCACTTGCTCCTGCACTAATAAAATTAGAAAAGATAATGGATAATAAATTTCCCATGACAGCACTTAACAAGTAGACAACAATATATTTGAATCTCCCTAAAAAACTTTCAATTTGTGACCCAATGACATAAAGCGCATAATTATTCAGAAAAAAATGCAACAATCCAATATGAACGAAAGCACTAGTCAGTAGTCTATAGTACTCACCATCACGTACTCTTGCTCCATAGTTTGCTCCAAATTCAATTAAAGTAGAAACATCCCTACTACCTTCCCCTAATAGATACATTGCCAAAAAGACAACCGTATTAATGGCAATCAGAAGGTATGTCATAATTGGTTTTTTTTGCTCAAATACATGTTGGGCCTTCTTGGATTCTTCCTCATTTTTTTTACTAATATCCTTTGTAATTTTCATAAACAATTCTGCACCTTTTTCTTTAAAGGCTATTTTTTTTGTAATTGTTGGAAATTCTTCTATGATAAAAGGATACTTTTTCAAATCTGATACTTTTTGAATATTGGCACAACTAATATTTCCAAAATGCATATATTCATCCATATGCACACTTTCTCCTAAATTCAAAAATAACGATAAAGCTTCCATATGGAAAGAACAAGTTTTCTTCTTAACTCTTTTTAATATTTGTTTGGTCCTGTATAAATCAAAACTCATTTGTTCATCATTGTGAATATAATTAGATACAATTCGAACAACTGGATATGAATTTTCTAAATTTTCTAACCAAATTTCGTTTTTTGCACCATGTAATACAATTGGACTATATCCTTGCTCTGTTATGAAAAAATGCAAAAGTTTCATCACAAGTTCGTCACTTTTTTCTAGCATAATCTCTTCCATAATTTCCTCCAGTCAGTAATAATATTGTATCTTATTTCATAGGATAAGTAAAGAGGTGCTTTCATGAAAAAAATAATCACATTTTTACTTATTTTAGCTCCATGGTTTTTAGGGGGTCTATTATTTTCTTCCAATATCCAATTTTATGAATCATTAAATCTTCCCTTCTTCGCTCCACCTAGCTTTTTGTTTCCCATTATATGGACCATTTTATATATTTTAATTGCTATTAGTGTTTACAAAGTATATCAAATTTATCATTTTAGTTATCTCAAAAGCTATAACAAATCTTTATTATGTAATTATATTTTAAATCAACTATTTCCATTTTTCTTTTTTCAATTAGAAAATATTTTCCTAGGATTTGTTGACTGTGTTGCTACTTTAATTACAGCGCTTTTTGTCTATTATGAAACAAAAGAGATTGATAAAAAAGCAAGTAAATTCCTGCTTCCATATGTATATTGGTGCTTATTTGCTTGTATCCTTTGTGTTACAATTTATTTTATGAACTTGTAAGTTGATCCACAATATTAGAGAAACACGTAGGAAGTTCGCTTGTAAATTCCATATATTTTCCTGTAGTAGGATGAACAAAACCAAGACTTTTCGCATGTAAACATTGCCCGCTATCATCTATAATCTTGCGTCTTCCATAAACCGCATCATTGACAATGGGATACCCAATATAAGCCATGTGTACCCGAATTTGATGGGTCCTTCCTGTTTCTAATTGTAACTCAAGTAAAGTGGTATTGGAAAATCGTTCCAATACTTTAAAATGGGTTACAGCATTTTTACTATTGATATCTGTAACTGCCATTTTTTTTCGGTCATTCATGTCTCTTCCAATAGGAGCATCAATCGTCCCCGTATCAGCAGAAACAATCCCCCAAACAAGCGCAACATATTTCCGATATGTTGTTTTTTCTTCCAATTGTTTTGCCAAGGATTCATGTGCTTTGTTCGTTTTCGCAACCACCAATAAACCTGTAGTATCCGCATCAATACGGTGAACAATTCCAGGACGAAATTCTCCATTGATAGAACTCAAATGCTTTGAGTGGTATAAAAGCCCATTGACCAAAGTTCCACTGGGATTTCCAACAGCAGGATGGACAACAATTCCATTCGCTTTATTGACTACCAGTAAATCATCATCTTCATAAACAATATCCAAATCCATTTTTTCTGGTTTTAAGTCCATCACTTCTTCCTGATATTCTTCAGCTTCTATTTCATCATTTTCTTTGATAATATAACTACTTTTTACGTTTTTTTGATTGACAAATACTTTATTCGTTTCTATCATGCTTTGTATTTTACTTCTACTCAAATCCATTTGTTTGGATAAATAAGCATCAATACGAATTCCTACATCTTCTATTGTTACAATATATTTTTGCATCTTTTATCCTCCCTCCACATGATTACAATGAGTAAAAAACCTCCAATAACAACCGCAATATCCGCCAAATTAAAGATTGGGGCATCATAACCCAATAATTGAAAATCCAAATAATCAACCACGCCTGCACGAAAAATACGGTCAATTAAATTCCCAATAATACCGCCCAACAATAAACCAAAAGAAAAGATATTCCAAGAATCTTTTTTTTGTTTCTTTACCCATATATATAAGACAAATAAAACCATGATAGATAAAGCAATAATCGGAATTTGCGAACCCTCAAATAAACTAAAAGCCACTCCTCTGTTTTTGACAAATGTAAGTGAAAAAAAATGGGGAATCAAACCAACACTTTCTCCAAGTGCCATAAAAATGGTAACTAAATATTTTATCAGTTGATCTAATACAGTGATAAAACTTGCAATCCCAACTATTTTTTTCACATAATCACCTCAATATCAATGCTTCTATTTACAAATTTGTTCTATATAAGTAACAATCTCTTCTTTTTTAATGTCCTTCGAAATTTCTTCATTTCTGAATTTGACCTCTACATATCCATCTACCAATTTTTTTCCAACTGTAATACGTATTGGTATTCCAATCAAATCCATATCATTAAACTTAACCCCTGGTCGCACATCACGATCATCCAAAATAACATCAATACCCTTTTTCTTTAACATATCATATAATTCAGTTGCATATGCATTCCCACCAATGTCAATAATAGCGACTTGATAAGGCGCAATAGACATTGGAAAACAAATCCCATATTCATCATGGTTCTGTTCTACGATTGCAGCTAAAATTCTTCCAATTCCAATCCCATAACATCCCATTTGAACTGGTTTTAAGTGATTATCCACGTCACTATATAATAGATCCAAAGCTTCTGAATACTTGGTACCTAGCTTAAAGGTATTTCCTACCTCAATCCCTTTTTTAAAAATAAGTGGGGCACCACAGTTTGGACAAGCATCTTGTTCTCTTACATTTTTAATATCCCCATGAATCTGATAAGTAAAATCTTTGGTATTAACATTTTGATAATGATAATCAGTCTCATTCGCGCCTACTACATAATTGTACATATGTAATACTTCATCATCCACAACAATTGGTATATCAAGTCCAATTGGACCTGCAAATCCAACCTTTGCATGTGTAATACGCTCAACATCAACCGTTTCTGCTAAAATCACTTCTTTGGCATGCAACAATTTCCTTAATTTTAATTCATTTAACTCACGATTTCCAGATATCATACAAGCATAGTAATTTCCATCCACCTGATAAATTAAAGTTTTGACGATTTTGCTTTCTGATACATTTAAGTATTTTGTAATTTCTTCTATCGTTCCATGATTTGGAGTGTGTACTTTTTTGATCGGCAACAAATCTTCTTGCATACAATCCTTCACCACACAAGAACTCACTTCTATATTAGAAGCATAATCACATGCTTCACAAAGAACTAAAATATCTTCACCGATATCCGTAACCGCTTGAAATTCTTCAGACAAAAGCCCACCCATTGCTCCTGTATCTGCTGTTACAATTTTATAATTCAATCCAAGTCGATTAAAAATGGTTTGATATGTTTGATACATCTTTTGATAAGAAAGGTTCATACTTTCTAAATCAGTATCAAAACTATAAGCATCTTTCATAATAAATTCACGAACTCGTATTAAGCCATATCTCGGTCTTGGCTCATCCCGATATTTATTGGCCATTTGATATAAGTTAAAAGGCATGTCTTTATAAGATTTTATCTTCTCTTTCGCAACAGAAACAAATAACTCTTCATGAGTTGGTCCAAGTACATAATTACGATCCATTCTATCTTTTAAAGAAAACATACTAGATCCAAAAATATCTCTTCTTCCACTTGCAACATAAACATCTTCTGGAAGTAAACTAGGCATTACCAGTTCTTGAGCACCTGCTTGATTCATTTCTTCTCTCACTATTTTTTCAATCTTTTGAAGAACACGATATCCCAGTGGCAAATAGGAATATACTCCTGTTCCAAATTTTTTAATCATTCCACTACGCACAAGCAGATTTCCACTTATACTTTCTTCTTCCTTACTATCCTCTCTTACTGTAAAAAAGAAACTTGATTTTAATTTCATAAAATTCCCTCTTTCTGTTTTGCTCTATTTTTATTTTATGTTACCCACAAGGGGAAATTTTAAAGAATACATAAATTTCACCACATTTCTTACAAGTATTATATCATATAACTGTGGGAACGATACGATTTTCTTTTGTACGATTCTATTTTTTCAATTTTTCTATTAAAAAATGAAATTAGTTTTTTCATGTATTCTTATGATTTTTCATCATTACTTATAATAAAAAAAATTTCCTTATTCAAAAAATAGGTTTGAATGTATATTTGAAATAATAATGTACATAAGAAATTAGAAAGGATGAATGTTATGGAACAAGTACCTACTATGATTTCAACAAAGGATTTAGCTTATTTAAACGATATTTTTGAATGGAATTTCACTGTATGTAAAAAAGCATATCATTTTGCAAAAGAAGTAACCGATTCCGAAATCAAGGACAATTTAATGCAAGTATCAAACATGCATAAAGGAATTTGTGAACAAATTATTAAAATTTTAGAATAGGAGAATCATATGAACGAAAAAATACAAAATCCCAAAACAGAAGTTCCTGCAACCAAAGAAATGAATGACAAGGATTATTTAAATGCCATATTAGAAAGTGAAAAAAATATGAGCGTCAATATGTGCATTGCGCTGAATGAGGCAAGCAATGAGGATTTATTCAATGAGCTTTATGAACTCTTTGAAGATATCAAAAAAAGTCAAAGGAATTTATTTGAACTTGCTTTTCGAAAAGGTTGGTATCCCCTTGAAAAAGAAACTCCCAATAAAATTTCTGAAAAATACAACATGTTAAAACAGGAATTACAAGAATTAGAAAATGAATAGTCGATAAAAACCAAATCAATTTTGGTTTTTTTACACATGTTTTTATACTAAAGAGACAATGCAAATGTGGAAAGTTTTTTACTATTATTTCATGTAAAAAGACAACTAATTGTTGTCTTTTAGCACATCTAATGCCTTACGCATTTCCAAATCATATTTTACCATATCCAAACCACCAAATAGTTTTAAGAATTCTTCTTTTTTCATACTATATTTTTCGGCCAAACTATCTGCTTCTTTTTCAGTATCTTCTTCTGTTACTTCAATTTTTTCTGCTTTTACAATTTCTTCTAACAATAATCTTGAAGATACTCTTTTCATAGCTTCTTCTTTCATTTGTTCTTTTAAAGCAGTTTCATCAGAATTGGTAAATTGATAAAATTGTTCTAATGTAATTCCTTGCATTTTTAAATTTTCTTCATATTGACGAATCATACGATCTAATTCGTCTTCTACCATCGCATCAGGAATATCTACTTCCATATTGGCAACAGCTTGATTTAAAATTTCATCCATAAAATGATCTTCTGCATGATGCTCCTTATGTGTTTTAATATTCTCTTCTAATTGTTTTTCTAACGCTTCTTTGGTATCAATGCCTTCCATTCCTAAATCTTCAAAAAAATCTTTATCAAATTCAGGAAGTTTTGTTTCTTTAATTTCATTTACTTTTACTTTGAATACAACTGGTTGTCCTTTTAAATCTTCTGCATGATAATCTTCAGGGAATGTAATATTAATTTCTTTTTCTTCCCCTTTTTTCATTCCAATTAATTGTTCTTCAAACCCAGGAATAAAAGTTCCACTGCCAATTACCAAAGAATAGTTTTCCCCTTTTCCACCTTCAAACGGAACGCCATCTTTAAACCCTTCAAAATCTATAATAGCAGTATCATCATTTTCAATTGTTCCTTCTTTGACAACACTTTCAGCATATCGCTTTCTCGTTTCTTCCAAAGCATGTTCTACTTCTTCTTTGGTTACTTTCACTTCTTCTTTTTTCACATCTAATTTTTTATATTTTCCTAATTTTACTTCTGGTTTTGTTGTTAAAATAAATAGAAATTCTACATAGTCCGCTGAAATGGATTTTAAACTGGCTTGTGGTTGAGCTACAATTACCAAATCTCCATTTTCATCCAACATTTTCGTATAAGCATCTTGTAATACACGGTCTGCTGCATCTAACCATAAATTTTCTTCACCATATTTTTTTAAGAACACATCTTTTGGGGCCTTACCAGGTCGAAAACCATCGATTTTGGCCTTTTTACTTGCTTCTTTGAATGCATCTTTTTTGGCCTTTTCCCATTCAGATCCTTCTATTTTAATGGTAATTTCATGTACATTTTTATTTTCTTTCATAATTTCCTCCATCAATACATTTCTAGTATAACTGAACTAAAACAAATTTTCAAGTCGATTTCAAAAAAACACCTAAAGTGTTTTAAAATATCTCTACAATTTCTACGTTGTATTTTCCTTGTGGACTTTCTACTGTTACTTGACTTCCTACTGCTAAACCCATAATTGCTTGTGCGATTGGAGACTCATTGGAAATCTTGTTTTGGAATGGATCTGCTTCCATACTTCCAACAATTGAGTATGTTTCAATTTCTCCATCTTCTATGTATTTCAATTTGACACTAGTTCCAATGGATACCTTATCTGTAGATGTTTCTTTAATGATAACTGCTTTTTCAATCATAAGTTCTAATTCAGCAATTCTACCTTCTACTTCAGCTTGGGAAGTACGCGCTGCATCATATTCTGCATTTTCACTTAAATCACCTAAAGCACGTGCATCTTTTAATGCGTTAATCACTTCAGGTCTTTTTTCTAATTTTAAATAATCAAGCTCTTTTTTCAGTTCATTTAAACCAGCTTCTGTTAAATATATCTCTTTTGTACTTGACATATAAAACGCCTCTTCTCTCTATCTATAAAACATTACAAATGATACTATAGAAATTTTATTTTGTCAATCTTTTTTTATGCGAATTAGATTATTCGGATAAACATGTTCTTGTATTTTCATTTGTACAATTTGTCTTGGATGTCTTACAACCGAAATAAATTGTTGATTTTCGTCTAAAATTTCTGTAATCTCGTATGTTATTGTATGCAATTGTGGACCAAATATTTCAACAACATCTCCTATTTTGAAATAATTTCTCTGTTCAATAGTGGCATATTTTGTTTTTTCATTATAATCTAAAACAATTCCTAAAAAATCTTGATTAGAAACTTCTTCTCTTCCATTATAATATCCACAAGCGGAATTATTTTCACCACCAAAGAATTGGGGCACAGAATCCCGATTTGCACAGTTTCTTAAAATACGCTCATATGTTATATTATATTGATAAGTTTCTGGATGGTTACAATACGCATCAATGGCTTTTCTATAAATATCAACAACCGTTGCGATATAATAGATAGATCGCATTCTACCTTCGATTTTAAAGGATGTAATTCCCATTTCTATCATATCTGGCAAGTACATAAGCATTGATAAATCTTTACTACAAAACGTAAATTCTTTTCCACCTTTTAATAATTGTAACTGATTATTATATAAGTCAAAATCCCATCTGCATATCTGACTACAACCACCACGATTGGCATCTCTTGCTGTTAAAAAGTTAGAAAGAACACACCTTCCACTCATCGAAGCACACATCGCCCCATGAATAAAACATTCGATTTCTAAATTTGTATTTTCTATGATTTGTTTCACTTCTTCTTTTCGTGTTTCTCTTCCCAAAACAATTCGCTTAACACCCTGTTCTTCCCAAAAACGGCAAGCTTCGATATTCAAAGTAGATTGTTGTGTGGATAAATGAATTTCTAAATGAGTGTATTCTTTTGCGATTTGGATAATGGCAGGATCGCTTACAATAATCGCATCTACTCCACAATCTTCCAAATGAATTAAATACTCTTTTATACGACTGATTTCCGCATTATGTAACACAATGTTCACTGTTACATGAACACGTTTGCCTCTTTCATGTGCATAATGGCATCCTTCTTCTATTTCTTCAAATGTAAAATTTTTAGCATTGGCACGAAGTCCCAAAAAAGGCCCACCTATATAAACCGCATCCGCTCCATATTCAATGGCCCATTTTAATCTTTCCAAATCACCTGCTGGTGCTAATAACTCTGGTTTTTTAATCATAATGTTTCACCTGATATACCGTTTCTTTATAAAGAAATCCTTTATCTGTATTTCCACCTAACAATGAGTCAATTAAAGCATCACTACCAGTTTCTTCATGAAAAAGAATCAGAATCTTAAGAAAGATAGATCTTTCTATAAAATGTTCATTTAGTAAAACATAATCTATATTGTGTTCTTTCAGTTCTAGATACTCTTGATATCCATTTAGTATATGGCTAGAATAAACAAAAGTTCCTTCTTCATTGTCAACAATCGGATAACGCTTTCCTTCTTTTTCCATGTAATAAAAAGGAGATTTATCTTGCAACTGAAAATAATCTAAATAGTTTTTCACTTCGTGACGTTCTGATACAAACATAGGAAGATAACCCAAAATGGAAACCAGCAAAGGTATTTTAATTTGTTCTTTGATTTCTATTATCTCTTTTTTGGTGATTTCTCCAGATACAAATACCATATCTGCCCCATGCTGATGCCAATAATTCATGGTTGCGTAATTGGTAGTCAAATGTTCTGCTCCCCAAATCAGCGGAATTTCTATTTTGTATTCCTTTTTCATTTGAATCACGGCAACATCATAATATAAAATTCCATCAATCTGTAAATCTGCAAGTTTTTGCATTACTTCTTTCACAGAACCAAGCTCACTGCTATGAAAATTTTTATTGAGTGCGATAAAAAGCTGTTTCTTTTTTTCTTTCAAAATAGGTAACATTTTTTGAATATCTTCTAAATCTACTGTTACTAAAAAATTCATGCTCATTTTTTGATAACCAAAAAGAAATGCATCTGCTTGATCAATTAAAGCATCTATATTAGGATAAGCTGGTATTATCATTATCTTTGTCATCTACTTCACCGCTCTCATTATATCACATATTTTCAAAAAAAGACGAACAACGTCCTTTTACTTATATTGTTTGATTCGCATTGCAACTTTTTCTTCAGTCAAAGGTTTCATAAATATTGGATCATATTGTAACCGATACGTTAGGTCTATCATTTGATTTAATGCATTAATATCTGTTATTGGTTTATTAGAAATACTTTCTAGTACATCCCATGCTTTCATCGCCCTTTTACATCTTTCTATATCTTGGCTTTGCATTCCCACATATACATGGCTTCCCATTATCATAATTTCATTTTGAAAGATATCCTTAATTAAAATTACTTTTTCTTGAACATTTTTTACTTTAGGAACATACGAAGATTTACCTGTAACCCTTGATTGTTTCTTTCCTTCCACCACAATCATTTTAGAACTTTTACAAGTTTCCTTTTTAACAGGTGCTTTCACGATTGAATTCCTTTTTACTGCAGTAATTTTTCCTTCTACTTTACTTTTTTGGGAGCTTTTTTCTATTTGAATTGCTAAATCCCAATCAATTACACAATCTAATATTTTAAGATAAAATCCCCAATCAACCATTGTTTTTTTAGAAATTAATCTTTCTTTTAGCATATTCAACACTTTTATCTGATTTTCTTCTTCTACTTCTTGTTTTCTTTTATTAATATATTGAATTCCTTGACTTTTATTATGTTTTTCATAATAAGCAGCCGATAATATTACTTTATCAAAAAAGTTTATATTTTCCTGTTCTAGTTCCTCTATATTAATATCACTACAATACAATCTTGTTAGCAAAGAACAGGTAATAGATTTCTCTTTATTTTCATTTGCAGATAAATTTGGAACTTTTTTCTCTATATTACCATCATTGTTTACATTAATTTTTTTCATGTTTTTTAAAATTATTTTTCTTTGAGATACGAGTATCATACGCTCTTTTGAATTCAAATTCGGAAGCAATAATACTTCCTCAATTATCTCTAATGCATCTTCATTCCTTCCTAAATTCAATAAGGCTGTTACTTTATTATTTTTTGCAATCATACAAGTCTTT
>CARSXK010000007.1:38791-48856 GCA_949065595.1 uncultured Bacilli bacterium
CCTAATTTCAATAAGGCTGTTACTTTCTGATTTGTAAATATCATACGGGTTTTTGAATTCAAATTTGGAAGGGATAGTACTTCTTCGCATAATTTAAGCCCCTGCAAATAATGTCTATGCCAAAAAAGTTCCTTAATATTTTTGGATATTGCAATTATCCTTTGTACTTCCTCTTCATTTTGATGATACATTTTATCACGTCCTTTTTTCGTATTATTTATTATATATTCTATTTATGTTAAAAGTAAAGAAAAACGTTAGATTTTTTTTCTAACGCTTACCCCAACCCCATCTCCAATATCATAAATTGTCGTTTCATATTGTGCATTATTCTTTAAAAATTCAATATATTGATTTAATTTACGAACCATACTTCTTACATTACGACTCAAAATTGATTCATCTGTATGCACTAACCCATGAAAATTCAGATTGTCGGAAATGATAACTCCATTTTGACTTAAATTTTTCTCAAATTTTTCAAAAAATTTAATATACTGACTCTTTGCAGCATCAATAAAAATCATATCATAAGTTCCTTCCAATTCTACTTCTAATGCATCTTGATATATAACTGTAATACGACTTTCCAATCCAAATAATTTTCTATTTTGAATTGCTTGTTGATAGCGTTCTAAATCCCGCTCAATGGTAGTAACAGTAATACTAGAGTTCAACAAACACATTCGAATTGCCGAATATCCAATCGCAGTTCCAATTTCTAATATTTTTTCAATATGATTATTTTTGATGTAATTTAGAAGAAATTCAATTCCCTCTGTTTCCATAATAGGAATTTTATGAATATGCGCATATGTTTCCATTTTTTCTATTCTATGATCCATACCAGTTGCCAGCTTCTCTTAATTGTTGAATGGTGGTTTCGTGTTCTTTTAATGTCTTTGAAAAATATACCTTCATATTTTTGTCAGACGCAAAATAAACATAATCAGTATCAGATGGATGTAAAACGGCTTCAATCGCATCCATTCCTGGATTGGAAATTGGGCCAACAGGGATGCCATCTACTACATAGGTATTATACCCATTTTTTTTAAGGTATGAATCACCAAATGGATTACGCCCCATAATTTTATGATCCCCATAATAAGCAGAGGCACAACTTTGTAATTTCATTTTTCGACTCAATCGAGTTAAAAAGACACTCGCCATTTTTCCAAAATCATCAATATTGTTTCCCTCTGACTGAATCATCGATGCTAATGTCATAATTTCATGAAGCGAATATTCACTTTCTTCAATATCAACTCTTATGGTTTGTAATTTTTTACCCATCTGATCTAACATGGTAGTAAAAATTTCTTCTACTGTTACATCCCTATTTAAAAATTGATATGTATCTGGAAATAAATAACCTTCGATTGGATAATAAGTATCTTCTTTGATATGATCATTTAAAAACCAATACTTTTTAATCAGTGAATCTATATATGTAATATCACTGGCTTTCTCAAGTACTTCCTCTTCTGTATGATTGGTATTTTTAGCAATCACTTCTGCGATTTGCCTCATACCGAGTCCTTCTCTAAATGTAATTGTGATCGCATCTGGATTATAAGTGGAACCTTTTTGCAAGGTTTCAACAATTTTTTCAACACCCATATCTTCACTGAGTAAATATTTGCCAGCTTCTAATCCCTTAATTTTATATAATTTAATATATAATTTATAAAAAAATTCTGATTTAATTAAATTACTTTTTTTGAGTTCCATTCCAATTGTTGAAAACGTTTGCCCAGATTGAACTTCGAATTCTATCAATTCACTATTATTACTTACTTTTCCAATATTCACTTTATAAACCGTACAACCAATGATAATACACAATGCACTAATAACCACTAATATACAAGCTACCATACTAAACTTTTTCATACAAGCCAAAACGAGCGATTATTGCTCGTCCTCTCCATTCTTCATTTCTTTTGCAGATTCTTGTAACTCGTTTAAAATGGTTTCAATAATCGTCCATTCTTTTTCCGTTTCAATTGGTTCTAATTTGGTCTCATCCTTATCTGGTTCATAAATAGAAGCATATACTTTTGTATTCCCTTCTTCATCTGTTGTATTATCAGTATATACCATATAATTTTTCCCAGTTTCATCAGATTCAAATGTAAATAAAACTTCACATTCTACTTCTTTTCCTTGGTCATCAAATACCTTAAATGTCATTTTTTCTTCTTTCATAATTCTATCCTTTCATTTTATCCAAATATGTTTGTAATATAATATTAGCAGCAACAGAATCTATTTTTGTTTTCCTTTTCTTACGAGAAAAATCAGCTTCTAATAAATAATGAGTTGCTTCTACTGTACTTAAACGTTCATCTTGCAATACTACGTTCATATTCAAATATTCTTTTAATTTTTGTTGGAAAAAAATAGTTGTTTCTCCTCTATCTCCAACTGTGTTATTCATATTTTTGGGAAATCCAAGTACAATTAAATCGATATTTTGTTCCTGAACAATTTGTTTTATTTTTGGTAATAAAACATCATAATCACTATCTGGAAAACGAATGGTGGTATAAGAACTCGCGATGGTTTTGGTAGTATCACTAATCGAAATACCAAGGGTTCTTGTCCCCAAATCGAGTCCCATTGCTCGCATTACTTGATAACCTCTTTTACAAGTACTTCTAACAATTTACTACGTTCAAATTTTAACAACATTCCTCTCGCACCTTCATAACTGGTAATATAGCCAGGATCCCCACTCATAAAATATCCTACAATTTGATTAATAGGATTATACCCTCTTTTATGTAAAATTTCCATCACATTTTTTAAAGTTTCCAATGCCAATGCATCATTAAATTCTACATAATCATATACTTTGGTTTCTTCCATCATATCCCCACCTTATGAATACATTTTCATTTTATCATTTATAGATGCTTTTTGCAATCATTTTGCAATCAAAAACATACTTTCCTTATATACAAAAAAAATATCTCAAATAGATATTTTTTCCACTATTTATTTATTTTTTTGGCATTTTTCTTAAGTAAATCTCTAATTTCTTCCAACAAAACCACTTCTTCCGATTTGACAGGCTTCACTTCTTTTTTTTCTGGTTCTTTTTTCTTTCCTAAATTTTCTAGTGCATTAATGGATTTAATCATTAAAAACACAACAAATGCCATAATCACAAAATTGATGACATCGGTTAAAAAAGCCCCATATGTCAGCTTTAATTTTCCCACACTTAAGACATATGCACTGAAATCTACTTCACTAAAACTTCCTAGTATTGGTGAGATAATATTATCTGTCAAACTTTTTACAATGCCTTGAAAAGCAGAACCAATTAGCACACCAACAGCCAAATCCATTACATTTCCACGCAAAACAAAATTCTTAAATTCTCCAAAAAATTTAGAACTTTTCTTTTTCATTTGTTCTACTTCTGTTTTTACATTTTTCTTTTTTGCCATAAAATCACTCCAATATTGCTTTAATTCTTCTTACACCTGCACTACTAGCTTCTTCCTTTTGAATATGAAAATGTCCAAGTTCACTTGTATTTTTGACATGAGGCCCTCCACACAATTCTTTAGAAACATCCCCAATTGAATAAACTGTTACCATATCTGGATATTTATCCACAAACATACATTCTGCACCTGAATTCAATGCTTCTGTTTTAGACATTTCTTGGATAGTTACATCTAGACCAGATGCAATCCAACAGTTTACCAAAGCCTCTGTTTTTTCTTTTTCCTCATCTGTTAATTTGTGGTCGCAAGAAAAATCAAAACGCATTCTTTCTGGGGTAATATTACTTCCCTTTTGATGAACGTCAGGTCCTACTACCACTTTTAATGCTGCATTGAGTAAATGTGTTGCGGTATGGTATTTGGTTTCCATCTCACCATCACCTGATAAACCACCTTTGAATTTTTGAGTCGCACCTGCCCTTGATTTTTCTTGATGTTCTTTAAACTTTACTTGAAATCCATCTGTATCTACTTCAATGCCTCGTTCATTTGCAAGTTCAACAGTTAATTCAATTGGAAACCCGTAAGTATCATATAAGTGGAAAGCAACTTCTGCATCAATTCGATTCGCTTGTAAATCGTGAATTTCTTTTTCAAATTCTTTTAATCCTTTTTCGAGTGTACGATTAAACTTCATTTTTTCTTCTTTCAAGACCAGCAAAACCGTTTCTCTGTTTTTCGCAATTTCTTGATAATAAGTTTCATATTGGTCCATAATAGTAGATGCGATTTGCTCCTCCCAATTGCTATGGATATCAATGTTTAACTTTTTCGCATGCCGAATGGCTCTACGAATCAAGCGTCTTAAAATATAACCTTGATCTGTATTGCTTGGACGAATCCCTGCCTCATCAGCAGCAATAAAGATAGCAGTTCGAATATGATCTGCGATAATTCGCATACTCACCTTTGCATCTTCATAAGCAATTTTACTGACTTTTTCTATGGTACGAATGGTATTTTTCCAAATAGAGGTTTGATAGTTGTCATCGACACCTTCTAAAATGGCAACGACTCTTTCTACCCCCATTCCTGTATCTACATTTTTTTTAGGAAGTGGAACGACTGAACCATCTGGATTTTTATAATATTGCATAAATACGTTATTCCATATTTCTACCCAACGGGAGTCTTCAGGGTCATAGAAATCGGGCACTGGTTCATTGCTACGAAAGTAAAAAATTTCTGTATCACTTCCACAAGGGCCAGATTCTCCTGCAATCCAAAAATTGTCTTCGACACCCAAATAAGCAATTTTAGATTCTTGAATTCCTAATTTTTTCCAAATACCAGCACTCACTTCATCTCTTGGAATATCATGATTACCCTCAAATACAGTCACAGCTAAACGTTCTACTGGTATGTGCAAAATCGTGGTTAAAAATTCAAAACTCCATGTAATACTTTCTTCTTTAAAATAGTCTCCTAAACTCCAGTTCCCAAGCATTTCAAAGAACGTATGGTGCGAACTATCCCCTATAGTATCTAAATCGGTTAAACGAACACATTTTTGATAATCAACCAGACGGGTTCCATAAGGATGTGGTTGTCCCATCAAATAAGGAATTAAAGGTTGCATTCCTGCTGTATTGAATAACACCGTTGGATCATTTTCGGGTACAACAGGGGAAGAAGGAATTTGTTTGTGTCCTTTTTTCTTAAAAAATTCAATGTATAAGTCTTTTAAATTCATATCATATTACCTCTTTCATAATCTTTTCTATCTTTTGCTTCAAATCAGCAAGTGTTCCATCATTTATAATTTGATAATCATACTGATGAAATTGATCTAGACCAATTTCGGTGCGATGCGTTTGTTCTGACAATGTTAATGTAGATTCCAAATGAGGTCTTTGAATATGCAAGACACAAACATTGGAAAAGTCTTTTCTGATGATTGTAATTTCTTCTTCAAGTCGAACATCCGAAATCACAATAATGTCATAGAAATAAGAGTATACCTTAATATCTTCACACATTCTTCGAATCAATAAAAATTCATCAATTTGTTCTCGAATCAAAGCCGTCCCAAGTTGCTGCAAAAGCGCTCTTGGTTTGCTTTCTTCACTTCCATCCCAATCACTAATCCGTTTCGCGTATTCTTTTATATAATGAGAATATTGTAATGAAATCACTTTTTGATTAGAACAATAATTTGTAATGAATTGTGCTACTGTATCTTTCCCACTACACGCTTTACCAGCAATCAAAAATATGTGGGGATGACGATTTTGATATTCCATATATTTTCCCTCCAAACAAGAAAAACCACGGGTATTTCTAGGAACGAAAAACCGTGGTACCATCCTAATTGCAACTCATTTTAGATAACGGATTTTATCCGGTAATTATCATTACACTAGAAGATAGCTTTCAAAAATAACTTCGATTCGTTTGCACCAATTCACGAATTCTCTCAAGCCCCATTTATTTTCTACTTTTTCTTCATCATCATTTTAATCATTATAATTTAGTATACCATATTTTTCATCAAAAAACATAAAAATAGATTTTAAAGCAGCTAAAATTGGTGTAGAAACAGCCATTCCAAATATACCAAAGAAATATCCAAACACCAATAAACCAATAATTATAGTAACTGGATGCAATTTCGTTGTCTTACTCATGATAAGTGGTTGCAAGAAATTACCCTCCAAAAATTGTATTACAGCAATCACGATTAAAGTAAATATTCCAACCATTGGTCCTTGTGAAAAGCCAACAATGACAGCTGGTGCTCCACCAATATAGGGTCCTGCAAAAGGAATTACATTGGTTATCCCACAGAACAGACCAAATAATAGTGGTGCTTTTAAGCCAATTAACCATAATCCAAAAGATGTAATCACAAAAATAAGTGTACAATCCATTACAGCACCTTGCACAAAGCGCCTCAAAGAAGTATTGACATCATTGAATAAGTCTCTTGTATCATTTTGCATTTTTTTAGGAAGCAACGTAATTAAAACATCACTTGCATTATCAAAACTCATTAATAAATAAAAGCCGATAATTAAACCAACTACAAAACTTCCTGCACCAGAAAAGAAATTACTAATAAAATTAACGGTCATTTCTGGTAACGCCCTCGTGAGCCCTATCCCAAATTCCTCTATTTTTTGAAACACATCTGCTTTCACTGCAAGGGCATCAAAACCATCAAAATGGTTTAATTGTTCAAATCCTTTATCAATCCATCCTTGTACTGTATCCAAAATAGAAGGTAATGTTTTTGCAAATTCATTGATTTGTTCTCCTAAAACAGGAACAATAGATCCAACTACAATAACAATACCACCAATCAATAAGACATAAGTAATAATGGTTCCATATCCTCTACGAATCCCTTTTTTCTTAAGCCATTTGACAAATGGATCAAAAAGCCATGCGATAAATAAGCCAATAAAAAGTGGAGAAATTGTTTTGAGTAAAACAATCAAAGTACTCTTGAGTTTCAATTCTTTGAATAGAATCGTTAAAATATAAAATGCCAAAATCACTAGTAATACATATACAATTTTTAATATTTTTTCAGAGGTACTAATGACATGATTGAGTTTATTATAATCAATCATTTTTTCTTGAGATTTTTCTTTTTTTTGAAACATAGGTCACCCATCCTTTATGTGTATATTATACCAAATATTGGTTAAAAATACTACACAAATGAAAAAAATGACATACAATCATTTATTTTCATTTACCCATTCTTCTATCAATTCTTTTGGCATATATCCATTCTTGGTAGCAACTGGTTTTCCATTTTTAAATAAAATCATAGTTGGTACACTCATAATACCATATGTTCTAGCCAAATTGTTGTTTTCATCCACATCAATTTTAACCACTTTCACTTCACTTCGTTCATTTGCAATCTCTTCTAATACAGGTCCTAACATTTTACAAGGACCACACCATGTTGCAAAAAAGTCAACAATTGTGAAATCATTGTCGATCAATTCATTAAAGTTATTTTCATTTCCTATTATTACACTCATTTTTGTTCTTCCTTTCTTTCTCTACATTCACGAGCGGTATGATTGCGGTAACATTCTAATACCTCTTCTACCCCATCGATTTGTAATTTGTCTTTTTCAATCAATCGATCAACGGAATCGACTGTAATGATATTATATCCTAGAAATAAATCCAGAGTATCTCTATTAAAATCATTGGCATTTGGTGTTTGTTCATATTTCTCCTTCAAAGATGTAAACTCCTCTACTACTTTTAAGGTTTCATTTGCAAATCCAGATAAAATTGGTGTGTTTTTTAAAATACCTGGTCTTAATTTAGAATTTTCGACCACTTCAATGTGAAGTACAGGCAAACTTAAAATATACAAGATAATGAATATCCATACAAAAGATTCAATCACACCTACAATTGCTCCCAGTATTTTAGAGGGGATTCCTAACACAATAGTAAAACTTAAAATGCGTTCAAAAACGGAACTTGCAAAAATCAATATTTTCAACACAAAAGTAAATAATGCAATTAAAATAAATAAAGAAAATAATTCATACAAGGCAATATTTAAAATGGTTACACCTTTTAATACACCTCCAAATTTAAAAAATGGTAAATGCTCATATAAAAAAATAGAAACGGGATTTTTGAGCCAAAAAGCAAGGACAACAACTAAAAATACACCAAGAAATGATAGAACTTGTTTGGTAAAACCTCTTTTAAATCCAAATACAGCTCCTGATAATATGATTAATATAATCACTGCATCTATTATGTTCATATCATTATCATTCCCTTCTAATTTAATTATATTACAAAAAATAGAAAAAAGAAAGAAATAATCCACTCATTATGATAAAATGGTAATAGATGGAGTGATAACATGACAATCTCATTTAAAATCAGTGATAATACAAAAGAAAAAATGATAGAATATTTTGAAGACAAAAAAAGGCCCAAAACCCCTGCTTATGCTATTTTTCAAGCAGATGAAGCAGATACCGTTATAACATTATATGAATCAGGTAAGGTTGTATTTCAGGGGGTTAGTGCAGATGTTGATGCAGCTTTATGGAAGGAAACAGAAAAGCATTTGAACCCTTTATCCAATATAAAAGAAAAAAACAGTGAAAACAAAAAGGCAAAAGAAATAATCGTGAACTCAAAAATTTATCAATCTTCTACCATTGGGTCAGATGAAGTAGGAACAGGGGACTATTTTGGTCCAATTGTTGTAACAGGAGCTTATGTTGCGAAAGAAAATATTCCTTTTTTAGAGGAATTGGGCGTCAAAGATTCTAAAAAATTAGATGACACTAAAATTCTAGAAATAGTTCCTAAAATGATTCAAAAGATACCATATGCTTGTTACATATTATCCAATCAAGAGTACAATCAAAAGTATAGTGAAGACATCCATATGAATAAGATTAAAGCAATTTTACATAATAAGGTTTTACTCGCTATGACTGAAAAATTTCCAAATACAGATTATGTAGTAGTCGATGAATTTGCTTCCCCTAAATTGTATTTCAATTATTTGAAAGATACCAAATCGTTCCGCAATATTACTTTTATGACAAAAGCAGAAAGTAAATGTTTATCAGTTGCTTGTGCTTCTATGATTAGCCGTTATGTTTTTATCAAAGAGTTTGAAAAAATAGAAAAAATAGTTGGTACTCATTTACCAAAAGGAGCAAGTACCTTGGTAGATGAGGCAGGCGTCAAATTGGTACAAACACATGGAATAGATATTTTAAAGCAAATTGCCAAATTAAGTTTTAAAAATACAAATAAAATAAAGGATTTGTTGAGAAAATAACAAATCCTTTTTATATACTTTTTATAATTCTATTTTAATATGGAGATTACATTTGGAATCCACCTCTACAAGTGTTTTCTCCGAATTTACATGGATTATAATCATTTTTATTTTCCACCATTCCAGGTTGGCATGTACTTGGGCTTCCTGTTTTACAATCATTCCATGTAGTATTTTTCCAACCACCTTGACAAACTGGATTGCATACCTGTGTTGTTCCATACTGATTACACGTTTTACTATTTGCATTATTACAATCTGAACCATATACCGTTTCTGTACCACAAGAAGAATGACGACTTGTCTTGTATACACAGAGTTCTTTTTCACAAACAGATTTCCCAGATAATAACCTGCACCTTGTAGAACCACACGCTTTTTGACACTCTTCTGATGAACTATATTCAGTATAGGATTTGCTACACTCCTGGTGTCTACAACTTTTATATAAAGTGCATTTATACTCGACACAATTATTTTTATCTTCTACAGTACTACAAGACTGTGTTTGAGTAAGGCAACTCTCCCAAACCTGATTCCAGCCTCCTTGACAAGAACTTTCCTCTCCAGTTGCACAGTCACTCCAAATTTCATTATATCCCCCTTGACAACTATTACTTCCTGTTTTACAACTATTGTACTTATATGTATAAGAAGCTGTATAGGTATTACCTGCCATATCTTTACACGTATAACTTTTTGTTTGATTACTTGTGCCACTCAAAGCCCAAGTTGTTCCTGAATTTCCTG
>CARSXK010000008.1:0-48419 GCA_949065595.1 uncultured Bacilli bacterium
CAGGAAATTCAGGAACAACTTGGGCTTTGAGTGGCACAAGTAATCAAACAAAAAGCTATACGTGTAAAGATATGGCAGGTAATACCTATACAGCCTCTTATACATATAAGTACAATAGTTGTAAAACAGGAAAGAATGATTGTCAGCCAGGATATATCAATGGAGACTGGAGCAGTTGTGCAACAGGAAACAATAGTTGTCAGCCAGGACATATACAAGTATGGAAGGATTGTTTAACAGGAAGTCCCAATGCATGTCAAGGTGGATACAAATGGGATAGTTGTGCAACCACGACTAATACTTGTAAGGGCGCTTATTCTTGTAGTTCAGGGACTTTACAATCAAACAATAAATGTTCCCTCCTAAAAGCAGTAAATAAAACTACAATAAAAAAACCAATGTTGAGTGTGGATAGTTGCACCAAATCTTGTCCAAGTTTTGGAGGGCAATGTCAAACAACTGCTAACACTGTTCATTGCGTATATGAAATGAAAAGCTGTGACACTGCTAATGGGTATCAAATGAACTCGAGTGGAACTTGGTGCTATAAGTATGTAGATGCTAATTATGATCCTTGTGCAACAGGAAGTGCTGATGAATGTGTAGCAGGAAACAAATGGGATAACTGTGCAACTACTACCAATACATGCAAGGGGGGTTATGTCAACGGTGATTGGAGTGAATGTGCAACAGGAAGTAATACTTGTCAGCCAGGATATGAACAAGTATGGGTAACTTGTGCAACAGGTGCAAATACTTGTAAAGGTGGCTTCCAAATGTAATCTCCATATTAAAATAGAATTATAAAAAGTATATAAAAAGGATTTGTTATTTTCTCAACAAATCCTTTATTTTATTTGTATTTTTAAAACTTAATTTGGCAATTTGCTTTAAAATATCTATTCCATGTGTTTGTACCAATTTGACGCTTGCCTCAAAAAAAGTAATCATTCATTATTTTTTTCTGCTTCATACTTTGTAATCAATTCATCTAAATGTTCTAGTTCGATTGTTTTTTCTTCCATTGCTTCTTCCATGATCATTTGATGCATTGTATTGTCTTCTACAGATAGAGGATGCATATTGTCGTAAAAGTTAAAGATATATTCCCATATACATAATATTTGCAAATTCACGCAAACATAAATAAAACCTTGTACAACACCTTTTATATTGGGAATAAAGTGGTAAGATAAGATACATAATATAGTAATAAATAAGCAAGTTGTTTTAATTTTCCCAACCCATAAAGATTCAGTTTTGCCACTTTTTAAATGAAAATATAAATTGAATAAGGCCAGAATGATTTCCAAAAAAACAATACCCCATATTAGTGAAAAAACAGATGTGAGACATAGACATAATCCAATTGCAAAAATTTTATCCGCAACTGCATCTAATTTAGCACCTATGTCACTTACTGTATTCCACTTACGGGCCAACATTCCATCTATAAAATCTGTCACTGCTGCGATACTTGCAAAAGCGATTACAAGAGGAATTTGCTTCCCAATTCCTAGAATTATAATTATGGGGGTAAAAACAATACGCATCCCAGTTAAAACATTGGGTAGCCATTTTTTATAATCTTGAATGAATGGTTTTAATTTACCTATATTTTTTTTGTTTTTCAATTGCTTCATAACAATCCTCCAATAAGTATATTTTAGCAAATTCATGCTACAGAATCAATTCTTTGCATGAAAAAAAGAGAAGAAACATATATTATAGTGTATCCGAATTGGATACATTTGGAAAACTATAGTGTTATGGTTTTCCTTTTTTGTCAACTTATGTCATTTTTTTCATCAGAAGCTATACATTTCGTCTTATTTTTGTTACAATATATGTAAGATATTGTCAAATTATAGCAAAGAGAGGGGATTAAATGAAAAATAAAAGAATTGCTTCATTTTTCTTATGTATTTTATTGATTTCCTTTTTTCCTGTAATTGAAATTCATGCAGAAGAAAAAATAGGAAATGTTACAAGTGGAAAAGTTCCATTTACCAAAAACCCTAATATAGAATCTCCAAGCACTTATGACTATGTTGCACCCAATTTATTGCATTATTTAGATATGGGAGATGAGGTGAGCAGTACTGGAGTAAAAGTAAAATCAACAGTCAGTACTTGCCAAACGGATTTTTATCAAGTGCGTTATCTATTTAGTGATAATGGAACATCCTATACAGGCTATATTTGTGGAGATTATGTAAAATTTGAGATTGATATTACTCCTTATATAGAAGAATTCGAAAAACAAGGTTTTCCAAAAAGCTATTGGAAATCATTAGCGCTTTTAAAAGAAGCGCATCCTAACTGGGTTTTTCAGGCTTATCAAACGGGTATTCAGTGGAATGATGCTTTAGACAATGAGGCGATTGTTGGAAAAAGTTTGCTTCATAAAAATTATACAGGGAATGGGGGCTATTTAGATATATCAAGTGGCTCTTACAACGTTCTTACTGATACATGGTATGGAAAAGATGGACCCAATTGGCTTGCTGCTAATAGACAAACCGTTGCTTATTATATGGATCCTAGAAATTTTTTGACAGAAATGTCTATTTTCATGTTTGAAGATTTATCTTATCAAGAAGAAATACATACCAAAGAAGTCGTAAAACAAATATTGGGAAGTGAATTTTTACAACAATATGTAGATGTATTTATGGAAGCTGCGCAAAATTATAACATTAGCCCAATTCATCTTGCTTCTCGTGTACGTCAAGAAGTTGGAACGACTGTTAGTGTAACTACGAGTGGAGCAGAATTTACTTATAAAGATCAAACATATAGTGGTCTTTATAACTTTTACAATATTGGTGCAACTTCGGGTGAGGATAGTTGGAAAAAAGGACTTGTTTGGGCAAATGGAGGGATTAATCACGATACTTCTTATGGAAGACCATGGAATACTCCAGAAAAGGCAATTTTAGGAGGAGCGCAAGTGATTGCTGAAGATTATATTTCAGTGGGACAGGATACCATGTATTTTCAAAAATGGAACGTGGTGACAAATAATCCATTTACACATCAATATATGACTAATATTATGGCTCCTGTAAGTGAAGCGGGAACCGTGTTTCGTTCTTATGAAAAATTAGGACTTATTCAAAATGGAACAGAAGGAGTTTCATTTGTCTTTACGATACCAGTTTATCAAGGTTTTCCAGAAGAAAAATCTAGTTTGCCTCCTACTGGGAATCCCAACTATTATTTAAAAACATTGACTGTTAATGGTAAAAATGTAGATAATTTCTATCATGATACCGTAAATTATACTGTATATGTAAGTGGTACATATGCAGAAATAAATGCAGCTGCAATTAATGGAAATGCAGTGGTAGAAGGAATTGGTAAAATTCCACTGAAAGAAAAAGAAACGAAACATGTGATAAAAGTAACTGCGCAAAATGGGAGTCAGAATGAATATACGATAACGTTAATTCGTACCGATGATGCCCAAGTATCTATACCAGATATTGTAAGTGAGGCAGGCTTCCGCATAGAAGAAAATATGCTTTCTAATTTTTCACTCCAACAAACAGTTTCAAGTGTAAAAAATAAATTAAGCAGTGTTTATGGACGCTTGGACATTACAGTAACTGATAGTAATGGCGCTACTAAAACCGATGATCAAATGATTGGTACAGGCGATCAAATTAAATTAGAAGTAAATGGACAATCTCAAATTTATCAAATTGTTATATATGGAGATGCCAATGGTGATGGGAAATTAGACTTAACAGACATTTTATATTTACAAAGACATTATCTTAAAGTAGAAAGTGGTCAGTTGGTGGGTATTTATTATAAGGCCACTGATGTTGATCGAAATGGTACCATCGATTTAACCGATTTGTTACAATTTCAAAGGCATTATCTTAAAATAGCGTCTATCCAACAATAAGGAGTTGAAGTATGAAAAAAAATATAGGTAAGTATCTGCTATTATGTATTCCCCTTTTTTTCCTTTTCATTTGCGGAACAGTCAAAGCAGCTTCGGCAAACGTTACGGTTCAAAGTTCATCCTCAATGGTTGTTGTAGGTAGAACGTTCAATGTAACAGTCACAGTATCCAGTAATGTAGCACTTGCAAACTGGGAATATACCCTTGCTTTTGATAGCAGTAAATTGGATTTGGTCAGCGGAACCCCATATATAATGGATATGATTACAACAGCTAACAATGTTACAAGCCGTAGCTATAATTATACGTTTCGGGCCAAAGCCAGTGGAAATGCCAACATCTATATTCAATCTGCAGTTGTCAATGGTTTATATGATGGAGGTCTTGCAGTCAATCGTGGATCTCGTACTGTTACTTTAAAAACACAAGCCGAAATAGAAGCTTCATATAGTAAAAATAATTATTTATCATCTCTTGGTGTAGAAGGTGTGGGGTTGTCTCCTGAATTTAACAAGGAGGTACTTGAATACACAGTAGAGTTGGAACCAGGTACGACTGCGATTAATTTAGTTGGGTCTGTGGAAGATAAAACAGCGACTTTAGAAGGTACTGGTCCAAAAGAAGTCGCAGAAGGTGCGAATCGTTTTGAAGTAAAAGTGACTGCACAAAATGGTAATGTAAGAACTTATGTTGTGATAGTCAATGTCAAAGAATACAATCCGATTGAAGTAGAAGTCAAGGGTCAAAAATATCGTGTTGTGCGTAAACGTTCTGAATTAACTGCTCCTGCCAATTATACAGAGGCATCAGTTATGATGGGAGAAGAGGAAGTACCTACTTATTATAGTGAAATTACAAAGTATACATTGGTAGGATTAAAAGATGAAGAAGGAAATATAGGATATTATATTTATAATGCGGAAAAAAATAGTTATATTGAATACCAAGAATTTGCTTTTCAAAGAATTGTATTATATCCAATGGAAGTCAAAGAAATTCCTGTTCGCTATCAACCTGCTGTTGTGGTAATCAATGAGAAAAAAGTCAATGCATATAAATTAAAAGAGGATTCAAAGTATGCACTTATTTATGGAATGAATGTAGAAACTGGTGTATCAAATTTTTATTTATACAACAGTGACGAAAATACACTACAGATATATTTTCAAGAAGAAGTTGAATTGTTAGAACAAGAAAAAGAGAAGTATCAATTGATTGGATTATGTCTCGGTGGTGGTTGTCTTTTCTTATTTTTCATTCTCATCATTGTATTATGTAAAAAAGGAAAGAAAAAAGATAGAACCATAGAAGCAAGGCATCAAAGGCGAAAAGAAAAGAAGAAAAAAAGATACGAAAAGGAAAATATAATGGATGAATCAGTATCGGAATAGGATGCTGATTTTTGTTTTATTTCAAAAGATGTTATAATAGCGTATTAAGGAGGATTTCTTTATGGAGAGAAAACAAGTTGGTTGTGAAATCGAAAGTGAAATTCGCTTTTTAGCGTTATTTGGTTATCATGTCATTCCGTTGGGTGATGACATGTGGTATCAAGTGGTGGATCAAATGAATATACCAATTGGTAGTGTTCAAAGAGTGGAATTGCCTAGTGCAAAGGAAAATAAGCAAATCCCATTGTTTGGGTATTGTATTCAGGTGGAAAGTAAAAGCATTCAATATTATGCAATCAGGGAACCATATAAAGAAGTAGAACAGTATGAATTTAATTTACAAGATAAAAGCAAAACTCATGTCCTTTTAAAATTAGGAGAAAAACCACATATTACTTTATGGGGTAAAAAATGTGGATATATGGATTTTAGGATGGATACCCATCATATGTTATTAAATTGTGAGAATCAAATAGACGACTTAAAAATAGAACATACCATTTCTGTGAAATCATTTGAGGATAAAAAATCATATGATTATGGGATTTCTTTTTGTAGTAGTAAAAAGCAAATGCATAGTGCAACTGATAGAACAACATCGATTGTTGGTTTTTCACAAAAAGAAAATTGTTTATTAGGTCATATATTAAAATGGAATGGAAATAGCATTTTAAAAGATACTTCGTTTCCAATAGAAGGTACTGCTTTAGAAGCCATACAAAATCATCGAGAAGGCTTATATTATTTTAATCAGTTTCGTAATGTTTTAAATCAATTGATCCCTTTTCAAAAAGAAGTCTTTGCACTATTATTAGAAGAAGTGGATATCCAAGATGAAATGAAGGTATTTGTATCTGACATCGCAAGAAAAAAAGAATTAAGCAGAAAAATAAATAGGTAAGTATCTTAAAAAAGGATGCTTTTTTTCTCTTTCTTCTAAACTATTCTAAAATCGCATACAATTATGGTATAATAGAATTAGGATGGTGATGGAATGAGAGTAATCATAAGTGCAGGTGGTACAGGTGGTCATATTTATCCTGCTTTAGCCATTGTTGATAAAATTAAGGAAAAAGAACCCAATAGTGAATTTTTATATATTGGAACACACAACCGGATGGAAAAAGATATTGTTCCAAAAAGGGGAATTCCATTTAAAACGATTGAAATATATGGATTTCAAAGAAAACATTTATTTAAAAATTTTAAAACCATACAATGTTTTATAAAAGGAATTCAAAATGCCAAACATATCATTAAGGAATTTAAACCAGATATAGTGATAGGTGTTGGTGGATATGTTACAGGACCAGTTATATATGCTGCTAAAAAATTAGGATATCCCACATTCATTCATGAGCAAAATAGTGTTCCTGGGAAAGCCAATTTATTTTTAAGTAAATATACAGATAAAATTGGTGTATCATTCAAAACAACATTAAAACATTTTCCAGAATATAAAACAATATTCACGGGAAATCCTTGTAGTGAGGCTGCAAAAAATTCCAAACAATCCGATAAAGCTAAATATGGATTATCCAAAGATAAAAAATTAATCTATATTGTAATGGGTTCTTTGGGCTCAAGTAAAATGAATGATATTTTAGTGAAAACTATGAATTTATTTCAAAATAAAGACTATGAAATTTTATTTGTAACTGGAAAAGATTCTTATGAAACTGTATCTAAAAATAAATTTCCTAAAAATGTTTTTGTTGTTCCTTATATTGAAAATCAAATTGAAATGATGCATAATGCTGATATTATGATTACCAGATGTGGGGCGACGACATTGAGTGAAATTATTGCTCTTAAAATACCATCTATCTTAATTCCAAGTCCTTATGTCCCTGATAATCATCAATATAAAAATGCAATGGACTTTATCAAACAAGATGCAGCTGTTTTAATCGAAGAAAAAGATGTAAAAGGTGATATTTTGGTTAGAACAGTGGATACGATGATTCAAGATACAGAGCGATTAAGAACAATGCAAAAAAATTTGTCTTTATTAGATATTCCTTCTAGTGCAACGACAATTTATGAAACCTTAAAAGAAATGGTGAAGTAATGTGATAAAAGAATTAAAAAAATGTGGAAAAGTGTTTGAGAATGTAAATTTAAAAGATTATACTACTTATAAATTACAAGGGAAAGCTTCTTTTTTGGTCGAACCAGGCTCACAAGAAGAACTCCTTCGTTTGTTATCCTATATCAAACAGAATCAACTTGCTTATAAAATCATTGGTGGCGGTTCGAATTTGATTTTTCATGGGGATTATCATGGTATTTTAATTCGATTGTGTGCTTTTGATACTTTAAAAATAGAAGATACCAAAATAAAAGTAGGTGCAGGATATCCAATGCTCAAATTGGCTCTTAAATTATCTCGTATGGGTTATACAGGGCTTGAATTTGCAACTGGAATTCCAGGAACCGTTGGAGGGGCTGTATTTAATAATGCTGGTGCCTATGGAAGCGATATGGGATATATTGTAGAAAGTATTTTGGTCATTACGCCAGAATTAGAACTGAAACGATTCTATAATAAAGAATTGAATTTTCATTATCGTACTTCTTTTTTGAAACAAAATCCTGGATATGTTTGTTTAGAAGTAAATTTAGTTTTAAAAAGAGGGAATAAAGAAGAGATTATTGAAATTATTGAAGACCGAAAAAAACGAAGATTGATGTCACAACCTTTGGAATTGCCAAGTGCAGGAAGTGTTTTTCGAAATCCAGATGGGCTATCTGCTTGGAAATTAATTGAAGATTTAGGATTAAAAGGCTACCAAGTGGGGGGCGCTAAAGTTTCTGAAAAGCATGCCAATTTTATTGTAACAGATGGAACTGCAACAGGAGAAGATGTGATAGCAGTCATTCAGACAATTCAAACAAAGGTAAAGGAAGAAAATCATATAGATATGTTATTAGAACAAGAAATCGTAGAATAATGAGGGATAGATATGAAAGCAAAGAAACCAGTTGCAAAGCAAGTCGGACGAAAAACAATCACAAAAAGACCTCCTATCCAAGTCAAGGGAAGTCACAAAATCAAACGCCGAAAGGTGCGCATAGGCCGTATTTTGCTTGCACTGGCTTTTTTTCTTGTTCTAATGTTGATTTTTCTGAAATGTTTAGAAGTGCCCATTTGCAATATCTATATTGCAGGTAATGTTCATTTGACTGATCAAGAAATTATTGAATTGGCCAAAATTGAAAATTATCCTTCTTTTCTTAAAACAAGTAAAACAGAGCTTCGTAGACGACTGACAAAAGATCCTCGTATTGTATCTGCGCAGATTCAAAAGAAGAAGGGAAAAGAAATTCATATTAAGATTGTAGAAAATTATGCTTTATTTTACCATCAAACATTAGGGATTACAGTACTTGCTGATTTTTCTGAAATAGAAGATATCTGGACTGCTCCAGTATTGCTTAATTATGTTCCAGATACCATTTATGATCAATTCAAAACAAAAATGCAGCAAATTGATTTTACTATTTTAGAACGTGTTTCTGAAATTATGTATCAGCCAAGTAATGTGGATGAAGAACGTTTCTTATTTATTATGCGAGATGGAAATTATGTTTATTTAACGTTAGAGACGTTAGAAAGTATCAATAATTATGTGAGTATTTATGCAGAATTTATTCGTAAATATGGCAATAAAAAGGGAATTTTAAATTTAGATTCGGGTCAATATTTTACATTATTACCATAATGGAAAAAGGGTTTCTTTTGTTCTTTTTTCAAAAGTTATAATTTTTTGATGGAAGAGAAATTTCGGGTAGATTGTATGTTCTTTTTCTAAAATGATATTCATTTAGAAGCGATTCACCAATTAACAGAAGAATTAAATTATATGTTGGAAGACAAAATCTCATAAAAGGGGATTTTTTTAATTTTTTTGAAAATTCTTTTACTTTTTTAAAAATCTATAGTATAATTATGGATAGATTATAGGAGATGATTGTATGAAGCATGTATATACGAGCATAGATATCGGATCCGATACTGTGAAAGTAGTCGTGTGTGAGCTTTTTCAAAATAAACTCAATTTACTTGCAACATCATCTATCCAGTCAAAAGGAATTAAAAAGGGACTCATTACCGATGTATATGAGGCAAGTGAGAGTGTCAAAAAAGCACTGAATGAAGTGGAACAGATGCTTGGTATTCAAATAAAAAAAGTGCTTACTTCAATTCCAGGATATCAAGCCGATTTTATCATGATTCAAGGTGAGATTACATTAAATCGGGAAGAACTGATTGATGGAAAAGATATCATTTCTTTATTGCAAGTTGCTATGAGAGAAAAGGCTGTGCCCAATAAGGAAATGGTAACCGTTATCCCTATCGATTTTACATTAGATGAAAAAAAAGGCATCAAAGATCCAAAGGGGATGCAAGGAAGTCATTTATCTGTAAGAGCAGTTATGGTGATGTCTCCTAAAAAAAATATTTATTCCGTTGTAAGTTTGTTAGAAAGTGTTGGATTAGAAGTAGTTGATATTTCCTTGAATAGCATAGGAGATTTTTATTCTGTAAGAGACAAGGATATCAAAGATTTGGTAGGAGCAGTCATTAATATTGGTTATGAAACCACTTCCATTGCACTTTATAATAAAGGAATTTTAGTAAAAAATTCTATGATGAGTATGGGTGGAAAAAATATTGATAATGATCTTTCCTATATTTATAAATTGAATTTAGAAGATGCGAGTAGAATCAAAGAACGCTTTGCTCTTGCTCATAAGAATTATGCGAGTGTAAATGATACAATAGAAATTACAGATAAAACAGGAGAGTTGATTAAAATCAATCAACTAGAAGCTTCTGAAATTGTCATGTCTCGTATTGAAGAGATACTTGTTTTGATTAGAAAAGAAATAAATATTTTGACAAAGAGAGAAGTAGATTATATACTAATAACAGGTGGTACAAGCAGTATGAACAATTTTTCCTTAATTGCAGAAAGCGTTCTAGGAAAAGTAGCCATGATTGGCGACATTCGTTTGGTTGGACTTAGAAATAATAAATTTTCAACATCAGTTGGGAATATCGTTTATTTTATCAATAAATTAAAATTAAAAGGAAAAGATTATACCATGATTAGTAAAAGTGATATGGAAGAACTTTCATCCACCAAAAAAAGTTCTATCATTTCCAGTGAATCAATGTTAGGTAAAATATTCGGATACTTTTTTAGCGAATAAGGAGGATATATATGTTTGGATTAGAAATGGATCAATTAGCAAAAATTAAAGTAATCGGTGTAGGTGGCGGTGGGAATAACGCTGTTAATCGAATGATTGAATCAGGTTTAAAGGGAGTTGACTTTATTGTAGCCAACACGGATTTGCAAGTATTAAATAACTCTAAAGCACCTATTAAAATACAAATTGGGGAAGAATTAACCAGCGGCCTTGGCGCAGGAGCCAATCCCCAGATTGGAAAAGAAGCTGCTTTAGAAAGTCGTAATGAAATTGAAGCTGCTTTAGAAGGTGCTGATATGGTATTCATTACCTGTGGTATGGGTGGTGGAACTGGAACAGGGGCTGCTCCAGTCATTGCAGATATCGCTCAAGAAATGGGTGCTTTGACAGTAGGAATTGTAACCAAACCATTTTCTTTTGAAGGAAAGAAAAGAATGGATCAAGCACTTGCTGGATTAGAGGAATTAAAAAAACATGTGGATACTTTAATCATCATTCCAAATGATCGTTTAAGAGAAATCATTGATAAATCTACCTCTCTTGTCGATTCATTCAAGGAAGTTGATAATGTATTAAGAAGAGGCGTACAATCAATTTCCGATTTGATTGCTGTTGCAGGACTTATTAACCTAGACTTTGCGGATGTCAAAGCTGTTATGGAAAAACGTGGGAATGCTTTGATTGGAATTGGTATGGGAATTGGCGAAAATCGTGCAGCAGAAGCGGCAAGACAAGCGGTTGAAAGCCCATTATTAGAAACAAGTATTAGTGGGGCAACCGATGCAATTATCAATGTAACAGGGGGACCCAATTTAACTTTATTTGAAGTGGAAGAAGCTGCAGATGTGATTCGTACTTCTGCCAATACAGATATCAATACTATTTTTGGAGCTGTTATCAATGAAAATTTAACCGATGAAATTATTGTAACGGTGATTGCAACAGGGTTTGAATCCAATAAAGAAAATTCTCGCAGTTTTACTAGAAGAGAAGAGATTAAAGATGAGGATAATAATGAACAAAGTAGTGGAACAGATGAAACGGATATCCCATCTTTCTTAAGAAAACGTGTATTTTAAGGTAGACAAAATTGTCTATCTTTTTTGTGGATAACTTGACAGGAAAGACGGAATTAGACTATAATCTATATAGTAAGTACAAAGGAGCAAAGCGTATGTTATTAGATGGAAGTTTTCTAAATCAAAATCCTGTTTTTTTCATAATTATCATTTTTATCGTTTGTATTTTTTTTATAATGGTCTATCGTATTTTCAAACATAAAGGTGGTCATTACCGAAATAAATTGTTTGATTCTTTGGTCAAAAATTCAGAAACGATTTATCTTTTGTGTGATCATAACAATCGAAGTATTATTTATATTACCAAAAATGTGTATGACGTATTGGGCTTACATGAGATAGCAAAAGAAAAAACAGAATTGGAAATCATTGAAGAGATTTTTCGCACTCCTATTGTTCAAAATGAATTACGAAGTTGGGATGGCGAAAAGGAATATGTAACTCAAATGTTTTCCTATCATAATCCTTTGTATCAACATACGAGATGGATTAAAATTAAGATTTATCCATTTATTGAGAAGGACTCTCAATATGATGTGATTTTGGTATCCGATGTAACAGCGGAACATGACCAACAACATCTGTTGGTTTCCCAAACAAAAGATATCAAAGCAAGGGAACAACAACTGAATCAAATAACCTCTATTTCCTATGACATGGAGATGAATGTGGATGTATTAACCGGTGAAATGCATTTTCATAAATTAAAAGCAGAAGCTTCTTATTTGGGGAATGATACCTCTGGCGAATTTACAAGTACATTTAAAGAATTGGTTGAACGTTATATAATGGAAGAAGATCAGGCATCTGTTTTGAAAATGTTTTCTATGGACCATTTTAAAGAATTGGTCGAAAAAGAAATATTAGAACCAATTTCTGCTCGTTATCGATTAAAAGAAAATACAGATACTTATTTGGAAAGTACGGCATTTTTTACCGTTAGTAAAGGGGAGACTAAAGTAACTATATTAACAAAAAATGTAACAGAAAATGCGGAATATATGAGAAGACAAAATGCTTTATTGCAGGATGCTTTGAAGCAAGCTGAAAAAGCAAATGACGCAAAATCAGAGTTTTTATCAATTATGTCTCATGAAATTAGAACGCCTTTAAATGCCATTATTGGTTTTAGTGAATCGGCATTGGAAGAAGAATTATCTACTCCTGTACGAGAAGATTTGGATAATATCAATAGTGCAAGTAACAATTTATTGGAAATCATTGATGGCATTTTGGATATTTCCAAAGTAGAAAAGGGTATTTTGGTATTAGAGGAAAAAGAATATCATGTTGCGAAAATACTCAAGGATTTGATTGCTCTTACCAAGGAACGGCTTGGAAAGAAGGAAGTGTATTTTCAAACAGAAATCCAAGAGAGTATTCCTACTTCTTTGTTAGGGGATGGAGGTAAACTCCGTCAAATTATGACCAATATACTAGATAATGCGGTTCGTTATACAGAAGCAGGACAAATTACATTAAAAGCTAAAGGTGAAATTTTAAAATCTAATTATAAATTAACCCTCGAGGTAGTGGATACTGGTATGGGAATGTCTCAAGAAAAAATGAGTGAGATTTTATCCGATGATACGACTTCTAATACAGGGTTATCTATTGTCAAACGATTAATTGATTTATTAAAAGGGGAATTAACAGTAGAGAGTAAAGTGGGAAAGGGAACTACATTCTCTGTTACAGTGACACAAAAGATGATAGATGAAACACCAATCGGAGATTTGGGCATTCATAAGGTAAGAAAAAGAAAAGCAACCCCATTTGATGCATCTGGAAAACGTATTTTAGTCGTAGATGATAATAAACTTAATTTGAAGGTTGCGACTCGGTTACTAGAACCTTATCAAGTAACAATTGATAAAGTGGAAAGTGGCCAGGAATGTATTGATTTAATTCAAGAAGGAAATACCTATGATTTGATATTATTAGATCAAATGATGCCAGAGATGGATGGAACAGAAACATTAAAGCAGTTAAAAGCCAATGAAAAATTTAATATGCCAGTGATTGCTTTAACAGCAGATGCGATTGTAGGCAAAAAAGAAGTTTATTTGTCATCTGGCTTTGATGATTATTTATCCAAACCAATTGATCGTAATGAGTTACATAATATTTTAAAGAAATATTTACAGAAGTAAGCGTGAAATTCAATCTCGATATGATTGAGTTTTTGCTATATGAAAATATTATAATAAGTATAATTTGACAAAAAGCGAGTATTTGTTATAATAGTTGGCGTTTATAGATGGGGGAATTATGTGAAAAGAGAAAGAGTTATTAAGAAAATAGAACAATATAAGTTGATGAAACAGTATTTGATTGATAATAATTTGGAGATAAAAGGTGTATCTATTCGAAAAAAGATGCATCCATTACTTTGTAATATTTTAGCAATAAAGAGAACATTATTAGGACAGCATATAACAGTGATAAATAATAGAGCCACGATATCTGAAACAGAGGCAGTTATATTTGCTGTAACACATATTGGAAAATATGACTTTGAAATGGTTATGGAATCATTAAGACATTTTTTCTATGCTCTTTCTGGTGATTGGGAATTAATGTATGGAACTATTGATGATTATTTTTTTCGAGCGAATGGAGTAGTCTATGTTGATACTGAAGATAAAAAAGATCGTCAGAGAACACTCGATTTTAATATTAAAGCATTAAAGCAAGGAATACCACTATTGTGGTGTCCTGAAGGAATTTGGAATTTATCAGATCATTTACCAATGCTTAACTTATACTCTGGTATTATTAAAGCGTCTTTAGCAGCAAATGTGGATATTGTTCCAATAGCTGTTGATCAAAGGAATAAAGAATTTTATATTAATATAGGTAGTAATATAGATGTAAATAGTTTAGAGGGGGATAAACAATTAGCTTTAAGAGATATAATGGCTAGTTTAAAGTGGGAAATATGGGAACAATTTCCTGTTGAACAGAGAATAAATATTTCAAGTGAATATTATAAAATGTTTTTGAAAGAGCGTATAGAAGAGTGGCCACAATTTAATATGGATATCATTAATCATAGAGAATATAAAGATAAAAATATAATTTCAAGTGAGGAAGCATTTTCTTTTCAAAAAAAACTAAAACCAAATAAGAATAATTTATTTTTATTTATGCAAGATAAAGCATTTGATGAATATTTAATGGAAAGGATTATGAAGTAATGAAAAAATTAAGTAGGGAAGAAGAGAAAAATTTAACTGGTGAAGAATATCAAGAATATTATTATTATTTAAGAAATCTTTTTGAAAATTCTAAAATTGCTAACTTAAGTTTAGATACTCGTAAAAAAATATATCCAATTTTAATTACACTTATTAGGATTCGAAATCGGTTGAGTGGATATCATCTACAAGTAATAGGTGATGATAGAACGGAAACTACACGACCAAAAATTTATGCTGTTACACATATAGGAAAGGCAGATATTGAGGTGGTAAGTGAGGCAATCAGACAACATTACTATTTATTATGTGGAGATTTTGAGAGTTTACATGACACAGTAGATGGATTGTTTTTAGGATTGAATGGTGTTCTATATTTTAATGAAAAAAATAAAGAGGATCGACATAATGTAAAAAGGAGAATGCAAGAGGTTTTACAAATGGGCGGCAATATATTATATTTTCCAGAAGGAACTTGGAATTTATCTCCAAATCTTCCAGTAAATCCATTTTATTATGGAATTATTGAAACTGCATTAATTTCGGATGCGATAATAGTCCCAATTGGAATTGAACAATATGATAAACAGTTTATAGTAAAAATAGGCAAAAATTTTGATGTAAAAAAATATATAGATTTAAGTACAACCCAGCTACATGATGCTAAAGTAAGGGCTATTAGGGAATTAAGAGATCAAATGGCTAGTTTAAAATGGGAAATATGGGAAACTGTACCTCCATTAATAAGAGCTGGATTGCCTGATAATTATTATGATCAATTTGTACAAGATAAAATTGGAGAATGGCCTACTTTAACATTAAAAGATTTTACAAATGCTATATATAAAGATAAAAACGCTATTTCCCCAGAGGAAGTTTTTGAGCCAATTAAAAACTTAAGTTATAAAAAAGAAACAGCTTTCCTATTTAAAAAATAGGAAGCTATTTTATTTTCGTTAAATTTATGATAACATAATTTATAGAGAATGTGAGGAAGTATTATGAGTAATATTTATTTTCCAATATGTGCTTTATTAGTTAGTGCTTTAATTTGTGTTATTTACTTTTTAAAAAAAAGAATTAACAGCATTGAAACCAGAACATATGGTTATTTATTATTGATAAATGTATTTGAATCATTAATTGCATGTATTATTTTAGCTTTAGCAATTAAATATGGAACTCCTAGTATAATTTTGGTATTAAATCGTATAGATTTTTTCTTAATTATTCTATGGTGTTCTTTATTGTTTAAATATATTTACTTTATTACCTATGAAAAAGAAAATGCCTTTGTTCATATGACAATTGCGCTAGTAAATAGTATTGGAATAATCTTAATAATATTTTTCAATATGGAACTAATTAATTATAATGGAATAATGGATGCAAGAGGAATGTCTGTTTCTATTACATATATAATAGCAGCACTCTATGTTTCATTAATCATTTGTTTGGTTATTTTAGGAATTATACGTGATAAAAAGATGCTAAAAAATAAAAAATATTTTCCAGTATATGTATTAATATTTTTAGCGTTTGCTATGCTGATAGTGCGACAGATTAAACCAGAATTAACATTGCTATCATTTATTATAATGTATGTTGATTTGATTATGTATTTCACTATTGAAAATCCAGATATGAAATTAATCGAACAATTAAATATAGCCCGTGATCAAGCAGAAAGAGCCAATAATGCAAAATCAGAATTCTTATCCAATATGTCCCATGAAATAAGAACTCCATTAAATGCCATTGTAGGATTTAGTCAAGCATTAGCAGAAGAGGAAAGTGTACCAGAAGAAGCTAAAGATGAAATCAAGGATATTGTAATGGCTTCTCAAAACTTACTGGAAATTGTAAATGGCATTTTAGATATTTCTAAAATAGAAGCAGGTAAACTAGAAATCGTAAACACAGAATATAGTTTAAAAAACGTGTTAGAAGAATTAACTGCTTTAACCACATCTAGAATTGGGGAAAAGCCAATTACATTAAGAACTATATTTGATCCAAGTATTCCATCTGTACTATATGGAGACTATGTACGTTTAAAGCAAATTGTGCTAAACTTGTTAACCAATGCAGCCAAATATACCAAAGAAGGATATATTGAATTCAAAGTAGATTCTGTTATTAAAGATGATATCTGTCGATTGATTATTTCTGTAGAAGATACAGGTATTGGTATCAAAAAAGAAAGTATCGATAAATTATTTAATAAATTTGAACGATTGGATTTGGAAAAAAATATTACCATAGAAGGAACGGGATTAGGACTTGCGATTACTAAAAAATTAGTCGAACTCATGCATGGAAATATAGTGGTACAAAGTGAATATGGAAATGGTTCTAAATTCACAGTTGCGATTGACCAAAGAATTATAGAAGGAAAAAAGGCGCTTGCAACAGATTTAAAAACAGAGATTGAACTATTTGATGCCAGAAATAAAAAAATTCTATTGGTTGATGATAATAAAATTAACTTAAAAGTAGCAACACGTTTATTACAAAGCTATCAAGTGCAAATTGATCAAGCAATCAGTGGGCAAGAATGTTTGGATAAAATAAAAGAAGGAAATACCTATGATTTAATACTACTAGATGATATGATGCCCAAAATGAGCGGAATGGAAACACTCAAGCACTTGCAAACAATTGATGGATTTCAAACACCAACCATAGCATTCACAGCCAATGCCATTTCTGGTATGAAGGAAAAATACTTGAGTGCTGGTTTCCATGACTATTTATCGAAGCCAATAGATAAACTCGAATTAAACCATTTATTAATCAAATATTTAAAAGAAGGAGAAAAGTGATATGAGAGATATAAGTATATTGAATAACAATGGAATTGATGTAAACCATGGATTAGAATTATTAGGGGATATGGAAATGTATGATGAAACATTAGAAGAATTTTTAACAGAATCAGAAACAAGACTTTCTCAAATGCAAGAATATAAAGAAGCAGGAGATATGCCAAATTATGCCATATTGGTACATGCGATGAAAAGTGATTCTAAATATTTAGGATTTACGAAGCTAGCAGAACTTTCTTACAATCATGAAATGGAAAGTAAAGCAAATCATATCGAATATATAAATACGCATAATCAAGAATTGATGACAGAGGCTTCTCGAGTAATTGAAATTGTCAAGACATATTTAGGACAATAAAGAAAAGGGCATACAAAAACCTATTATCGGAAAGAATAATAGGTTTTTATTTGTCAATATTTTTGAATTACTCTGTTAATATAATTTCTCCATCTGCAATTGGTAAGTTCGTATAATTTGCGTCTGTTAAATTAAAGTTTCTGATATCGGCATCAGGGTTTGCAATTTCAACAGTTCCAGTTGGATTATTTAAAGTAGTCGTTTGTAAGGTATCATCAAAAGTATGTGCCCCATCAGAAGTCATTTGTTTGAAGTAAATTTTAGGTGGATTTGTGGTATTGTGTGGTACAGAAGGAAATACTGCATTTCCATCGTCATCGGTTGTAATGACATTTCCATAAGTAGTACCATTCGCATCACATCTGTAGAAGGTTGCGCCAACAATTGGAATTCCGATTGTAGTACCATCATCTGTTACGTGTAATGTTAAAGTTCCGTTGGCAGCAATGGTTAAATTATAGGTATTGACTCCAGCTGTAATATTCAATTGTTTTGGATCAATGGTAGAATTTTCATATCCTATTACATTTGCAGTAACATTATAACTACCATCAATGATTTCCTTGCTTCCTTTTCCGTTGGTAATGGGAACTATGTGTTGTGCCATAAGGTAATTTCTCCTTTCTCAATAGGTAAATCTTTATAGTTTTGATCTGTTAATGTAAAATGAATCATTGGTGTTCGATTGGTCTTGGGATTATGAAAAATAATAGGAATGATATTACATTGTTTGGAATTGATATAAACTACCTTACATAATGGACATGGAAAACAATGCGATTTTACAATTATCTTATAAATTCCATTGTGCGGAAAACGGAAACATAAGACACCATTGCAATCTGTTTTCCCTTGATATAATAATTCTTTTTTATCGCTGTATATACAAATGGAATAACATTCCCCATCAATACTACTATCTAAAAAACATTTAATTTGGAATTCCATAAAAACACCTCGATTATGTTACATGAACAACTGTATTCTAAATCATTCAAATAGAAACAGCTAATATAATATATGAATATGCAAATCTTTGTTAAAGGTTATTAACCTTATGTTTTTAAATTTTATGATATTTTGAAAAATGGAATATATATGAAAAATACAATTCCAGTAATTTTTCTGATTGAAGTTATTTACAAAATACGCATAATTATCACTTGTTATTTTTTTCAAAAAATATTGAACAAATGTTTGCTGTATGATATACTAAATTCATAAAATGTGAATGAAATTTTTTCTATATGGTATAATAGAAAGCAATTGAGGTGAATGGATATGGATAAAATCATTGTAAAAGGTGCGAGAGAAAATAACTTAAAAAATATTTCAATCGAATTACCTAAAAATAAATTAATTGTTATGACAGGAGTATCAGGAAGTGGAAAAAGTAGTTTGGCTTTTGATACGATTTATGCAGAAGGACAAAGAAGATATGTTGAAAGTTTAAGTGCTTATGCACGCCAATTTTTAGGGGGTAGTGAGAAACCAGATGTTGATAGTATTGAAGGACTGTCTCCTTCTATTAGTATCGATCAAAAAACCACCAATAAAAATCCACGTAGTACTGTAGGAACAGTAACTGAAATTTACGATTATTTTAGATTACTGTATGCTAGGATTGGGATTCCATATTGTAAAGTCCATCATAGACCCATTAGTAGTCAAAGCATTGAAGAAATGGTAAATCAAATTATGCATTTAGAAACGGGAACGAAAATTCGTATTTTAAGTCCCATTGTTCATGGCGAAAAAGGTACTCAAAAAGATATATTAGAACATTTAAAAAAAGATGGATATGTAAGAGTTCGTATTGATGGAGTAGAATATGACTTAAATGACGCAATCGAGTTAGAAAAAAATAAGAAACATAATGTAGATGTTATTATTGACCGCTTGATTATGAAAGATGAAATCAGAAGTCGCTTGTACGAATCCATCGAAATTTCTTCCAAACTTGCCAAAGGAAAAGTGGTAATAGATGTGATTGATGGGGAAGAAATTGTTATGAGTGAATCCTATGCTTGCCCTGATTGTGATTTTTCTTTGCCAGAGTTAGAACCAAGAATGTTTTCCTTTAATGCCCCTTATGGAGCTTGTTGTGAATGTAAAGGTCTTGGAATTAAGTATAAATTAGATGAAGATTTGATTATACCAGATAAAACTTTGAGTATTCGTGAAGGAGCAATTAAGGCAATTAATATTGATGATACCAATAACATTATTTATACAGAATTGAGTACAGTTTGTGATTATTACCATATTGATATGGATAGCCCTGTGAAAGAGCTCAAGAGAGAACAACTAGATATTATTTTATATGGTTCTAAAGATATGCTAGAGTTTCATTATACATCAAAAACAGGGAATACAAGGAGGACCAAAAATTACTATGAAGGTATTATAACCAATTTAGAACGTAGGTATATGGAGACAAAAAGTGCATGGATTAGGGAATGGATTGAACAATATATGACAGAATCTGTTTGTCCGACTTGTAAGGGAGCAAGACTAGATGCATCTGTTTTATCGGTTTTGGTAGGTGGAAAAAATATTTATGAAATGACACAACTTTCCATTGGAGATTTATATGAATTTTTTAGGGAATTAAAATTGAATCAAGAACAAACAGAAATTTCTAGATTGATTATCAAAGAAATCAATTCTCGTTTACAATTTTTAATCAATGTAGGGCTTTCTTACTTGACATTAGCTAGAAATGCAGGAACGTTATCTGGAGGGGAAGCACAACGCATTCGTTTGGCGACGCAAATCGGATCTCGTTTGACAGGGGTTTTATATGTTTTAGATGAACCAAGTATTGGATTACATCAGAGGGACAATCAAAGATTAATCAATTCATTATTAGAAATGCGAGATTTAGGAAATACATTAATTGTGGTAGAACATGATACTGATACTATGCTAGCCAGTGATTATCTGGTGGATATTGGACCGGGTGCTGGGTTACATGGTGGATGCGTTATGGCAGTAGGGACACCAGAAGAGGTAATGCAGAATCCCAATAGTTTAACGGGTAAATATTTATCAGGAAAAGAAAAAATTGAAGTCCCTAAAACAAGAAGAAAAGGTAATAAAAAATATTTGGAACTAAAAGGAGCAAGTGAGAACAACTTAAAAAATATCAATGTCAAAATACCACTTGGAACACTTACATGTGTAACAGGAGTATCAGGAAGTGGAAAATCGACATTGGTGAATGAAATTTTATATAAAGTAGTATCTAATAATATCTACCGTTCCAAAGAAAAACCAGGTGCTTATAAAAGTGTAAAAGGACTAGAACATATTGATAAAGTAATTGATATCTCGCAAACACCAATTGGAAGAACACCTAGAAGTAACCCAGCTACTTATACTGGTGTATTTGATGATATTAGAGATGTTTTTACAGAAACCAAAGAAGCTAAATTACGTGGATATGATAAAGGAAGATTTTCATTCAATGTAAAGGGTGGTAGATGTGAAGCTTGCTGGGGGGATGGTGTAAAAAAAATCGAAATGCATTTTTTACCAGATGTTTATGTTCCTTGTGAGGTATGTGGTGGAACAAGGTACAATCGCGAAACATTAGAAATCAAATACAAAGAAAAAAGTATTTATGATGTGCTTGAAATGCGTGTTGAAGAGGCACTAGAATTCTTTGAAAACTTTCCTAAAATTAAATCTAAATTGCAAATGCTTTCTGATGTAGGACTTTCTTATATCAAATTAGGGCAGGGGTCTCCTACTTTATCTGGTGGAGAAGCAGCAAGAGTGAAGTTAGCCAAAGAATTACAAAAAAAGCCAACTGGAAAAAGTCTATTTATTTTAGATGAACCAACCACTGGATTACATAGTGATGATATTAAAAAATTACTTGCGATTTTAAATCGAATTGTAGACAATGGGGATACTGTTTTGGTTATTGAACATAATTTAGATGTGATTAAAGTCGCGGATTATATCATTGATTTGGGTCCAGAAGGTGGAGATCAAGGGGGGACTGTAGTTGCTACAGGGACACCAGAAGAAGTGGCACAAGTACAATCTAGTTATACAGGACAATTTATAAAATCTGTATTATAATCGTTATAAAAATGATTGTGAAATTGAAAGGCATAAAAATGTCTTTTTTTGATTACAATTGGATGAATTGTCAAAGCAGTGGAGGCATGAATTTGTCGGATTATAAGAGATTATTGCCAAATAATGACATGGAATTCAATCCATCCAAAAAAGGCATTGAAAGATTGTAAAGTAATTGTTTCCAATTATTGTCTTTTGCTATACTTTGGTTGACAAATATACGAAATTATAATAAAATGTATATAGCAGACAAGGAAAAGGTACATAAAATAATAATATATAGATATCTGTTAGCTATATGCGAACGGGGGGGGGGTAACCCCTATTTTAGTATCCAAATAAAGAATAATAGGAGTGATTTAGATGAATGAAGAAGTAGTGAATGCTAGAAGTGTTGAGTTAGTAATTCCAAAGCAACGAAATATATCGGAACATATAGCTAGAATCTGCTACTTTAGTGTAAAAAGATTTATGGATGTTGTATTTGCTTTAATTGGAGTTATATTTATGCTACCACTTATGTTAATTATTAAATTAAGTTATATATGCAGTGGGGATTTTCATTCTATTTTCTATTCACATGAACGTGTAGGAAAAGATGGAAAAATATTTAAACTATATAAGTTTCGTTCAATGGTTCCAAATGCAGATAAAGTTCTAATAGAGTTATTAAAAGATTCTAAATATAAGAAAGAATGGGAAGAAAATCAAAAATTGGATAAGGATCCAAGAATTACAAAGATTGGAAAATTATTAAGAAAAACATCATTGGATGAAATGCCTCAATTTTTAAATATATTAAAAGGCGATATGTCTTTAATAGGACCAAGACCTTTATTAAAGGGTGAATTAGATGCTCATAATGGGAATCATAGCTTATATGAAAGTGTACAACCTGGTATTACAAGTTGGTGGGCAAGCCATGGACGTTCTGCTACTACATATGGTGAAAGACTAGCTTTAGAGTATTATTATATTAGAAATCAATCACTAAAATTAGATATCAAATGTATTTGTGCAACCATAAAAGCAGTGATTAGTAAAACAGGTGCAAAATAGAATGGAAAGTAAGAAAAAAATTCTCTTTTTAATTCACACACTACAAGTGGGTGGGGCTGAAAAAGTATTAGTAAATTTAGTAAATAATATGAATCCTAATAAGTATGATATTACAGTAATGACTGTAATCAATGCTGGTGCATTTCGCGATTCTTTAAACTCTAATATACATTATAAAACAATTTTTAATATTCCATTTTTGAACCAGAAAAAAAAGAAAAATGATTCTCCAAAATCAGGCAATTTATTGAATGGTACAAGTAAAATAAAAAGTTTATTGGCAAAACTGTACAGTTTTTTTTGGAAACATGTAAATTGCAAAAAAATATATAAGAAATATATAAAAGAACAATATGATGTTGAAATTGCATTTTTGGAAGGAATTTCTGCTAAAATAATTGCATCTTCAAATAATGAAAATTCTAAAAAAATCTCATGGATACATGTAGATTTGATTAAAGAAAATAAAACCGATAAATTTTTCAAAAATATAGAGCACGAAAAGAAAATATATGAAAATTTTGATTACATTATTGCAGTTTCAGAAATTGTGAGAGAACAATTTATAAACAAATTAAGTTTTTCACAAAAAGAAAAAGTATTAGTAAAATATAATGCAATTGATGAAAAGGCAATTATTGAAAAATCAAGAGAACCAATGGATGATATTGAAAAAAAACAATTTACAATTTGTACAATTGGAAGACTTTCTGTGCAAAAAGGATATGATCGTTTATTAAAAGTTGTTCAAAAATTAAATAGTGATGAAATAAATTTTGACTTATGGATTATTGGAGAAGGATCTGAAGAAAAAAATTTAAGGGAATATATAGAAGCAAATCATATGGAAAATGTCCAATTGTTAGGGTATAAAGAAAATCCATATAAATATATAAAATCAGCTGATTTATTTGTATGTTCTTCTCGTGCTGAAGGTTTTAGTACAGTTGTTTCAGAAGCAATTATATTAGAAAAACCAATTATAACTACAAATTGTGCAGGTATGAGAGAATTATTAGGTAATGACAATGAATATGGAATCATAACTGAAAATTCAGAAAATGGGCTGTATGAGGGACTAAAAAGTCTTTTAGAAGATAAAGAAAAATATCAACACTATCAAAAAAAAATTTTAGAAAGAAAAAATATATTTTGTCTAAAAAATGCTATCGAGGAGATACAAAAATTAATAGGGGTATAGTATGATGAAAAAAAATTATAAATTGACATTATTGAATATATATTTATTTTTATTCATATTTACAATGATAAATAGGGAATTTCTTTTTTGGGGGGTTGATTTAAGATTTGTATTACTTCCATTGGGAATAATACTATTAATCTATGGGGTACTAAAAAGAGAATATAAAAGTAGTAAAATAAATAGCAGTTGGAAATTAATATGTCTATTTTATATTTGGATATTTATTTCCAATATTTCTTGGCTATGGAATGGTTTTGAAATAAACTCAATTAAATTTTTGAATGAAATGATTTTAATAATAAATGTATTTGTTTCTATTTTAAATATATGGATATATAAAAGTATGATAAAAAGTGAATACATAAATAAATGCATTATATTTTCGTGTTTAGTTTTAGTATTAAGTATGATTTTAGTAAGTTGTGGTTTTACCGCAAAACAAATTTCAGCTTCCCCAGATCAGCCTTATAAGTATACTTCAACTGAAATTGATTCAGGTCATAGAAATATATATGGTTGGAACTTTAGACCAGCAGGATATGCATCTGATCCTAATTATGCAACAATGTTATTATTATTTGGACTTATTGCCACATTAAAATCTAAGTATAAAAAAATATCTAAAATTATATTTTTGATTGTTTTTTTGATGGCAATAGGTATGTCATTTTCAAAAACTTTAGTATTAGCATGTTGTTTCGGATTCTTATATCTATTATTTGTTAGAATTATGAAAAAACATCCAAGTATAATAAAGGCTACAAATGTACTTTTAATATTAGGAATAGTTATTTCTGCACTTGCGGTGCCAAAAATTTCATGGATAAAATCATATATGCCATATACGATGAAAACTAGATTTGTTATGTGGAATTCAGCAAATGAATTATTCGAAAAGAGTCCAATTATTGGGAGTGGGATTACAAGTTTTAGAAGTTATTTTAGTGAAAAGCAATGGTATGTACAATCACATAATACATATTGGCAAGTTTTATCAGAGTTAGGTATTATAGGTATACTAATATTGTGTTTTATTTTTTATAAACTTTTAAACGATAGGAAAAATAATCCCTTGAATTTCTTTATTACAGTTGTATTTTTAATTTTTATGTTTGATTTTGAAACAATTGCTTTACAATTTATTGTATATATACTATGCTTATGCTCTTTAGAAGAAAAAAGTCAAAAGAAAGGGAAAAAAGCTCTTTTTATGATCAATTCGTTAAGCAATGGTGGTGCAGAGAGAGTTTGTATTAATATGGCAAACGAATTAATCACTAGAAACTATGCGGTCGATTTTATATTATTGGGTTGTAATCAAGAAAATAAATTATCATACGAAATAAATCCTAGTATTCATATTTATGATTTAAAAATAAATGAGAAAAATAAGCTAAAAAAAATCATTCAGATATTGCAAGCTATTCCAAAAGTCAATAGCATAATATCTGAAAATGAAAAAGAGGAACAGTATGAATTGATAACATCTCATTTACCTATGTCCAATATTCTTACAAGAGTATCTTGTGTTAAAGATAGAGCAATTTATGTATTTCATTCGAATATATCTCATTATGGAAGTAAAAAAAATATTTTATTTAAAATTGGATTACATTGTATTTATGGAAATAAAAAAATTGTAACAGTTTCAGAAGGCGTAAGACAGGAAAGTATTAAGGATTATAAAATGAATAAAAAGTATATAAAAACAATTTATAATCCAATTTTATTAGAGGAAATTCAAAAAAAGGAAAATGAAACAATTGATTTAGAAAATAAATATATTTTGTTAGTCGGAAGATTTTCTAAACAAAAAAGACAGGATAGAATGATTGATATATTTTATCAAGGAAAATTCTATGAAAACTATAAATTGGTATTTTGTGGTACTGGGGAATTAGAAGAAGAAATGAAACAAAAAGTACACCAATTAAATATTCAAAATCATGTAATTTTCTTGGGGTGGCAGTCCAATATATATAAATGGATGAAAAATGCAAGTTTGTTAGTTTGTACATCAGATAATGAAGCTTTTCCGATGACTTTAATTGAAGCAATTGGATGTAATACTAGAATTGTTTCTTCAAATTGTAAATTTGGTCCAGATGAGATATTATTGGATGAGTATTCCCAATTTTTGGTGGAAACAGATAATATGAATCAATATATTCAAAAAATGCAACAAGCACTGGAATCTTATCCTACTGCTCAATGGAGTATTATAGAAAAATGTAAAGCTAGTAATGTTATAGATTCTTATTTAAAATTTATGAATGAAGAATTATAAAAAGGAGATCCTATGAAAGAAGAAGTAATGGTTAGTATTTGTTGTACAACATATAATCAAGAAGCATATATTAAACAAACATTAGATAGCTTTTTCATGCAGAAAACGAATTTTCCATTTGAAATCATTATCCATGATGATGCTTCTACTGATAATACAGCCAATATTATCAAAGAATATGAAAAAAGATACCCGGATATTATAAAACCTATATACCAAACTGAAAATCAGTATTCAAAGAAAGTGAAAATACTACCAATTGTGTTTGCAAAGTCAAGTGGAAAATATATTGCAATTTGTGAAGGTGATGATTATTGGTGTGATGAATACAAATTGCAAAAGCAATTTGATTTTATGGAAAAAAATCCTTCATGTAGTTTGGTAACAATGGGGACTAAATTATTAAACGATTGTACTGGTGAATTTAAAATAAAAAAACAGCCTTACAAAGGAAGTAGATATTATACCGTAGATGAAATTATAGAAGGTGGCGGTGGGCTATTTTCCACAGCTTCTATGTTTTTTCAAACGAAATATGTAAGAGAATTACCACAAATATATGAAGTTGCACCTGTTGGAGATTACCCATTAACAATTCATTTTGCTTTATGTGGAGATGTCTATTATATAAATGATATTGCATCTGTATATAGGGTGAATGCTAAAGGTTCATGGAGTGTTCGAATGCAACAAGGTGATATTGCAAAAAAACAGCAAAATCTATATAAAGGTTTTAATATAATGTTTGATGTTCTCAATAAACAGACGAATTATCAATATGAAAAATCTATTTCCTATTTTTTGCTACAACAAGAGTTAAATTTACATACCTATATCAATAATAGGAAAGCTTTGAAAAACAAAAAATTTAAAGTATTATACAAAACAGGTAGTATAAAAGATAGAATTAAAAATTTCATTAAAATAAAGCTAACATTTATTTATACATTGTATAAAAAAAAGAGGTAATAAAATGCAAAATAGCAAAATTATATCATCTTTAATATGGAAATTTTTAGAAAGAGGCGGTACACAGGTTGTACAATTTATTATTCAAATTGTACTTGCTAGATTGCTTCTTCCTGAAGATTATGGTGTCGTTGCGATTGTAACTGTTTTTATTGCGGTTGCAAATGTTTTTGTACAAACTGGTTTTAACACTGCACTTATTCAAAAAAAAGATATAAATGATACAGATTTATCCTCTGTATTTTATTTAAGTCTATTCGTCGCATTTATTTTATACATAGTTTTATTTTTTACAGCACCATTTATCGCACAGTTTTATAATCAACCTATATTAGTACCTGTATTCCGAGTACTATCATTAACTTTATTCTTTGGTGCAGTTAATTCTATACAACAAGCAGTGATTGCCAGAAAGATGGAATTTAAAAAATATTTTTTTAGCAGTTTAGGAGGAATTATTTTATCTGCTACTATAGGAATTCTATTTGCTTATAAAGGTTTTGGTGTTTGGGCTTTAGTCATTCAACAATTAGTAAACGTGATATCTATTATGTTGATCTTGTGGTTTACAGTCAAATGGAGACCCAAATTACTATTCTCTTTTCAAAAATTAAAAACATTGTTTTCGTATGGCTGGAAATTGCTTTGTTCTTCTTTGATAGATACGATTTATAGAAATATATATGATTTAGTTATTGGAAAAAAATATTCAAGTACAGATTTAGCTTACTATAACAGAGGAAAACAATTTCCGAATGTGATTATTCAAAATTTAGATGGCTCCATTTCTTCTGTTATGTTACCTGCATTATCTGCATCACAAGATAATCAAATAAGAGTAAAAAGTATGGTAAGGCGTGCGATTGTCACAAGTTCTTATATTATTTTTCCAATTTCGGTGGGTCTTATTGTAACTGCAAAACCAATGATAACTATTGTATTAACGGAAAAATGGTTCCCTTGTATTCCATTTTTACAATTACTTTCTGTTTCCTATGCATTGTGGCCAATTCATACTGCAAATTTACAAGCAATTAATGCACTAGGAAGAAGTGATATTTATTTAAAATTAGAAATTGTAAAAAAAATAATTGGAATTATTATATTATTGATTACTATGCCAATGGGCCTAATTCCAATGGCTATTGGTCAAATTATATCAGGTATTATTTCTACATTTATTAATTCGTTTCCGAATCGAAAATTGTTGAATTATAGTTATATAGAGCAAATAAAAGATATATTGCCTTCATTTGTAATCGCATGTATTATGGGAATTTTTGTATATTGCATTACTTTTTTCCAATTTAGTAGTATAATTACATTAGTGATTCAAGTTGTTATAGGAATTTTGCTATATCTGGTATTATCTATTATATTTAAATTAGAGTGCTTTAAATACTTAATTGAAACAATTCAAAATTATAGGAGGAAGTAGTATGAAAGTTTTAGTGTTGGCTGGTGGCTTTGATCAGATACAATTAATAAATGAATTAAAAAAAAGGGGACACTATGTAATATTGGCAGATTATTTTGAAAATCCCCCAGCAAAAAAATATGCAAATGAACATTATGTTGTTAGTACATTGGATATGGATAAGATATATGAACTTGCTAAAAAAGAACAAGTAGATTTAATTACAACAGCATGTACAGATCAAGCTTTGCTAACAGTTGCATATGTTTCTGAAAAATTGCAATTACCTACATATATTGATTATCAAACAGCTTTAAATGTTACCAATAAATTATATATGAAAAAAGTGATGAAGGAGAATCAAATTCCAACAGCTGATTATCAAATTATAAATGATTCAAAAGAAGCAGAAAAGTTAAATTTGAATTATCCAGTTGTAGTAAAACCCGTAGATTGTAATAGTTCTAAAGGTGTAAAAAAGGTATGTGATGAAATAGAATTACAGCATTACTTAAAACAAGCAATTCAAATGAGTAGAACTAAAAATGCCATTATTGAGCAATTCAATGAAGGGGTTGAGATTTCTATTGATGCCTTTGTAAAAGAAGGAGTTTCAAAAGTATTATCGGTTACAAAAACTTGTAAATTAGAAAATCATAATAATTTTACAATATATAAAAGTGAATACCCTTGTCAACTAGCAGAAAATAGAATGATGGAAATAGAAAACATTGTGCAAAATATTGCTAAAGCATTTCAACTAGAAAATTGCCCTTTATTGGTGCAAGCAATTATTAATGAAAAAGAGATTAAAGTATTAGAATTTAGTGCACGCATGGGAGGCGGAACTAAATATCGATTAATACAGGAAATTAGCAGTATAGATATTATGAAAATATACGTTGACTTAATATTGAATGACAATATTGAACTAAATTTACAAAAAAGCAAGGAGCAAATTCAATTGCATTATGTATATTGTATTCCAGGGATCATTCAAAAATTGGTTGGTTTTGAAGAAGCAAAGAATAAAAAATTAATTATCGATTATTTTCAATATAAAACAGAAGGAACGGAAATCACGAAAATGGAAACAAGTGGTGATCGCGTAGTTGGATGTTTAATAAAAGGAACAACTGATAAAATTCACGAAAAGGAAAAAGAATTAAAGGAATTATTAAAAATTTTTGATGAGAAAGGAAATAATATGATGTTATATCATTTTTAGGGTGAATTATGGAAAAAAAATTAATATTAGGAGCTTCAATTGGAAATTGTGTTCATGTTGCAGGCATTTCCCATTTTTTGCAAATTGCAGAAAATGAAGGATATCAAACAATATTTTTAGGACCTGCTGTATCTGTTGAAAAATTATTTGAAAATATAAATAAATACAAACCAGAAATGGTATCTATTAGTTATCGTTTGACAAAAGAAAATGCAAAAATTTTATTAGATCAAATTAACGAAAAAAGAAAAGAACTAGATTATAATCCAATATGGGAATTTGGTGGAACAAAACCGGTTGCAGATATTGCAAAAGAATACGGATTTTTTTCTTACATTTCTGATGGCTTTGATGATATTAGTGACTCTATTCGCTTTTTAAGAGGCGAGGTTAAAGAAAATAGTGTAGAATCGTATGGAAAAAACATAATTGATCGTATTCAAATGAGTTATCCTTATCCTGTATTGAGACATCATTTTGGACTTCCATCTATAGAAGAAACAATTGAGGGCGTTAAAAAAATCGCAGAAAGTAAGGTACTTGATGTTATTTCTTTAGGACCAGATCAAAATGCTCAACAATTTTTCTTTCAACCAGATCAAATGCAAAAACAATTTGATGGTGCAGGTGGTGTTCCTATTCGAACAAAGGAAGATTTTGAAAATTTAAAAGCCGCATCACAATGTGGAAATTATCCATTAATGCGTTGTTATAGTGGAACATCAGACGTATTTGATTATGCAAAATTATTGAATAACACAATTGATAATGCATGGACAGCAATTCCCTTATTTTGGTACAATGAATTAGATGGCCGTGGTGAAAGACCCATTGAACAATCCATAAGAGAAGCACAAGAATTGATTAAATGGCATGCAGAACAAAATATTCCAGTAGAGATTAATGAACCGCATCACTGGGGACTTAGGGACTCTCATGATGTGATGCCAGTTGTTATGTGTTTTATAAGTGCATATAATGCAAAAAGGCTAGGTGTAAAAAATTATATTGCACAATTTATGTTTAATAATCCGAATGGTCTTTCCTTTTCTATGGATTTCGCACGCATTTTAGCAATGATTGAGATTATTAAACCATTAGAGGATGAAAATTTTAAAATATATAGAGAAACAAGAGCAGGGTTACCTTTATTTAATGCAGATCCATATGTAGCCAAGGGACAACTTGCCGCTTCTACTTTTTTACAAATGGCAGTAAAACCTCATATTGTTCATGTAGTTGGATATTGTGAAGCAAACCATGCTGCTACAGCGGAAGATGTGATTGAAAGTTGTAAAATTGTAAAAGGAGTAATTCGGCATACCTTGGAAGATAGTTTTTCAATTCAAAAAGATGAAAAGATTGTACAAAGGAAAGATGAATTATTAAGGGAAGCCTCTTATTTAATAAATTTTATTATGAGTGAATACGCGGAATATACAGATCCATTAACCAACCCAGATGTTTTAGCAGAATGTGTAAAATTGGGCTATTTTGATGCAGTTCATATACTAAAAAATGATAAGTTTAAAGGAAATTTAGAGACAAAATTTCAAGATGGGAAATGTTTAGCTTGGGATAGTGAAACTAACACATTTTTAACTGAAGCGCAAAGATTAGAAAAGTTAAAACAAAAAAATAAAGTTAGGTAGTGAGAATATGGAAAAGTATTTAATTATGGGAGCAGGAAATCAAGCGTTTGCAATGGCAAGCCATATTGTTCAAAACGGGGATATGGTAAATATTTGGAATATTAGGGAGGAAAGTATTAAAAAAATTTGCAATACCAAACAAATTCATTGTACTGGGATTATCGATAATGTATTTACGATTCATGAAGCATCTACCAATATAGATGATGTAATATGTGATACAATCTTAATTAGTACTCCTGCAGTGGCACATAAAACTTTAGCACGTGTATTAGCAAAAAAAGTAAGTAGTAAAAATACAATACTATTAAGTCCAGGAAGAACATTTGGTGTAATTGAGTTTACAGAAGAACTTAAAAAAAATGGTTGTAAATCTTTGCCTAAAATTGCAGAATTACAAACTATATTATATACTTGTCGAAAGATAAATGAGGATACAGTTCACTTATTTGCTTTAAAAGATAATGTTGCGATATCTTCTATTGAAAATAATTTAGATGAAATTTTAAATGCACTTCCAAAATGTATGACCACAAGATTAAAAAAAGCAGAATCATTTGTAGAAACTTCATTAGGAAATGTTGGTATGATTTTACATTGTGCTCCCGTATTATTAAATATTGGTTGGATAGAGAGTTCTCAAGACTTTAAATATTATAAGGAAGGAATTTCTGAATCAGTTTCCAAAGTAGTAGAAAAATTAGATCAAGAACGATTATTTATAGCAGAAAAATTAGGATATCCCATAGAAAGTGTTTCTGATTGGATGAAAAGAATATATTATTGCGATGGAGATAATTTACATGAAGTAATTCAATCAAATAAATATTATGAAGATATTCTTGCTCCAACAGCAATAGATTATCGGTACCTAAATGAGGATATTCCTTTTGGATTGGTGCCTTTAGAGTCAGTTGCTAAAGATTTAAATATTGAATTACCGCTTACAACATTATTAATTGATTTGGCTAACATAATAATGGAGAAAGATTATCGTAAAGAAGGTAGAATGATAACCATCCATGATTATTTGAAATAGGTAATGATATGAATTGTTCAAAAAAACTAAAATTAGAATAGAGAATAAGGTGAAAGTATGAATAAAATTTTAGTAACACAGTCATCTATACCCAACATGGATGAGTATATAAATGAAATAAAGGATATATGGGATAGTAAATGGCTAACCAATAATGGGAAAAAACATCAAGAATTAGAAGAGAAATTGTGTAATTATTTAGATATAGAAAATATCACCTTGTTTTGTAATGGTCATATGGCTTTATATACGACTTTAAAAACGTTCAATTTAAAGGGTGAGGTTATAACAACACCATTTACCTTTGCTTCTACCACACATGCAATTGTTCAAAACGGGTTAAAGCCAGTATTTTGTGATGTGAATCTCAATGATTATACAATAGATGTGGACCAACTTGAAAGTTTAATTACAGATCAAACATGTGCCATTGTTCCTGTTCATGTTTATGGAAATCCTTGTAATGTGGAGAAGTTAGATGAGATTGCTAAAAAGTATAACTTAAAAGTAATTTATGATGCTGCTCATGCCTTTGGAGTAGAAATTAATGGAAAAGGAATTTCTAATTTTGGGGATGCATCTATGTTTAGTTTCCATGCAACTAAGGTATTTAATACAATTGAAGGTGGAGCTGTTGTCTATTCTGATGAAACGTTAAAAAAACGTTTAAATTTGTTGAAAAATTTTGGAATTCAGAATGCGGAAACTATAAGTGATATTGGTATGAATTCAAAAATGAATGAATTCTCTGCTGCTATGGGAATTTGTAATTTAAGACATATTGATTCTGAAATTCAAAAAAGAAAAAAGGTGGTAGAACGGTATTTACAAAATTTATCCGAGATTAGCGGTATCATTCTTCCTAAATATAGAGAAAATGTAAAATACAATTATGCATATATGCCTGTTATATTTGATGAAACAGTTATTCATGTGAATAGAAATGAAATTTTTGATGTTTTAGCGAGAAATAATATTTACGCTAGAAAATATTTTTATCCATTAGTTCAAGACTTTGATTGTTATAAAAACGAATATGATTCTAATGAAACACCGAATGCTAAATGGGTATCAAATAATGTGTTAACATTACCATTATATGCTGATTTAGAATTAAGTCTTGTTGATGAAATTTGTAATGTTATTAAAAATACAATTGTAGAAACGGAAAAAAAATGGAAAACAAAACAGAGATGAAGAGGAGAGATTCTAATTTAGAGTTATTTCGTATTATTGTAATGCTTACGATTGTAGCACATCATTACGTTGTCAATTCGGGAGTCATCAATATCATATTGGAAAATAATATTACAAGTTTAAAATCTATCTTTCTGTTAATCTTTGGAATGGGTGGAAAAATTGGAATCAATTGTTTTATCTTAATTACAGGTTATTTTATGTGCAAGTCTAATATATCAATAAAGAAATTTATCAAATTATTGTTAGAAATAGAATTTTATAACATTATTATTTATTTGATATTTTTACTAGTGGGATATGTACCTTTTTCATGGAAAGATTTATTTTATAAGATTTTTCCAATATCATCAATTTCTGATAGTTTTACACCAACTTATTTGACATTTTTCTTATTTATTCCTTTCTTGAATATATTAATTCATTATATGAATGAAAAGCAGCATCGAAATTTATTGTTATTATGTATTACTATTTTTTCCATTTTGCCATCACTTTCTATTAATGTGACATTTAATTATGTGGAATGGTTTATGATCGTTTATTTAGTTGCAGCTTATATTCGGCTGTATGAAAATAAAATTTTAAATAAACTAACTATTTGCAAATGGAGAGAGGGTATATGCTTATTAACAATCATTGTATGTGTATTTAGTGTCATTGTTGGAGCTTATGCAACAAAAATTTTAAACAGAAGTCTTTTCTATTACTTTGTTGTAGATTGTAATAAATTTCTTTCACTTATAACTTCTGTTTGTGCCTTCTTATTTTTCAAAAATTTGAAAATGAAATATCACAAATGGATCAATACAATTGCAGCTTCGGCATTTGGAGTTTTTTTAATTCATGCAAATAGTGATGCCATGAGACGCTGGCTTTGGCAAGATGTTTTTAACAATGTAGCAATGTATAATAGTGACTATCTTTTATTATATGCTGTTGGTACAGTTCTTATTATTTATGTTATATGTACGTGTATTGATTGGTTTAGAATTCAATTATTTGAAAAAAAGGTTTTGAAATTTCTCGATAGAAAAATTTTTGATAAAAAAATAGGATATAATTAAAAAGTAGGTGATTTTATGGCGAGAAAAGATAAAAAGAAACAAATGATATTGCACCATAGAATAGGTAAGGTATTATCGATTTTACTATTTACTGTCTCTATTGTATTTTTGGGCATGATATTTCGTATGCGTGTACTCCCAATGAAATATATGGGAATATTACTTGGCATTTATATTCCTATTGTATTGATATTAGCTATCATTATGTTAATCAAAAAAGTCAAAATAAAGATAAAAATACCTTGTGAAGTAATATCTGTAATTATGATATTGGTTTTATTTTTAGGAATATCTTATTTAAGTAAGACAATGAATTTTATGGGTAAAATCAAAGAAAAACAATATCAAACAGAAAATTATTATCTAGTTGTACTAGAAAATAGTCATTATGACTCTTTGGCTTCTCTTAAAAATCAGACCATTGGAATTCATATGAGTCATTTAGAAAGTCAAACAGAAGCTATTTCGGATTTCAATAAAAAATTATCATATACCAATAAAGAATATTCAGATTTTATGCAATTGGGGAATGATTTACTTCATGAAAAAATTGATGCGATGTTTATCAATGGTTCTTATTTATCGATTTTACAAGATGAAGACTCATCTTTTGATGGGAAAACAAAAGTTATTGAAACCATTGAAATTCAAGTAAAAAATGAAACTATAAAAAAAGATACTGATGTGACAAAAGAACCATTTAACATTTATATTAGTGGAATCGATGTTTATGGAAATATTACTTCTGTTTCAAGAAGTGATGTTAATATTATTGTAACAGTAAATCCTGTAACACATAAAATCTTATTAACATCCATTCCAAGAGATTATTATGTGAGACTTCATGGAACAACTGGATATAGGGATAAATTAACACATGCAGGTATTTATGGAGTAGATATGTCCATTTCTACATTGGAAGATTTATTGGATATTGATATTAATTATTATGCAAGAGTCAATTTTACAACATTAATTGAATTAGTAGATGCGATTGGTGGGGTGGATGTATATTCTGATTATGCTTTTACTTCTTTACATGGAAATTATCAGTTTCATGTGGGAATGAATCACATGAATGGTGATCAAGCTTTGAGCTTTACAAGAGAGCGATATGCATTTGCAGCTGGGGATCGCCAAAGAGGAAAAAACCAACAAAAAGTGGTTACAGCGATTATCAATAAGGCATTGTCTTCTAAAACTCTAATTACCAAATACACCAATATTTTAAATTCATTACAAAATAGTTTTCAGACCAATATGGGTAGTGATAAGATTTATAGTTTGGTCAATATGCAGTTAGATAAAATGCCATCTTGGGAAATTACTTCCATCAATTTAGATGGAACAGGAAAAAGTGAGTATACGTATTCTTATAGTGGTCAAAAATTATATGTAATGGAGCCAGATTTACAAACAGTAGAAGCAGCAAAACAAAAAATAAAGGAAATGATGCAAGAATGAGTTCTCATTCTTTTTTTCTGGGCATTATGCTTGAACAAAATAAAAATTCCATGTATACTTGTACTGTCAAACAGTTAGGAATGATATGATATGAAACTATTAGAAAAAATGAAACATTTAGAAATCAAAAATAATTCAAAAATATCAACTCGAAAATTAAATATTCCAGTTATAGTCGTAACAATCATCAATATTATTTTTACATTGGTATTTATTATGCATATTTGTAAATTGAATCTACTTCCTTTGAAGTATATCGTTTTGATTATTTTAGTATCCATTATGATGAATTTTGGAATTTTACTTCTAGTTAGTAGAAAAAAAACTTGGCTCAAATATATTGGATATGGATGGACTGTTTTTTTCATATTGGTAAATAGTATTGGTGTTTATTATATATCTAAAACCAATCACTTCTTAAATCGAGCGTTTAATAATGCAACCAATTCTTATACCAATACTTATTATGTAGTGACATTAAATCAAGAAAAATATAAAGAATTAACAGATGTGAAAATATTGGGGTATTATCAAAATATTCCAGAAATAGATGATGCGCTTCAAAAGCTAGATGAGTCTTATAAAATAGAAAGGGAAAAATATTCTGAATTTACGACCCTGTTGAGGGATATGAATGGCAAAAAAGTGGATGCGACTATCATCGAGGCTTCTTTGTATAATGTGCTCACAAAAGAGAGTAATATTATGCATGAAAAAGATTATAAAAAGATTTATGAGTTTCATATTACAGTGCAGGAGCAAGTAGATGAAATCAAAGATGATGGCAATCATTTTAGCATTTATATAGGTGGAACCGATTTTACGGAAAAGAATAATGATTTCAATATGGTGGTAACCATCAATCAAAAAACACATAAGATTTTATTAACCTCTATTCCAAGAGATTATTATGTAATGGTAAATGGAAAGGGAATGAAAGATATTTTAGGATATGCAGGGTACAGTGGTATTCAAACATCAAGAAAAACTGTCGAAGATATCTTTGAAACCAATATTGACTATTTCGTTCAAATTAATACCAATAGTTTAATCGGTTTGGTTGATACATTAGGAGGGATAGAATATTGTTCTGATGTTGCTTATACCACTACACATGCAGTGATAACAGGGTCTTATGATGATACACAAGGTGAAAAGTTATATGTACAAAGAGGATGTCGAACTTATAATGGAATTCAAATTTTGACCATTTCAAGAGAACGATTGGCATTCCCTGGTGGAGATAAGCAAAGGCAAATCAATTGCCAAAATATTATGATTAGTATTTTTAAAAAAATGTTAAGACCTGAAAATTTAGCTAATTATACCAATGTATTAAATGCGGTAAGTAATCTTTATACGACCAATATCCCAAGGAAAATTGTAACAGACCTTGCCAAAGATACCATTGATAATGGTGTTGCATGGACAATTGAGCAACAGTCAGTATCAGGTAGTGGTTCTAGAGGGTATGTTCATATGGGAACTGTACAAGATTATGTAATGATTCCGAATCCAGATTCTATTCAATCTGCGATTGCGAATATAAATAAGATTAAGGCAGGAAGATAAAAATGTACGAAAATAGTACATTTTTTAGTAAGTAGATATCCTTTTTTTAGAATATGAAAGATTTGCTAGATTAATTTAAAAAAAGAGAGATAAGTAACTATCAAAATCAAAAAAAGAGTCGTTTGAAAGGAAATAATAAGAGTGGTATTCTTACGTCATAGGAGGAATACATATGAATAAAAATATGAGAACAACGAAATTAGAGAAAGGAGAAATCATACCACCCATCTATGATTTTATGTTTACAACGATATTCAATAAGGAAGAAAATATCATTATTCTAGAAAATTTTCTATCAAATTATTTAAAAATACCGATAGAAGAAATGAGAGGAAGAATAAGTATATTGTCTAGAAATTTGAAATTGGAAAATAAACATGCAGCCAATAAGCAGGTAGATTTATTGCTCAAATTAGGTGGGAAAAGAATAAACATAGAAGTATCGACACATTTATCTAGTGGGATTATCAACCGAAATGTCGTATTTGCATGTAATGCGCATGCGGCAAGTTATCAACATGGGGATAGAGATTACAGTAAGATAGGGGAAACAATACAAATCAATTTGGTATATGACAAGGCACATCCAGTAGGTGAAAAGTTTAGGGAAACGTATTATATGAGGAATGAAGCAGGGAAAATGCTTACGGAAAAATTAAGAATAGATTATGTGAATATAGCAAAATTAGAAGAACCATGTTATACTATAGGAGAAGATGAAGTAGAAGAATTTTGTCGGATGTTAATAGCGAGAAAAGAAGAAGATTTGAAGAAAATAATAGGTGGAATGAGAATGGAAAAAGAAGCAAAGGAGAAATTGAAAGAAGAAGTATTAAGATATAGTCAAGATGAAGAAGTAGTGGCGATATATTCGGATTATACAAAAGAGGAATTGGAAAGAAATACCATTTTATTAGAGGAGACAGAAGAAGCGAGGAGAAAAGGGTTAGAGGAAGGATTACAACAAGGAATGCAAAAGAAAAATATTGAAATCGCCCAAAAATTAATGCAGTCTGGAATTGATATCAAAATTATAATGGAAGCTACGAATTTGACCAAAGAGGAAATCGAAAAATGGACCGTTGATCATTGAAATGTTGAAAAATATTTCCATATCCTGTATACTTTGATTATGGAAATGAATATCATGTCCTATGAAAATACATTTCGAGGAGAAGTTTATGAAAGTAATACGTCACTTTACCACCCAGTTTTTGGTTATTTTATTTATTCTTACGACTTGTATTAGTCTATTGTTACTTACATTTATAGGAAGTATACAATTATTATGTTCAAAGGATAACATAGTCACACTCGTCAATCAAGTAAATTTTAGAGAATTTATAGGACCTAAAGCAGAAGATGACTTATATCAATTATTAGAACAAACAGGCTTACCACGTAAGTATGTAGATTATATAATAGAAAATAAAGTATTTAGAACGTATATTGGTTCTTATTTAGCGGAAGAAATGGAATCTATTTTGTACCACAAAGAAACACCAATCATTGATACCCAAGAGTTTACTAATATTTTATTGGAAAGTTTTGATCAGGCAATTCAGGTATTGGAAGAGGAAAATATAGATGAAAAAGAAATTTTGTCTTCACAAGATCAACATCGTATTCGGCAAAAAATAGAATACTTTGTACCACGAATTGTAGAAAAGATCCCCCAATTTGACATGATATTAGAATATCAATGGGCGGGACAAGAAACCATATCGGATATTCAGTTAAAACAACTTCAAACCGCTTTACAAGTTTTACGTTGGTGCTACCAATGGAAACCAATTTTAAGTTTGTTTATTTTGGTACAACTGGGTGTTATCTTTCTTTTGAAAATCAAAAAATTTCATTATATTAAATGGTTTATGGTCCCTTTCTTAACGACAGGAACCATATTATGGTATTTTAAAACTCAATTGCCAATCTTGCTTGCTAGTCATTTACCAAAACATTTGATTTTTATGAAAGCATTTTTAGAACAAACTATGTCCTTTATTTATACCAGTTGGAATCGAACCATTATTATTTGTTTGACATTATCAATATTGTTTATTTTTTTACAAATTTTGATTCGTTTTATTCAAGTCCATTCTCATCGTAATTCATAAAAAGGATTTTAATACCTTATTGGATTACAGATATTGTTATATGTTATTAAAAATTAGGAGTGATTGTAGTGCAAAAGATTGTAGGTCTTCAAAAATGAAGACAGTAGGACATTTTTTTATCAACATAATTGTAATGATATTAATAATCACAAGTTGTATCAGTTTACTTACATTTACTTTTTTGTCTAGTACAAAAGATATAATATCGAAAGAAACCATTGTTGAATTGGTAAAAGAGATTGACTTTATAGAATTGATGGGAGAAAAAGCATACAATGAAATTGTGTCTATTTTAGAACAAATAGGAATTCCATCGGATTATATAGATTATATATTAGAAAATGAATCCTTGAAAGAATATATGGGAAATTATATTGCGGAAGAGGTTTCTTCTATTTTGTATGACAAAGAACTTCCTGTCATATCCGAACAGGAATTGGCTAATTTACTTTCAAACGGTTTGGATCAAGTAGTAATAGAACTTGAAAATCAACAGATAGAAGTTTCTACTTACTTAACAGAGGAGCGTCAAGAGCAAATTCATGAAAAAATAAAAATATATGTGCCTGAAATTGTTGCCAAAATTCCAGAAGTAGAACGTTTAATTGAAACTAAAATTTCTGGAAAAGAAGAAGTACAGGAAGGAAAGAGAAAGTTAGAACAATTGCGAGAGATAAATAAGAAAGTACAATTTGTATATCAAATGCAACCGACTATTTTCCTTTTATCTATCTTGCAATTTGCACTCATTGTAGTATGTAGGCGAAAAAGGTTTCGATTTATTAAGTGGGTATGCTTATCATTTCTGTTAACTTCTATTATTTTAGGATTGTTATCAAAAAAGGTACCAGCTTTGATACAACAGCATTATCCAGAAGAAATTGAATTTATAAAAACGTTTATTGATAACACTTGTAATTCTATTTTTGAAGTATGGAAGCAAAATGCCCAAATCTATTTTATCATTGCGATTTCACTAATTATTTTGCAAATAATTGTAATTTTCTTTTCTATCTACAAAAATAGAAGACAAAAGGATATGGCTATTTTATAAAAAGTATGTATAATACTTTTTTTGTTTATAATCGTTAACGACAAAAAATGACAAACAACATTGCTACAATAGAATGGGTGATGTCTATGAAGAAAAATATAGAAATAATGATTGTTTGTATTGCCATCGGTTTTTTAATGGGACAATTTATGTTTCATCAATATAAAAAAGAAGAAAAACCATCTACTATTCCCACTATGCAAACGACAGAAACGCTTTATTTTTTACAACAAGGAGTTTATTCTAATTTGGATAGTATGAAACAAAATTTGACTGATTTTGAATATTATACCTATACAGAGAAAGATGGAAAATATTATGTTTATGTTGCAATTATTAAAAGTAAAGAAAATATGGAAAAATTAAAAGGATTTTTTAATCAAAAAGGGTATGATATTTATGTAAAGGAAATAAATGTTACAAGCAATGCCTTTTTAGAAGTATTAAGTCAATACGAACAATTATTGAGTGGAACCAATGATGAAAAAACCATTCAGGCAGCTTGTACACAGATTTTAGCAAAATATGAGGAGTTAGTGGTAAATGACTAAAATGAAAGATATTCCATTGCAGGAACGCCCTAGGGAACGATTGCTTCAATATGGTGTAGAATCCATTAACAATGAGGAATTACTTGCAATTCTGTTTCGAACAGGAAGTAAAAAACAATCTGCAAAGGAACTTGCGATTACTGTTTTATCAAGATTAAAACAAATTTCTGACTTGAAGGAAATGAGTTATGAGTCTCTTTTAAAGATTGAAGGAATTGGAAAGTCTAAAGCAATGATTTTATTATCTGCCATTGAACTTGGTAAACGAATGCAACGAAATGTAACCACTATACAGGGTAAGAAGTTCAACCAAGCTAGATTGATTTATGAATACTATCAGAGTCTGCTTGTGGATAAACAACAAGAACATGTATATTGTTTGTATTTGGATTCTAAAAAGAAAATCATCAAAGAAAAGTTATTGTTTATAGGAACCATTAATTATAGTATGGTACATCCAAGAGAAATTTTTAAGGAAGCTTATCTTTCTTGTGCAACAGCAATTATTTGTATTCACAATCATCCAACAGGGGATGTAACGCCTAGTAATGAGGATTATACTATGACATATCATTTGAAACAAGTTGGAGATTTGCTCGGAATTCCTCTTTTAGATCATATTATTATTGGAAAAAATCATTACTATAGTTTTTTTGAAAATGGAGATTTTGAATTAAAAAATGAATGAGGGATATTTCAATGTGGAAAAAAAGAAAAATAGAACGTAAATACTATATTATAATTATTTTCTTTGGTATTTTATTATTATTCGGAGTATTGATGTATTTCGTAAGAGATGAGCGAAAATCCAGTATTCCTGAACAGATTATTCAGGATGCTGTTTTGTTTGTCCAAAAAATCGTCGCAATTCCTGTTCATTTTGTAACAGATAAGATAAATGAGTCCAAAGAAAAAGATAAGATATATGAAAGATATCAGCAATTACAAACGAAAGTGGAGCAGATAGAAGTAGTAGAAGCAAAAAATCAAGAATTAGAATCACAATTGCAAGAAATGAAAGCTTTACTGGAATTAAAGCAAGTGTTATCAGAAAGTATAGTGCTGAATGCAACTGTCATTACACGTAATATCGATGGTTGGTATCAAACCATTACGATTGATAAAGGGAAAAATCATGGTGTAGCGGAACATATGGCAGTGGTAACAGGTAGAGGAATGATAGGAGAAGTGATTCATGTCAATTCATTTAGTAGCACCATTCAATTACTTACCGGTGTAGATGAAACTCATAAAATATCGGTTAAAATAGAAGGAAATGATGATTATATATATGGACTTTTATCTGGATATGAAAGGGAAAATCAGGTATATAAAATAGAAGGAATTGCAGAAAATACAGAAATTAAAGAAGGTGCGAACGTGATTACAACTGGTTTGGGAAATGGATATCCATCAGGAATTTTAATCGGAACTGTAAAGCAAGTTAAAACCGATCATTTTGATATGGCAAGAACAATTCTAGTCAAGCCAAGTGTTGATTTTGATGAGATTCGTTATGTAACACTTTTAAAGAAATGAGTGAGTATTTATGTATGCGATCATAATAACAATGGTGTCTTTTCTATTGGAAGGAATTTTTTCCTATTATATCCCTATTTCTACTGCTTATTGGCTACCTGTTCCTACTTTGCTTTCGATTTGTTTTTGCCATATTTATTTTTTAAAACATAAAAATTATATATGGTTTTGTTTCCTCTTTGGCATTTTATATGATATCGTTTTTACCAATACATTGTTTCTTCATGGAACTTTATTTGTTGTTATGGGTTTTATCAGTCAAAAAATTTGCCGATTGATCTCACATACTTGGTATCAATTTTTTCTATTCATTCTAGTATTGGTAGCAATCTATCGACTGTTTACTTATATTATATTAATCACAACAGGATATTTTCCTTTTGAACTTTCTTATTTTCTATCTATTACCATGGCTTCTTTTTTATGGAATCTTATTTATGGAATTATTTTATATGGAATCGATTATTTTATTCTCAAACGAAAATTTTCAAAGAGATTGTTCTAACCTTATGATTTTGGCATAAGATGAGATAGGTGATATGATGAATCCAGATATCCGTAGAATTCGTAGTCAAATGAAGCAAAAAAAGAAAAGAATCCCACAAAAAACAGTCATCAAACGTACAAGCTATACGAAATGGATTTCTAAATTGGCAATTACAATTATTTTAACACTTGTAACACTCATTACATTAAAATCCAATAGTAAGTTCAAAGCAACTTTTTATCAATATGTTTATGATAGCCATTTTTCATTTGCTTCCATCAATGCTGCTTATCAAAAATACTTTGGTTCTCCTTTACCATTCCAAGAATTATGGAAAAATCCAACCGTTTCTGTTTTTGATGAAAAACTCATATTTACAGAACAACATAAATATAAAGATGGGGTTGCTTTAACGGTAGAAAATAGTTATTTGGTTCCTGTTTTAGAAAGCGGAATGGTTGTTTTTATTGGAGAGAAAGAAGGTTATGGCAACACAGTTATTATTCAACAAATGGATGGGATTGATGTGTGGTATTCCAATTTGAATGCAGTCAATTTAAAATTGTATGATTATGTTGCAAAGGGGAGTTTATTAGGAGAAGTGAAAGGTAATCAGCTTTATTTGGTATATAAAAAAAATGGAACTGTTTTAAATTATGAAGAACATATTTAGATTTGAAATTTCGAATTTATATTATATAGTTGGCTTGTTTTGTTTCTTTACAGGTTATTTTAAAGATTTTATATGGATTTCACTTCTCATTATCATTCATGAATTTGGCCATTTAACAGGTGCAATTTTTTGTGATTGGAAAATTGAGCGTGTCATTCTCTTGCCATTTGGTGGGATGACTTTGTTGAAAGAACATTTTAATCGTCCCATTTATCAGGAGTGGATTATTGTTCTTTTGGGTCCTATTTATCAAATGTGTTTTTTTCTTCTGTTATGTCATTTGGGGTACATGAATACTACCTTGCAATTGTACCATAATTTGTTGCTAGGATTTAATCTACTACCGATAATTCCCTTGGATGGAGGGAAAATGGTGCAACTTTGTTTGGATGCGATTTTTCCTTATAAACGTGCGAAATATGTGGGATTATGGATATCGATTGTTGTGGTTTTATTTTTGAGTGGGTATATGATTGTTACTCGAAATATAATTATGGGAATCATTTTGTTATTTATCATCAAAGAAAATATAAAATTTTATCAACAAATTCCGTATCAAATGGAACGCTTTTTGTTGGAACGGTATCTGCATCAATTTTCCTATCAGAAATGTCATATGGTAAGAAATGGAGGAGTGGATGCGATGCGAAGAGGATATTTGCATTTATTTTGGAAGCAGGGTACATGGAAAACAGAAGAAGAAATTTTGAATATACATTTTCATACAAAATCGGTATCTTCGTTTGACAAATTAAGGAATGTATGATAAAATTCTATATTGTGTAGAGCCTCACTCTACAACCACACAGAAAAGGTTGAAACATAAGTACCTTAATGGTGAGTCTTAGAATCTTAAAGGAGGTTAATTTATGAAAGCTGTTATCGAAACAGGCGGAAAGCAATATTATGTAGAAGAAGGAACAATTCTATATATCGAAAAAATGGATGCAGAACCTGGTAAAGTAATTGAATTTGATAAGGTATTAATGGCAAATGGTGTTGTAGGGCGCCCTTATGTTGCGCATGCGAAAGTTACTGCTGAAGTAATGAAACATGGTAAAAATAAGAAAATTATTGTTTTTAAATACAATCAAAAGAAAAATTACCGTAAAACACAAGGACATCGTCAGCCATATACAAAAGTGCAAATTCAATCGATTGTGAGCAAATAATGATACGTGTACAAATCGATTCTAGAAAACCAACCAATCATGTCACAATTGAAGGGCATGCTGGATATGGTGTAAGTGGGACAGATATTGTATGTGCAAGTGTGAGTAGTATTTTAATTACAACTATCAATGCAATGCTACGTGTCGATGAAAAGAGTATTCAAGTGGAACAAAAAGAAGCATATGTAAAATTAGATGTTTTAGTGCATTCTGATATCATTGACCTTCTAATGGAAAATATGATTTCCTTATTAGAAGAGTTAGAACGAGATTATAAAAAATATGTAAAAATCAATAAATAAGGAGGTGTACTTATGGCAAAATTGATGCAATTAGAAATTCAGTTCTTTGCACATAAAAAGGGCCAAGGGTCTACTAAAAATGGTCGTGATTCTATTGCCAAAAGATTGGGTGCGAAAGCAGCTGATGGGGAATATGTAAGTGGTGGATCTATTTTATACCGCCAACGTGGAACTAAAATTTATCCAGGACATAATGTAGGTATTGGTAGTGATGATACTGTATATGCAAAAGTGGCTGGATATGTAAAATTTGAACGTGTTGGAAGAGATAAAAAACAAGTGAGTGTTTATCCAGAAAAACAAAACGCTTAAAAAACTATAGCGATGTGGTGTAGACCTTTATATAGGAACATCAATATGCTATGGTTTTTTAATTTCCATGGATTTTAGTGATAAAATTTGGTACAATAACAATGAGAGATGAGTGATGAAGATGTTTATAGATGAAGTAGTAGTGGAATTATATGCTGGTGATGGTGGAAATGGTTGTATGGCCTTTCGTAGAGAAAAATTTATTCCAATGGGGGGTCCATATGGCGGAAATGGTGGAAAAGGTAGTGATATCATTTTTGAAGTGGATGAAGGTCTTAATACACTGATTGATTTAAGATACAAAAGAGTAATCAAAGGCGATAAAGGTATCAATGGGGAAGGAAAAGCCAAACAAGGTGCGAATGCGAAGGATGTTATTATAAAAGTACCTTTGGGAACCGTGATAACAGATGTGGATACAAATTTGATATTGGCTGATCTCACCAAAAAAGGTGATCGTGTGGTAGTTGCTTATGGTGGTCGTGGTGGAAGAGGTAATATGGCATTTGCGACACGTTCCAATCCCGCTCCTGCTTATGCTGAAAATGGGGAACCTGGTGAATACAAAAAAATTAAAGTGGAATTAAAATTATTAGCTGATGTTGGGTTAGTGGGAATGCCAAGTGTAGGAAAGTCAACATTGATTTCGGGAATTTCTGCTTCAAAACCTAAAATTGCAGCATATCACTTTACCACACTTACACCCAATCTTGGAGTTGTGAGAGTTTCAGAGAATGATTCATTTGTTGTAGCTGACTTGCCTGGCTTGATAGAAGGCGCTTCATTAGGAGAGGGATTAGGAGATCAGTTTTTGAAACACATTGAACGAACGCGCATGATTGCTCATGTGATTGATATGAGTGGATTTGAAGGAAGAAATCCATATGAAGATTATCAAATAATCAATCAAGAATTGTACAATTTTAATGAAAAAATGATGGAAAAACCACAAATTATTATAGCCAATAAAATGGATATGGAAAGGTCTGCTGAAAATCTAAAATTATTTCAGGAAAAAGTAAAGAATGTTCCAATTTATCCTATTTCAGCAATGAAAAAGGAAGGATTACAGTCTGTAATTCATGCATTGTCAGAGCAATTAAATACCATTGAAAAACAACCGCTTTATGAAGAGCAGCAATTTGAAAGTCATATTTTATATCAATTCAAACGGGAACAACCATTTACTGTGACGAAAGAAGGAAATGAATGGGTAATTCGTGGTAAAGACGTTGAAAAATTACTGCGTATGACTCGTTTTACAACCGATGAAGCTGCAACTCGTTTTGCCAATAAACTTCGGAAAATCGGAATTGATGATACCTTGCGCAAAATGGGTGCAGAAGATGGTGATACAGTTCGTATTTTGGACTTTGAATTCGAATATAAATTATAGATCCATGTCATGTAAAAATATATTAATAATTCGTCTTGTCAAAAATGTGAAATTGTGTTATAGTAATCGTACAAAGAATTAGCATAAAATTGTTTACAAATTGCAAAGTAATATTTGCCATTTGTAAACGGGGGGGGGGGGTAAGCCCCCTTTTTTTTATGGCAAAGTTTTATGATTATTCTTTTTGGAAATAGGAGGTGTGATGAATGAAAAAAATATTAATGGTGCTAGGCGTTATTCTATTACTTATAATAGTATTGAGTATTGGTATTCTTGTTTATACTTCAGTGACTTCTAAAAGGTTAGTATGTACATCATCCAATGGAAACATTACAATTATGTATAAAAAAAATAGAATTTCAGGTTATGTGGCTAAAGGTATTATCTATAATTTGGAAGAACAAAACGAGTATGCAAAACAAGTTGGTATCGATACTTATCTAGCTGAATTTACTAAATTGTTTGAAACCAAATTCAATGGTATTTGTAAGTAAATTGAAGTGGTATAGAAAATAGGAATATTAACGCGTTGTGCTAGTTAATTTTAAGGAATAGAAAAATCATTCAAAAAGTGGTA
>CARSXK010000009.1:0-11975 GCA_949065595.1 uncultured Bacilli bacterium
ATATATTTGGAAATGTCTTTCAATTTGTAGATGGAATCAATATCAAAGATAATCAAGCATACATCTGTTATAACAAAAATGAATATGAGGTAGATAGATATGATGGATGTTATCAACCAATTGGTTATGTGAATGCAAGTACAGATGGATATATATCAAAACTAGGATATGATTCCAATCATCCATTGATAGCATTTCCTATAGAAGCAAATGGAAGTGAAAATACTCATATAACAGACCCTTCTTGGCAAACTGCTGGAGATCGTATTGCCTATGTTGGTGGTGGTTCACATGATAACCTATATTGTGGTATGTGGTATTGGGCCCTTAATGCCCCTTCTTCCCATTTGGTATGGCTGGGTAGTGCGCGTCTCATTCATACCAATTAAGTAAGGAACCCAAGAAATGATAAATCAATGGGTCTTAAAATTATAAAACATAGAAATTATGATATAGGGTAAAGAAAGCATTTTTTGCTTTTTTTTTGCAACCAAATATTGTATACTAACATAAGCAGGTGAATAAAATGAAAAGAAAAATTTTAATCCTATTGATTAGCATTGTGCTAACAACCTTATTTGTAGTAGGTAGTTACATTGGAATAAAATATGTTCAAAATACCAAAGCCAACCAAAGCCTAATAAAAGAAATGAAAGCCCACTATCATGAATGGGTATCCATAGAAAATGGAAATTTATATTGCCAAAACGAAAAACAATATGAAATTTGTGGAAAGATAGAAAGTAAAATGATAGTTCCACTAGAATCTGTTGTCATCCAAACGATTCAAAATCAATATTTTCAAATAAAAGGAACTCCATATTACCTATTTTATACAGAAGTAAATCCAGTAGAATTTCCAGAAATAGAAAGCCCAAATTATGTAGAATGGAATCAAAATGTGTATACAAAGGATCAAACCAATTTGTATCAATCTGGTGAAAAAGTATTATCGATTTCACAATCCATGAGTTTTCCCGTTTTTTACCAAGATGATGAAAATTATTATGTAAAATATTTAGAGCAGATTTTTGCAATATCCAAAGAGGAATCCATTGGAACTATAGAACAACCAAATACAGAAACAGCTGTTGCAACACAAATACCCGTTTTATACTATGATGATGTTGAAACTTGGAAAGATACACAAACAGGAAAAGAACAACTGGCATTATTAAAAGAAAAAGGATTTTATTCCATTTCGCCATTGGAATATGAAACATGGCTTCATGGAAATGCAAGGTTGAAAGAAAACGCTATTTTGCTACTGTCTCAAAAGAATACGTTGGTCGAAAATTATCAATTCTATAATAAAAATGATATATCGCTTCCCTTATTAGAAGCCAATGCTGTATCAGAGCAAAACAAACCTTATTACTATCATGTAAACATGACAACCACTAAAGAGCAATTTGAACGCATGCTAGTAGGAGATTCTGTCATTACTTCAGATTGGAACCAAAAAGTAGCTGTTTTAAATTATCATTTCTTTTATAATCCAGATGGTGGAGAGGCTTGTAATGAAAATATTTGCTTATCAACTAGTAAGCTAGAAGAACAGTTTCAATATTTAAAAAATAACGGCTATCATACTTTGACGATGCGTGAATTCAGGGATTGGATGTATGGAAAAATAGATATTCCAGAAAAAAGTGTTTTGCTTACAATTGATGATGGAGCTATGGGAACAGGAAAACACAATGGTCATAAATTAATTCCCTTATTAGAAAAATATGATTTGCACGCAACTTTGTTTTTAATTACAGGGTGGTGGGATATTGAAAATTACCGTTCTTCCAATTTAGATGTTGAATCCCATACCAATGATATGCACACAATGTATCAAAATGGCGCCCAATTGTTGATATCTACCAATGAACAGGTTATGAATGATTTGAGACAATCAATTGCGATTACAAATAGTAAAACAGCTTTTTGTTTTCCATTTTATGCATACAATGAAATTGCTATTGAGCAAGTAAAAAATGTTGGTTTTGAACTTGCCTTTGTTGGGGGAAATAATAAAGCAAGTCGAAAAAATGATAAATATAAAATTCCAAGATACCCAATATATAAGAATATTACGATGCAACAATTTATTGATATGATTTCATAAGTCATGTATTTTCGTAAATTTTCTTGACAAACGAAAGAAATTTAGTATACTAGTGAGATGGAAAAGAGGAAAATATATGGATGCAATTGAACAATTGAAACAATTCTTAAATGATAAACTAAACACACTTCAAAAAAAAGCTTTAAGCAGTAAGCCTAATTTGTATAATCAAGATCAATATGATACTGTGATCCAACAATTGCAGATAAATAATCTAGTGGATTATATTAAGAAAATACTAGCGCAACTAACACTTTTAAAAGATATGATGAGACTAGCTAATATTTCAAAAGAGCAACAATTATTCCATGATTTTGCACCACTTTATACATATTTAGATACCAATGGTTTTTCTATGTCAAATATCATTGCGATTATTTTCCATTTGATTGAGCATAATTTAAAGGTAATGAAAGAAGTAGAGGATATCACAACAATAAAGCCATTTGAATTTAGAATTGCTACAATGGATGAATTTGTAAAATTCTTGCAACTAAGCAATGACGAAGTATCTCAATTATTAAAAAGTGGCATTAGTTTAGAGGTGTTTGGTATAGAATTAAAACCCAATGCAAAATTTATCCCAACATATTTAATAGAGCAAACGCATCAGAAAATCCAAAAACACTATTTGAACCAATTAGATACCTATACAGCTTTAGATATTCAAAAGGTGATTGATGCACTTTATGAGCTAAAAATGCCAGGATCATTTTGTGGCGCATTTGAAAACAAACTAAAGAAAGAATTGCAGAAAAGAACGAACAATCAAATGAATGTAGAAAAAAAGGAGCATCCTAAATCAATTAGTTCGACCTTGTTGTCTAGTAAAGAATATAAAGAAATGATAAAAGTCATTAAAAATGCCTATAACGAATATACAGGGGAGTTTTTAGTTGAAATGAATGAGGATGAAATAGATCATCTTGCTAGTTTAATGATACAGCTTAACTATGACCGAAAAAGAATCAATCAGTTTTATATGGATTTCAAAAGAAGTAAGATGAGGTCAGCAAAAAATAGACAAGCAAAAAATAGCATAGAAGAATTTGCAGAATTAGCTTTTGACATAGAATTTTATAGTAAGAATATTCCAAGGTTGAAAGAATTAGAAAAAGATGCAATTGATTATTTATACGAATCATTTAGATGGGGAGAACCAGATTGCCGTTCTTGGTATCAAGAATTTCAAAATATAGTATTTAAGTTAAAAATGAGTATACCTGCTGATTATGATTCTAAATATGCTAGGGCTATGCGTTTGGCAACAGAAGAGGAACAAAAAAGAAAGTATAAAAAATGATTGACACACATACAATAAAGTGGTATATTATTTAAGGATTTAATCAAGATTTACTTCGGTAAATCTTTCATTAAGTTGAAAAATGAAACACCTGGAAGTGTGTAATGGGAAGGAGGGGTATTATGCCTACAATACAACAACTTGTTAGAAAAGGAAGAAGTGCAAAAACTCGAAAAAGTAAATCACCAGTACTTGGAATTGGTTACAACAGTCGTGCCAAAAAAACAACAGACCAAAATTCACCACAAAAACGCGGTGTATGTACTCGTGTTGGAACTATGACACCAAAGAAACCAAACTCAGCGTTACGTAAATATGCCCGTGTTCGTTTAAGTAATGGATACGAAGTAACCGCTTATATTGGTGGAGAAGGACATAACTTACAAGAACACAGTGTTGTACTAATCCGTGGAGGACGTGTAAAAGACTTAATCGGTGTAAGATATCATATTGTACGTGGTACTTTAGATACTGCTGGAATTGATAAAAGACGTCAAGGTCGTTCTAAATATGGAACCAAAAGACCAAAAGCTAGTAAATAAAAAATAAGAATCATGAGAAAGGAGGCACATTATGCGTAAAAGACGTGCTGTAAAAAGAGATGTACTTGCAGACCCAATGTACAATTCAAAATTGGTTACCAAATTAATTAACCAAATTATGAATGATGGAAAAAAAGGAACTGCACAAAAAATATTATATGGTGCATTTGATATAGTCAAAGAAAAAACTGGACAAGATCCAATGGAAGTATTTGAAAAAGCTATGGAAAACATTAAGCCAGCTCTTGAAGTAAAATCTCGCCGTGTAGGTGGGGCAAACTATCAAGTACCAATTGAAGTAAAAGCAGATCGTAGTCAAGCGCTAGCACTTCGTTGGTTAGTAAATTATTCTCGTTTACGTGGGGGACATTCTATGTCTGAAAATTTAGCAAACGAAATCATTGATGCATCAGAAGGAACTGGTGGATCAGTCAAAAAACGTGAAGATACTCATAAAATGGCAGAGGCAAACAAAGCATTTGCTCACTACCGTTGGTAATTTAAGAAAGGAAATATTATATGGCTCGTGAATATAGTTTAGAAAATACACGTAACTTTGGAATCATGGCACATATCGATGCAGGAAAAACCACTTGTACCGAGCGTATCTTATTCCACACTCATAAAATCCATAAAATTGGTGAAACACATGATGGTGCTTCCCAAATGGACTGGATGGAACAAGAGCAAGAACGTGGAATTACCATTACTTCAGCTGCTACGACTGCTTTTTGGAAAGGTCATAGATTGAATATCATCGATACTCCAGGACACGTCGATTTTACTGTTGAAGTATCGCGTTCCCTTCGTGTACTAGATGGAGCAGTGGCTTTACTAGATACACAAGCAGGTGTCGAACCACAAACAGAAACCGTTTGGCGCCAAGCAGATGAATTCAAAGTACCACGTATGATTTTCTGTAATAAAATGGATAAAATGGGAGCAGATTTTGAATATTGCTTAAAAACCATCAAAGATCGTTTGGGTGTAAACTTTGCTCCAATCGAATGGCCAATTGGTGCAGAAAACGAATTCAAAACCATTATTGATTTAGTTAACATGAAAGCATATCAATATGATAGAGGTCAAGAAGAAAATGCAGAAGAAATTGCAATTCCAGAAGACTATCAAGCACTTGCAGAAGAAAAACGTAGTGCTTTAATTGAAGCAGTTGCTGAATTTGATGATGAATTAATGAATAAATATTTAGAAGGAGAAGAAATTTCAGTAGAATTATTAAAGCGTGCAATCCGTAAAGGAACACTTTCTGTTGAATTCTTCCCAGTAATGTGTGGTACTGCTTTAGGTAACACAGGAGTTAAGTTATTGCTAGATGCAGTAGTAGATTACTTACCAGCTCCTTCTGATATTCCATCGATTAAAGGTGTGGATATGGATGGAAAAGAAATCGAAAGACATCCATCTGACGCACAACCTTTCAGTGCTTTGGCATTTAAGGTTATGACTGATCCATTTGTTGGACGTCTTACATTCTTCCGTGTTTATTCAGGACACATCACAGGTGGTTCTTATGTATTGAATGCAACCAAGGGAGAAAAGGAAAGATTAGGACGTATTCTTTTAATGCATGCCAATAATCGTACTGAAATTTCAGAAGTATTTGCAGGAGATATAGCTGCAGCAGTTGGTTTCAAAAATACAACTACAGGAGATACATTGTGTGAAGAAAAACATCCATGTATTCTAGAATCAATGGAATTCCCTGAACCTGTTATTGAATTAACGGTAGAACCAAAATCAAAAGCAGACCAAGATAAAATGGGAATTGCATTACAAAAATTGGCAGAAGAAGATCCAACTTTCCGTGCAAGTACCAACCACGAAACTGGGCAAACCATTATTGCAGGTATGGGTGAACTTCACCTAGATATTATTGTTGACCGTATGAAAAGAGAATTTGGTGTAGAAGCCAATGTAGGTCAACCACAAGTATCTTATCGTGAAACGTTAACACAAACTGCTGAATGTGAAGGAAAGTACATCAAACAATCTGGTGGTCGTGGACAATATGGACACGTATGGATTAAATTTGAACCAAATCCAGATAAAGGCTATGAATTTGTGGATGCTGTTGTGGGTGGTGTCGTTCCTCGTGAATACATTCCAGTAACAGATAAGGGATTACAAGAAGCCATGAAAACAGGTGTGCTTGCAGGATTCCCTATGGTAGATGTCAAAGCTACATTATTTGATGGATCATACCATGATGTCGACTCATCTGAAATGGCTTATAAAATTGCAGCTTCAATGGCCTTAAAAGAAGCAAAGAACAAATGTAAACCAATTTTACTAGAACCAATTATGAAAGTACAAGTAGTTGTACCAGATGAATATCTAGGAAATGTAATGGGAGATATCACTTCTCGTAGAGGACGTCCACTTGGACAAGAATCAAGAGGAAATGCTTTGGCAATCGATGCAATGGTACCACTTTCTGAAATGTTTGGATATGTAACAAGCTTACGTTCTAATACACAAGGACGTGGAAACTATACAATGGTATTCGATCACTATGAAGAAGTACCAAGAAATATTGCTGAAGAAGTTATTAAGAAAAATGGTGGAAATTAAAAAAAGTAGTAGTATGACTGCTACTTTCCACTTTCATTCAAAAAAACAAAAGAATAATCTAAAAAATGACTTGCTATTTTTGAGTAAGTAATATAAAATAGATTATGTAAGTAAATAAAGGAGGAAATTTTAATATGGCAAAACAAAAATTTGATCGTTCAAAACCACATGTTAACATTGGTACAATTGGACACGTAGACCACGGTAAAACAACTTTAACTGCGGCTATTACAAACGTATTATCGAAAAAAGGATTTGCAGAATTCGTAGATTATGCAAATATTGATAAGGCTCCAGAAGAAAGAGATCGTGGAATCACAATCAACACTTCTCACGTAGAATATCAAACAGAAAACAGACACTATGCTCACGTAGACTGTCCAGGGCATGCTGACTATGTAAAAAACATGATTACAGGTGCAGCACAAATGGATGGAGCAATTTTAGTAATTGCTGCTACTGATGGACCTATGGCACAAACTCGTGAACATATCTTGTTATCACGCCAAGTTGGTGTACCTCGTATGGTTGTATTCATGAACAAATGTGATATGGTTGATGATGAAGAATTATTAGACCTAGTAGAAATGGAAATTCGTGAATTATTAAATGAATATGGATTCGAAGGAGATGAAACTCCAATTATCCGTGGTTCTGCTTTAAAAGCACTTGAAGGAGACGCTAAATATGAACAAGCAATCCTTGACTTAATGGATGCTGTTGATAGTTGGATTGAAACTCCATTACGTGATACTGATAAACCATTCTTAATGCCAGTAGAAGATGTATTCACAATTACTGGACGTGGAACAGTTGTAACAGGTCGTGTAGAAAGAGGACAATTAAAGCTTAACGATGAAGTAGAAATCGTTGGTTTGAAAGATACTAAAAAGACTGTTGTTACAGGAATTGAAATGTTCCGTAAACAATTAGATTATGCAGAATCAGGAGACAATGCTGGAGTATTATTACGTGGTGTTGCTCGTGAAGAAGTAGAACGTGGTCAAGTATTAGCAAAACCAGGTTCAGTTACTCCACACAAGAAATTCAAAGCACAAGTTTATGTCTTAACCAAAGAAGAAGGTGGAAGACATACTCCATTCTTCTCAAATTATCGTCCACAATTCTATTTCAGAACAACTGACGTTACAGGTGTAATTGAATTACCTGCAGGTGTTGAAATGGTAATGCCAGGGGATAATGTAGAAATGACTGTTGAATTAATTGCTCCAATCGCTATCGAAAATGGAACTAAATTCTCTATTCGTGAAGGTGGTAGAACAGTTGGTTCTGGTAACATTTCAGAAATCGTTGAATAATAAAGACAAGCGAAAGCTTGTTTTTTTTTTGATACGATTGATATAATACAGTAAATGAGGCAAACAATTAAACATTTACTGATTTTAGAAGGAGAAGTGCTATAATGGAACAGGCTGAAATACAATATAGGAGTATTGAAGAGCAAACCCATATATTGATAGAAATAATGAAACAAAATAAAGAATTAATGGATATATTAGACTATGTAGAATCATTAAAACTGCCCAACTTTTATATTGCAGCAGGGGTAGTATTTCAAACCGTATGGAACTATTATGATAAGAAACCTTTGAATAATGGAATCAAGGATATTGATGTGGTGTATTATGATAGTAAGGATATCAGTGTGGAAAAAGATTTACAGTATCACAATGAAATTGTAAATTATATAATATCTAAACATCTAAAATATGAAATAGATGTTTCCAATGAAGCCAGAATGCATTTATGGAAAAAAAACAAAGAAGGCAAAGAAATAGAACCTTATTCCAATACAGAGGATGCTATTTCTAGATGGATAGCAACCGTTCATGCGATTGGGATTACAAAGAAGAATGGTAAAATTTTTGTATATGCTCCCTATGGATTAAGCGATATATTTTCAAAAACAATTCGTCCTATTCGCCATAAAGGAAATTCAAAAGAATTATATGAACAAAAAGTAAAAAATTGGAATGCTAGATTTTCTCATTTAAATATCATTGATTGGTAAGTAAAATACCAATCATTGGTAGCAAGGGAAATGTAAAGAAGCGCTTTTGTTAGATGTATATATCAAAACAAATCAATGATATAAAAAAATAAATGTATTCACACATTTATTTTTTTAGAATATTCCGGAATGAAGCACTGTTTTTATACATAAAGTAAAGGGTGTTATTGGTAACCAATTCCAAGTCACCCATATACTCTTTTATGGTTGCATGAAAACCAATTTTAAAATCATTCAATCCATGATATGGATTTTTTGGTAAATCCAAATTGGTAACCCCACCTAAATTGAAGGTATGATATCCTTCCTTCGAATATTTTTCACATAATTTCCATATTAGTAGATGTTTAGCATTTAATCGTTTGTATTTGGTATCATATCCATCCATTAACAAGTAAGCTTCTTTTTGATTGGTTACAACAAGCGCAGAGGCAATGACAATTCCATTTGGCTGCTCTTTTAAAAGATTGGTTGCATAAATCAATTCTTTTTTATATTGATTAAAGAGTTGATCAGCAGCTATTTTTTGATTTAAATATTTTTCTTTGGAAGTATGACTTACATCTACAAGTTTTTGAGTAAGCGTTGCACATATTTTATCTTGCTTATGATATTCTTTTGTAATGGCGCTTAAATAGGTAGCAACATCCAATTTAATATAATAGAAATCTACCATGTGATTGGAAGAAAAGAAGTGATAACAGTCTTTGAAGTATTTTAAATCCCTTGGGTATTTCTTTTGAGTATGCAGGTATAAATATTGCAAGTCATTTTCGTTACCCAAATGCATTTGCAATCCTCTTTTTTCAGCACTTCTTATCTTTGTACGGAATTCTTTTCTTATATTGCGAAAGAGTTGATAATAAGGAAGATCGAGTGAAATGACTGCTTCATATCTAGGTTTTAAAGATTCAAAAAAATGATTGTATCCTAAATGACGATATCCTAGTTGTTTCAAATGATCCAAGCAAAGGTCGTAGTTAGTGTCTTTTCTAATCAAACGATTCCATGGCTCATGAGTATACCTTAATAGATATGGATTTAATTTGATCGCTATCACATTTCGTTTACCTAGGTATTTTTTGATTTCTTTTGTAAATAGTTCCAACAATTCAAAGTTATGATAGTCAATTAAAAAGCCACGAGGTGCATACGCATATTTAAAATTGTGTATTTTATCAATTAAAATAAGAGAAGCAGCTAGAATTTGTCCTTTTTCATCAACCAGTCCTAAAAAAACACTTTCAAAATTTTGATTGTTCATTACAAATGCATATTCTTTTGTTTGATATACAGAATGGATATTGTAATAATCAGTAAATCTTGCAAATTCACTATTGGTTAATTCTTTTAGTATCATATATTTCACCTTTTATCTATTATAGCATTTTTTTAGGTTTATAAATAAAAAACCTTGTGAAATATAAGAAATCGTGTTAATATAACTGGAGAACAAAATGGGTAGATTATTTCCAAAGAAAGTCTTTCGTTTAACCATAAAAAGGATAGTGATAGATATGAATGGACGAAGTGAAAAAAATATTTACACCTACTATAGCGCATATAGTCGCACTGTGATTGAGTGTGTATATGCTTATGCACCACAGGGTTTAAGGAATATATTTACAAAAAAATGGGGAACTTATCTAAATGGTGAAAAATATATACACTTGGAGGAAAAGGAACAAGTATTATTTGAACGCTACAGTAAATGGTTTGAAGAACAGCTTATGATTGCAAGTGAATTGTTGAAAAAAGGATATACTGTAAAACAAGTAATTGCCAATAGGAAAGATGGAGTACGATTAAATGAACAAACCATTATAAAAGAACCAGTTATAAAAGAACCAATTAAGAAAGCGCCCATCAATCGAGATTCTACTAAAATTTTAAATAGTATAAATGAAATTCTTGTTCGTTATCAGATAACATTAGAGGAATTGAATGAATTTGCATGTGAATTACCAAAAACTGAAAAAATAAGTTTTATTTATTACTATGGAATAGATAATCGTAAAAGGTATAACATTGCTAAAATTGCCCAAACGTTAGCGTCCAATAAAATTGTATTAGAATGTACAAGAAATCAGGTAGTAGCTTATCTTCAATCTGTATTTCAAAAGCTAGACAAAAATTATCATATTCTGGATGAAAAGTTGGAAAAGGAAAGTTTTTATCCAGAAGCGCGTAATTCCAAAGTTCGTAAGTCAAATGCTTCAAAAGTAATTGCTGTTAAAATTTATCATGGGCTTCAAGAAGTGTTAGAAAAATATGAGTTGTCAGAAGAACAATTCAATGAACTAATGAAGAGTTTGACAAAAGAGCAACAAATGAGTTTTCAATATGTAAATGGAATCAATCGTCCTTGTTTGTCAATTGATATGGCTGCAAAATTATTGGGTTGCGATAATCAAGCAGTAAGAACTCATTTAAACTTTGTAGAAACAGAATTGAAAAAATATCAAGAAAAAAATGCGAAAATAAGACTTTCTTTGAACAATTCTTCAGAAAGAAAAACACCTGAAATAATGGAAAGTATGTATGAAGGGTTTCTAGAAGAGGATAAGAAGTACGTAACCGAAGTGGTTTTGTATTGGAAAAAGAATAATAAAAAGTATTATGATTTAATTGAAAAAATATATGGGGATACCTATGATAAACTGAATGTAGAAGCATATAAGCAATTAACCAAAGAAGAAAAAGAAAAGTTATCTACTATTAATAATAGGTTAAAACAAATGGTAGAAGTAAGGAAAAATGAAAACTTTATATTTCATCATGGTAAAAAACCTAAACAAAGTATGTATGAGGGGTTTCTAGAAGAGGATAAGAAGTATGTAACCGAAGTGATTTTATATTGGGAAAAAAATAATAAGGAGTATTATAATTTAATTAAAAAAGTATATGGGGATACTTATGATAAATTGAATGTAGTAGCATATAAGCGATTAATCAAAAAAGAAAGACGAGTATTATCGATTATAAAAAGTAATTTATACCAAAGAGTGGAAGTAAGGAAAAATGCAATAAAAAATGAAAACTTTATATTTCATAGTAGAAAACTCAAAAAAAGTATGTATGAAGGGTTTCTAGAAGAGGATAAGAAGTATGTAACCGAAGTGATTTTGTATTGGAAAAAAAATAATAAAGAGTATTATGATTTAATTGAAAAAGTATATGGATCTACTTATGATAAACTGAATGTAGAAGTATATGAGCAATTAACCAAAGAAGAAAAAGAAAAGTTATCTATTATTAAAAAGCGTTTAAATAAAAGAATAATTATTTCTTTTAAAAATAATGCAAATGGAACGATTCCGTTACGAGGGAAAAACCCTAAACAAAGTATGTATGAGGGGTTTCTAGAAGAGGATAAGAAGTATGTAACCG